>JAEORO010000212.1 GCA_016840855.1 Candidatus Thorarchaeota archaeon | reverse complement strand
CATTAGAAATTGAATGAGCGTATTTCGAAATGCAATATGAATGCATCAAAGCAAAGTCTCTGCTATCTAAACCGCATGTTGCAGATAGTTGGTTCCATATGAACCGAAGTCTTAACGCTTACAGAGGATGTGAGCACGGTTGCGTTTATTGCGATGGAAATTCAGAGTATTATCACGTAGACAACTTCTCCTCGCATATCAGAATTAAGGAAAATGCAGCTCAAGTCCTTCAAAGGGAACTAAAGAAACTGGGTTTCACATCTAGATCTGAATTGGAATCAGAAACGCTATGGTCATTTCTTGATGATGAGGATGCAAAAAGGATTGCAGAAAAAGTTCCTCAAAACCTTGTAATTGGAGCATGCGGTGGCGTGAGTGATGGATTTCAACCTGCTGAACGAGAACACAAAGTCACATTACGAATTCTAGAAACTCTTCTCGATTATGGTTTACCTGTCTTTATTCTCACAAAGTCGGCTCTTGTGTTGGAATATTTGGATTTACTCAAGGAGATTCATGATAGAGCTTTTGCGAATGTTGCGTTCACGATAACATGTGCAGATGATGAAGTTCAGAAGGTGTTTGAACCAAATGCAGCAACTACATCTGAGAGGTATGCTGCGCTTAAAGAAATCCGGAATGCAGGTCTCTATGGTGGTGTCATGGCAACTCCAATCATTCCAACAATTGGAGATAACCTGGAAAACATGACTGAACTCGTAAAGAAAACAAAACTTGCAAATGGTGAATTCATTCAATTTGGCGGAATGACACTAAAACCCGGTCGGCAGAAAGACTATTTCATGCGTGTAATAAAAAGAAGGTATTTAGCAAACTATGATGCCATAGAGAGAATTTATGAAAACAACAATACCTATGGTCAACCTATTTGGACTCGACTCCCAGTCCATGTAATGACCATGGGATATCATATCTGTCGGGAATTTAATTTAAGAGACCGATCTGTTAGGCATAAGACTCCTCACGAACACGAGTCAAACAATCTCGTTTTAGGAGTCTTACTTGATATCGTCTTTCGAATGGGTATGCACTTAGGAATATCAAGAAACAGGATCAAGCCTTACTGGGAGCTTGCTGCACAGATTGAACGGGGAGCTGACGAACTGGGTGAACTCAAACAGAGGGGAGATTTGAAACAGTATCTAATGATAGATGACTCGATGGTGAAGACTATTGACGAGATTTTAAAAACGGGGACCTGTCAGGTGTTGAAGAACCTAGAGGCAAGAATTGGCACAATGGCAGAAACGGAACTAGATGAAGAGATGCGAGTTTCGCCAGATGAGTATTCATAGCACCTTCAATGAAGAGTTAGACTGACTCACCTTCCTTCTTCTCTATATACCCTAAGGGTACACCCTTTCCTTTTCTTTCCCTTTCAAACAGCTAATCACTCAGCAGACTTGAATAATACGATTTCGTGAAGTGTTGAACCATTCTCTTTGAAAGTCGTACCTTCATGATTCACCTCTAGATCAAAATCCGAGAGGAGTCTAAAGTATCCAGGTTTCAATCGTAGAATATTCTTTGCTACGAAACGAAGAGCTACTCCGAAATTGTCAAGCATGTCTACTGCTTCTAGAATCTTGTTCACTTTCATCTCGACTCGCATTTCATTTGGGACATTGATGACTATTTTGTGAGGGAAGCTGTGTTTTGCACTTGGACTAAACTCAAAGGCTTCCTTGAAGAATTGGTAATCACCGGTACTGAGAATCGGATCTTCATCTTTAGCTAGAAGCAACACCTTAACCTGATGATTGTCCACTTTCTTATTGCACTGGATGAAAGCGTATGAAACAGTAAAACTCTCAGAGTAGATTCTGCCCCACATCCAATAATCTATGATGCTCTGGAAAGAAAAATTCAGCCAATTATGATCGTGGTAACCAACACCTGTCACAGATATTGTCGTTTCTCCATCTCTAACAGTCCCTTCAACAGAGGCTCTTGCAAAAGGAACGACCCAAGCGAAGTGACCCATATCAGCAAAATGTGAATAACCAGTGCCTGGTTTCCAACCCTTGACCTGAGCTTTGTAAGTCAGATGAAACATGAGATCTTTATCTTCCAAGAAAATCTCATAGACTGGGAGCCCATCTTCAAGGAATTCCACCTTCATGTAATTCTCTCCGATCCTGACATCGGGCATTTCTCTTGAAGCATAGAACTCCGATTTCTTGTATTTGATAACCTTCTGTGTCTTGCGTCCATCAGGTCTCAGAAGTGTCAATTCGACCGCAATCTTTCCTTGGTCAAGTCCCGGATTTGGATAAGCAGCATAGAAGAATGCTACGAGAGTATATCCTCCATCAAGATGAGCATCAAAGTACCACCATTCATACTGGTTCTTTGCTCCTACATCGATGTGAAGTGCGTCTTCTTCTGGTTTCATTGGAATGATTGTACCGTCACGTCTTCCCGGACCGGTCCAACCTTCTCTGACTATTTGACTTATTTGTTCGTCCATGTTTTATTCCTCTCTTTGACCTGCAGAGATGTAGTGACTAGAGTCACCAACTCCCTTCGGGTCGAATGTGGCTTTGATCTTGCGTAACCATCTTGGATAATCCATTGTGCGAGGACCGTAGTAGTCATGCACCTTATCACCTACGATAAAGAATGGCATTCCAAGAGATTGCTGAAGGTCAACTTTATTGCACTCATCTTGGTACTCAGCGTATCCCTTACAAGAGTCAATTGATGCTGCATTGTACACAGTAGGAACTTCCAGATGCGCTGTATGTCCTCCCTCATAAGCAGTGGTCCATACCCCCTCTCCTCTATCGTCACCAATGACACCTTTCTCGATATACCTGAACTTGATAGGTTGATTCACTTGAGCGATTCTCACAGCTAGTGCTATAGTGTCCATTCCTCCATGAGTGCTCTGGAAGCAGTTGGAAAAACGGAATGCATGGCCACCAAGCATATTCCTCACCGACTCAGCATAGTGTGCATCTCTGGGTGAGATCACACCATCCTCGATGAGGTCGTTCCCACCATGTTTCTCCATAATGGCTTTAATGAGCTTAATTCGGTACTCGAATTCCCGTTCAGTGTGTGCGGTCACTAGGACAATAAAGAACCGCTTAGCATGAAGGAGAACACCTCCAAAGATGGCTTCAATTGCCTCCATCTTCGTGTCTGTAAAGAGACCTGCAAGTCCTTCTGCTGAAGAGCATGTAGCCATCATTACAGCGTCGTGATCATTTACTTCATAGAAAGCTGGTTCGAAATTCTCCCACTCTGGAAAGTTCAACACAAACATCTTCCAAAAGGGTGGTACTTTCCACTCGTAGTGGGGGATAGTTCCACTGAGCTCCCAAGTCCAATCCTTTGGAGCAGGCCACGAGTATAGCTTGATTGCGGCTTTTGTGAATACACCGAGTCCTCCATATGATCCCATCCAACCCCTGATAACGCCCCTCATGCTAAAGCCAGGTCCATCACCACTGAACCACTTTCCAGTATAGTCATAAGAACCCACTCTTAGCAATTCACCACTAGGCAGAACCCATTCAACTCCAAGTAGGTTTCTCCCGCTGAAACCAGTATATGGTGATGTGAACCCTGGTCCAACAAATGCAGTATGACTCGCGAGTGGCGATGTTTGAGGACCAGCACCTTGAGCATGATGCATTAGACCATATTTGAAAAGTTCAGCTTGAAGCTCCGCATTCGTCACATATGGTTCAATGACAGCATACATGTTCTTTGAGTCAATCTCAACGATTCTATTCATTCGACGAAGATCAATCTGGATTGACCGGGGATGAGACACTCCAGCCCAAGGGCCCATACCAGTGCTGAGTGCCTTGAACTTAACATCATGTTCATTACATATCCTAACTATTGTCTGAACTTCCTCAGTAGTACTTGGCAGAACAACAGCTGCTGGTCTAACACCAAACCTAGATGGTTCTTTGCCTTTCTGCGCACTCTCAATCTCAAATCCCCACTGGAAAGCGTATGTGTCAAGTATTGCAGGAGCTTGTGTGATAAATCGCTCACCTACAACCTGACTGAATTTACTGTAGACATCATCCTCTAGCATCTACTCACCACCGTCCACACTTTTCAGGACGAGCTCTGTCAGGTCGTAGAAAACCATCGGACTCCTCCTAGTTTTCAGTGCATCTTGCATGTTAGTCTTACAAAAAGGACATGTTGAAACTAGAGCATATGCACCTGTTGACTCAGCCTCATCAACACGCTCATTTGCAGCAAAGAGTGCAAAATCAGGATAGGCGGACTTACATCCAGCTCCAGCTCCACAGCAGTAGGAGTATTCCCTAATCCTCTCCATCTCAATGAATTCGATTCCGGGGAGTTGTCTGATTACATTTCGAGGAGCATCATACACACCATGCGTACCCTGCCGAATGGGCTTTGGAGGATCCCATATGTAGACCTGAGAGAGCAGTTCGACCTTTTCCCCTTCATAGAGCTCATATGGTTCAGACATTCTACCAAGATGACATGGATCATGATACGTGATCTTTAGGGGAATCTCTTTCGTTGGTTTCAAGCGCCCATCTTTGAGCAACTCTCCCATGAGTTGTGAGGTATGAATGATTTCAAAATCATGCTCTATGAACCGGGGATACTCAGTCTTGAGCATATTATAGCATCCTGCACAACTGGTAATGATACGTTCTATTCCCCGTTCTCTAAAGAGCTCGATATTATCTCTCATGATGTCTATAGCCCTCTTGCTGTCGCCTACACGATAGACTGGACTTCCACAGCAGATCTCGTCAGAGCCGAGAATACTGAAACTTTCATTTGCTACATTGAGTAACCTAGCTGTACTTAGAGCAATCTCTTCCCTGCGATAAGCGGCTGTGCAGCCAACAAAGTATAGAGTGGAGGAGTTGTCATCAACTTCGATATCATCAGAAAGCCAAGCAGGTCTCTTCTCTATAGGCTCGCCATAGGGATTGTTATTTCGCTCCACCAGCTCTATGTACTTTCTATGCGCAGGCATAGGTCCAACGCCAGACTCGATAGCTTTGACTCGGAGCTCATGAATGACTTCATTGGGCTCAAAATCATATACCCATTTACATGCCACCTCGCACCCTCCACAATTGGTGCATTGGTAGAGTATATCAAGCATCTCAGGGGTCCAATCGATTCTGCCTTTATGGTATGCGTTAGCCATTATCATCCTTCCACCACCAGAGTAGGCGTGGAAATTGTAGTATTGGATGGAGGGACAGATATGAGAGAATCGTTGGCTCTTAATTGCTATCTGTGGAATGTACTTGCATTTTGAACAACGGACACAGCTGTCCATCATCTCTTCAAATTGGTCCAAAGTCATTTGGGCACCTCCTTGAAGCTGAGAGACCCAGGATTCATCACATTGTTGGGATCAAAGATTTTTTTGACACTATGAAGTGCCTTTAGCATCTCAGGTGAGGATTTCTCGAACACAGCAGTAGTAATGCTGCCATATGGCCTACTGAAGAACGCTCCTTCATCTAGTAGCTTCAGTTGACCCTTTTTCAAGAGGTTAGTCATCGATGCCACTTCTTGATCATTATCGGGGTCATAGTAGAGGTCGATTGTACAATGTGTAGTTACCCCTTGTACCATAGGCTGGATGTAAACACCTATTTGGTCACCTGAAAAACCAACCTGAGTTGCTACATCAGAGAATGCGTTGAACAGTCCTTGAACTTGGTCCAGAGTTGTCATAAAACAAATTTCTTTGCAACTGCCTTGAAGGTTATATTTCCAATATGATTCAGCACTCGGTCTGTTTAGGAATGACTTGACTTCGTTTCCATTGAGATCTCCAATAGAATTATCGAGTCGCACATTGAATTCTTTGGCGATGTCCATTGTGTCACTTTTTCGATATTCAAACTCCTCCTGAGATAGTAAGCCATGGCCAGAAACGCCGAGTACTAGTATCCAAGCAGGAACCTCCTTACGTGACCCAAGAGCAGCAGTCAAGCACACCTCATTGAGTATGAAATGCTCATCGACGAGACGTCTTCGTAGCAATGCATAGTTGAAAGGTTCAAGGTCATCCAAGCTCTCTGATCCAGCAAGAAATATTGTATGAACAGCAGGGAGATGTTCGCATTTCATTGATATCCATGATGTAATTCCAATTGTTCCTTGAGAACCTTGAATAATCCGGAATGGATCAAACTGTGATGGTCCTTGAGGGTTCTTTTGAGCCTGACCTGATGCCCACTGTTCATCCAAGGAACCTGGTCCCGCAGCTGACCCAGTTCTTAGTTTATCACCAGTACCAAAAACAGTTTCAGTACAGAGGAGTGGATCTGAAAGATCCCAATGAAATCGAGGAATTGTTGTAGGTTCTCTATCAAGACAACTTGCCAGAACAGACTTTGTTGCTTTAGGAAGGAGGGGCATTAGTGGTCGAAGTCCATTCTTTTTGAGCTCAGGAATCAACTGACCAAATGTAACTCCAGGTTCGACCATTACCACTTTATTCTTCGAATCTATCCTTAGGATTTTTTTCATCCTACTAAGGTCAACAATTACTGCATTGTCTACTTTTGGTACTGAGGAACCTCTCCTTCTTGGGAGTCCAGAACTCACTGGAATAATAGGTACTGAATTTAAGTTGGCCCATGTCAGAATCTCAACAACCTCATCACTTGACATTGGCCAGACGACTAATGAGGGATTGAAATCACCAGAATATTCCTCAAGTATCTCTTGCTTGTTGGAAACTCTGTCATCTCCGACAATCTTTGCTACTTCTGTAATCATGGTTGTTTGTCTCATCCTTGTTTTGTCAATGTTAACCCTGCTCGATTACTATTCCAGTTCCTCCAGCAGGAAATCTGAATTCTATTGCATCGGTTTCACATACCTGAGCACATGCGCCGCATTCTAAACACTGTGAGGTGTAGTCTTCAACAATGTAAACTGTGCCATCACGTTTTTTCCAGAGATTCATTACACAGATGACTAGGCAACGTTCGCAAAGGGTACACTTGGTATTGTCTATGCTAATGAAGTCGCCGGTCCCCTGTACTCGGTTCACAAGTTTCTTGTGGTCAATATTCATTTCTTTCAATCCTCCTCCTCGGAAGTGAAAGCTTTCGTAATGGCTTCTTCAATCTCTGGCATCGCAGTAAGAAGTTTCTCAGGATCTGTCAGCAGATCCATCCGGTCCTCACCTAAGACTGATGTCAAAAGCGGAATCACTTCTTTCACTATGAAAGGCACTAATTGAGGTAAGTATTGTTTAATTCTCCGAGCGACCTGACGTATTCTCACAGGATGTGCTTCGGACCAGTCAATTATCCCACCTAAAATCTCCATGAATAATGGCACAAACCAGGACATTGATTGTCTTGGACTGAATGGAAGAGCCATCCAAATGCTCTGTAGTTCTGGACCGGACTTGAAGTCCTCTCCTACAGAGGTCTCCATCCATTTCTTGTCATATAGAGAGAGAAACTGCTTGGAAGTGTCACAAGCTGAAATTGCTTCAGCTGCGGTCTCTATCGCAGCTCTACCGGTAACCATAGCAGGATAGATACCCTCGGCTTCAAGCGGACATGGAAATCCTCCTGCATCTCCAATCAAGATCACATTGTCCGTATGAGTGTTTACAGGCATTCCCATCCATGGTAGAAGATGAGCCTGAAACTCTCGAGGTTTGGCATCGAGAACTCTAATTAATCGCTGGAAGTAATCGAGATTGATAACCTTGTTCAGATAATGAACAGGATTGCGGTCCCACCAAGTCATCCAGTTTCCAAACCCTATATGAAAACTAGAATTGAAGAACACTTGGTATGCTGCTGGAAATGTCGCTGACCACCACACAGCTAATGCTTCATCACCCATCACATCGTCTATCTTTGATGTCGAACATTCGAAGTCATACTGAAGAGTCAGAGTCACCTGTTTCTGCCCCCATCTCTGGCGCAACCCTGATTGTTGAGCCACCATGGAAACTGCCCCATCTGCGCCTATAACGAAGCCCTTGTACTTCTCACCTTTCTCATCAATAACTCCGACTACTTTTCCATCTTCTTTCAAGAGACCTGTGACTAAGGTAGATGTCTTTAACTCAGCTCCTGCTTCGACGGCGTATTTCGCTAACCATGGATCAAAATCACTTCTATAACAGTTCAAAGTGATCCAGCTTTTTGCTGGTTCATATTCGACAGATGATGTAGGTGTTGTCATGATGTAACCAGTTACTTTCCCCTCACTATCCACCATGTAATTTCGAGCAGCACGTCCCTCTCGTATTGAAGGACAGTCCTTAGAGTTGATCTCCTTCATGATATCAAATTCTCGCCACAATCGTGGACCAAGACCACAACCAGACGAGTTCTTCTCACCTGGAGTCCTTCCACGCTCAAAGAAGATAGTCTTGAGACCCTTTTCTGCTGCTTCCTTTGCAGCAGTCGAACCTCCGGGACCTGCTCCCACTATGACAATTTCATATTCGTTCATTTACTCACCCTACCCATCCAAATCTTTTAGTTCCTTTTTCACTAGTTTGATTTTTCTTTCCAGAATCTTTTTCCTCCGCTCAAGGAAAACTCTTTTCAGGTCTTTGTCTGAAAGCTCTCGAACAGCCTTCAGAATAGGAGCTTCAGGAATCATTTCATCAATTCCGGCTAGGTGTATTTTCATGAAGACTTCCTGTATGAAAGAAGGGGGCATATTTGCTACAGTTGATTCAATGAAGCGAGAGTTGAACAGAAAGTAGAATGCCATATAATCACTCATCTCTCTAAGCTTCTCTTTCCCTTCTTCACTCAGACTGTAATGCGTTGTTTCATCTTTAACACGCTTTGAAACATACCCCTTCTTTTCCAAAGCTTGAAGCGAAGGATATATGGTTCCGGTTTTCGGCTCCCAGGACCCATGAAATGCGTCTCGCAGATTGCGTAGAATTTCGTAACCATATTTTGGGTTTTCAAGCAATTGAACCAGTATTAGAGCCTGAATTGGCGTAAGTTTCTCAGGAGTAGGTAGGATTAGTTTGAAATCTTTACTCAATATTTCACTCTCTACTAAGTTTGATTTTTCCAGTTCGTATCAGACTTATCACTATAATAACTGGAATAGCTACCATAATTCCTACGAGTACATAGAATACAGGATCAACCGATTGTGGATTTACGGAACCATAGATGACTACTGACTTGAGAATTCCATCATTATTCTCTACCTGGAGTTCGATATACCTGATGTTTGTTGGAAGGTTACTCAGCGAAACCTCAAGATTCGTTGCTATCCATTGAGGTTGAAACTCAAATGTATCTTGGTAGATCTCAGTACCATCAACAATGACACGAATCTCTCCATCTGTTGAAAACATCTCTTTCACACAATTCCATGTTGAGATATTCAGCCATAGTGTACCTGCATTAATATCTACGACTTGATTCTGAACTTCAATCAGAGGTGCTTCATAGAATCTCTCGACTCTATGAGCCCAATAGTAAGTACCGTTCCCACCACGGACTTGAAGCTCCCAGGCAATCTCTCCATCACGAGTCACCTCTGTAAAGATGACGGGATCAGGTTGAGCAAGTACTAATGCTTGATTTGCGAAGATTCCAAGAGTATTACCATCAGGTAGTCTATCTGCATCTCCTCCTGATTCGGAGAAGTAGTAAGTTGAATTTGTTGCATGCCAGGACCAGACTTCACGTATTTCCTGATTTTCTTCATCAATCTCAAACTCAACAAAGCCAGATATTCCAGTTCCATTCCGAGTCATAGATGTTGGAACATCAGGATCGAAGAGACCATTATCAAACAAAATGTATCGATTGTTACCAATCCACTCTAAACTATGAGGGTAATGCCAAATCGAATCCACTTCAGTACCATTTATGTCAAGTATGGTGAAATTACCATTTCGACCAGCTCTCCAAATGATCTCGCCACTATCTTTGTCAATCTTCAGGATTGTGTCCTGATTTCTTACATTAAGCCATATTGTATTCTCTACCTTATCCCAGGCAAAGCTATTAGCGTGCATCCAGTCGGTATAGCCTCTGAAGGTGTAATTGTTACATATGGTTGTGTAAAGTGTTGAATTGAATGGAAGATGCACTCTAGCATCCCACTGCCAGAGAAGGTCTCCATCCCAATTGTATTCACTAATGGTATCATAGATAACTTCCAACCCGCCCCAAAATTCTCCATTGGTTGCAGTTTCCAATACCATGAAAGTATCAGTTATCGGATTATAGTCCAACTCATGATGCCCAGCAGGAATATCAAGTTCCACTCGAGTATCAGAAACGAAATCCCAGATCTCCATCCACCCGTCAGATCCACCCATCATGACTGCTGTTGAATTAATGAACTTGTGAACGCTGTGTTGGGAATCATCTAATTGATTCACTATGGTTCCTTGGTCATCAACAATGAGTACCTTTCCTGCACCCATTGCCCCAGTCTCCATCGATTCATTTGTAATAATGCTCTCAATGCATGGAAATAGAGTGTAGCCTGGAGTGTAAGATCCTTCTATGCTCTCAGTGATTACGAAATTAATAATACCAGAAGAGTAGTAGAGCTTTGCGTCCATAATCGTGTACGAGAAAATCGTATTCAATCGGTCTATCTTAAGCGCAATCCCCAGAGTCCCATCGAAATCAACATCTCCACGTTGAAATGCAGCGGCAGCAGTTGTCCTGGCACTGAATACTTCAGTCAAAGTGTCAAAACTAAGGATTATGGTTACATCAGGATCTTCGGGTGGAACTGATTCTACAGTTAGATTCAATGCATCATTCGCAACTGTAAACCACAGATATCCTGAATCTAACACCTCAAGCACTGCTACAATTTCCCAATCTTTTGTAATCTCTTGAGCTTCCGGATGATGAGCTGCAACATAATTTGAGAATATCGAGAAGTTCTCCATATCATCCCAAGTAAACGTTCCTTCTGATAGCTTTTCTTTAAGGTCCGCTTTCATTGCTCGAATCTCAGCTGGTGCCTCATCTAGATTGAGCGGTTCAGGAGGAGGAGGATTCAATATGCTGTTCAAAATGTACATCACTGATGGAATCGCAATTGCTGCAATAACAAGTATTGCCAGCAGTCCCTTAGTTCTACGCCTCAAATCAACGGTCTCCATGAATGTTTGTACTCAATGAATTCAACGTATCAGCTTATTATGCATAGGTAGATTTCTACGCAGTTGAATTCTACCTATTATATCTCACTATTTATAGAGCGGATACTTTCGACAATTTTCGAATTTACTAAATGAGAATCGATTATCCGCATAGTGGTATAATTAGCAGCAATAGTCAACATATTGCACATTTTTGTTTGAAATCTGTTAGACGAAAAAATCATCTTCAGACCCCTATTTGCAGCTTCCAAAGCAGCGCCTGATTCACCAAGACCAGCGTCTACGATTACGATATTACATTCGTTCAATCACTATTCAGCTTCATGCTATTTAACGCAAGTAGGGCTACAAAGAGTAACGAACCAAAAACAGTGTACCACTCAGTCAAAGTACCTCCAACAGTGAGTGCAAAACCAAGACTTGAGAATGTAATTCCAAAACCATAAACACCAACGATTTTATTGAATACAGGATTGAAGAATAATGCAATAATTATCAGAATCAGTACAAAGAATATGATTCTGAAGAATGCACTAGAAGCATCCAGATGTGGTTGACCCAGATTCTCAGAAAAAACACCAATTGATATGAGTGCAATTCCTGACGCAATGCCAAGTAGCTGACCTATCACCATGATAATTCTTTGAACTGGACTTTTGGTCCACCAATCCTTAAGACTAATGAAAAATGGAATAAGAGCAAGACCAGTAAAAATACAGCCAAGATTATAGAAATATGCGCCAAAGGGACTATAATCGAAATTTCCTAAACTACTGAGAAAATGGGTAACAGGACCATATGGAGCAGGGTAGAAAGCCCATGAAACCAACGTGAACACGCAGTAAAGAAAAACTACTGTGGTTCCACTTATTGTTGTTAACGAATATTTCTGATATCTAAAGCCCATACAAAAAGCTACAAGCTTCTGCCTAATTAAACCAAATCATTCTTCACCGAACTGGTACTGAGATGAGAAATGCAGCACCTTTTCTTTCCCGCTCATCTAATAACTCGATTGTGCCACCATATGATTCTACAATTCTCTTAGAAAGATACAAACCAAGACCCTTTCCTTCACCTTTCGTCGTTACACCTTTTTGGAAAATTCGATCTCTAATGCTTGCGTCAATACCGGGTCCATTATCACGATATGTGATTATCAATCTCTTCTCCACAAGTCCTAGACGGATGGTTACAACTGCGCTTTCACCCACACAATCTGCGGTATTCCTTAGCAAGTTTTCCAGAACTAAAGGAAGTAAGATTCCTGGACGAATTTCAGCTGATCGAATATCAGGTTCAATAAGAAGGCTGACATTAGCCCCTCCAGTCGCGTCCTTGGCTCGATCAGCCATTGTTTGGAGAGTCTTAAGAAAATCGTATTCCACACCTCGCCCAACAACTGAGAAGAGCTTGATGACGCGAGACATCCTTTCACTCACAGCGATAGAGGTGGAGAGGTATGACTCCTTATCTTGAGGTATCTCCAGTGTTTCATGAAGAAGCTCAACAAGACCCCTAACTATTTGCATATCATTTCCGAGATCGTGTGTCAAAACTGAAGTATAGACTTCAAGCTCCCGTTGACGTTGCTCAAGGAATTGCTTGTGTTCTTCCAACTGTCGTACATAATAGTGCAATATCCATGTAAATATGAGTACAACTAAGGATAGTGCAAATTGATCTATAATAGGCTCTAGAGCAACACTAAGACCGATGCTGGGGTGTAGGTGACAGTAAATGAATAAACTCGATGTTTCTCCAATAATAAGTAGTGCTTCCAATTTAGATGTTAACCATTGACTTCCAAAAAGTGCTGCTATGACAGGCCAAATTATAATATTCAACGCCACTCTGACTGGATCCTGATTGAATTCCATTAACAGGAAGAGGAATGGCATAATCGCTAAGCAAAGAGTGGTCAAAATTCCTGCAACAACGACGAATTTTGTTCTACTAATTAAATAAAGCGTCAAGAAGATACTCGTTGCAAAGAAAAATAGAAAGCTATTATCAAGAAGAATACCCAAAAGTAATTGGATGAAGGGGAGAAGAATAACAATAAGGAATAGCGCAAAAGATAGGAGCCTAGCATTCATTCTAAGGACATCAGATTTAATTTCTTGAGAGGGTTCAAAAAGAATGAAACGAGCTCTCTGAAATATCGTAATTTCCTTTTCCTGGGGCTCGACCTCGGACATGCTCTACACATCAAGTTCAATTTGGATTAGGTTTCCTAGAATTGTGAGAATTTTGACTATGTAAGCTTTGATGGGTTGTTTACAAAGCATTCATACAATGAAAGTTTGTATTATCAGTCAATCCTTCAGAAGTTTGGGTATGTAGTTCCGGGCTAGAATCATTGTAAATATGACAAGTATACCTTGACATGCCAGACTGATTACATGAGACCCTGTAGCCAGCATTGCAAGTCCATATCCAACAAGCGGAATAATGCCCGCAACAGCTCCCATAGCCGCTGATATCAAACCCATTGCTTGGTCAGAGGCAACATTGATTGCTACTGCCCTACCACCACCCCTCATCCGGAAGATTGTTGCACCTACAGCCATTCCAACAAAATATCCAACGGGAATCTGAATGATTGGGATAAGAAGTAGCAGAAGTGTGATTGGATTATTGACTAGAATCATAATGTCTATCGCAACCATACACAAGATATAAGGAACGATCAAAATCGATGTCTTACTTTTCAGAACAAGCTTCGAGCTTATTGGAAGTCCCTCATGCACAGATGCGCCTTGCGTATCGAACATTAGGATAGTTACTAATGAAATCCCACCAAACAGATTTGCATAACTCACAGCTGTCAGTGCAGTCACACTACGAAGAAAGCCATCAACTCTCCAATTTTGAATCATTGGAAATAGCATTACGATGAGGAAAATTGGTATTGCAAAAACAAAAGCTGAGCCTATGTTTCTTGTAGCCAATTTAAGGTCTTTACGTATCATTGCTTTGAGCGGGCTTGTGGAATTAATGATTACCTCTTTCTCGATGGTAATCTGTGTGGTCGTCACTCCACTAATAGTTACTTGTCTTAGAGATTTCCCACTTCGGAAGTATAGAATCACAGCAATTAAGGAATAAACACTTGTACCAACTATAGATGCAAGAAATGTGTGTAAGGGCATGGTAAATGTCAATGAAGCTGCAAAGAAGCCAAATGAAAAAGGAAAGACGAGTGCTAAAACCGTGAAAGCAGTCTCTCCCCAAACACTTGAGAGTTCAATAATAAATCTCATCAGAGCAGGAAGATAGCTGCTTAAGCTATACACACTGACCATACCAATTACTATACCAAGTGAAGCTGCTATTCTAACAAAGGCAGAACCTCTTGACTCATCTGACGAGTGAGATTTCCTATGGAACCATTTTGACATGGCAATAAGAGCTCCAATAGCAATTGAAATCGTGCTTGCACATGCAACAAAAGCAACCAGCGCTACTAAAGGTCCAAAAACAATCAGACTACCGATTGGAAATATTGTTAATGAGAGTAAGACAGGAGCAAAGAAAATCCTAGCAAAGGTCATGAATGAGAGCTGTTCGATATCGGCTCGACTTAAAGGCAGTATAGCAGGTAAATTCATGGCACCTGAAGTGATTAATCCAGTAGTAGATGTTAGGTTAAGAAAGAACACAACAACGAATGTTAGTGCTAAATAGACAGTGAAACCCACAGCTAATCGTGTTTCAGGATTCCCAATGGAAACATCGAATGCCGAGGCTGCTAAAGCAATAATGGCAATCATTGTTAGAATCATTGTAGTCATCGCATAGCTGATTCGACTGGATGATTTGATTGAACGTGAAATTTTTTCTGGAAACTCCTTCACTCGTGCAAGATTTGATGGATTCATCTCTAAATAGGCTTGAAATCGTGATTCTTGTGCAATTACACTGGCGAGTTTCCATGCTTCTGAAAATTTCATTCAACTAGTGCCTCCCGCAGCACAGATACTCCCTCAGCAACTTCATCCTCTTGCTTTGTCAATTTTAGAAATAGACTTTCAAGAGTTGCACCATCTTTATGGGCTTTAACCCGAAGTTCTTCGAGCGTGCCTTCTGCAACCAGGACACCTTCATCAATTATACCAACTCGATCACAAAGACCCTGTGCAATTTCCATTACATGTGTGCTAAGTAGTACCGAACCTCCGTTTTGGGTATGAATTCGTACTATGTCCTTCATTATTTTGGCAGATCGGACATCAAGGCCGGAGAATGGCTCATCAAGTATCAATAACTTTGGCGCATGTAACAACGCAGCAATTAACATTGTTTTCTGCTTATTGCCCTGTGAAAGAGTAACAATCATCTTATCATAGTACTTTCCGAAATCAAGAGCTTTCACAAATTCCTTGATTCTCTTGTTTACCTTTTCTTGAGCTAGTTGTCGGATTGATGCAATGAAGTCGAAAAGTTCTCTTGGAGTCAAAGAATCATACAACTGTTGTTCCTCAGGCACATACCCAACAAGACGTTTCACTCCAACGGGATCATTTGTTGAATCGAGGCCAAAAACACTTGCATGACCAGAATCTGGATCAAGTAAGCCCATGAGCATTCTAATTGTTGTAGTTTTCCCAGCACCATTGGGACCAAGAAGTCCATATATCTCACCCTCACGAACATCCAGAGTGAGTTCATTGACAGCAACTAAGTCTCCAAAAGTCTTTACAAGATTCTGAATTTTAACAGCAGACAATCGACTTCAAACTTCCTTTCTTTGTTATTATGACTATCAGATGCGAATTCTTCTTCTAAAGATATATAATGTTTAACAATTACGCGACAATTCATAATCAGAGAACCTCCATCTCTTTTGATGAATTGCTGTTGTTTCTTAAGCGTACACCTCTCTTCACGAGAGTCCAATAGCTGTAGAACACAATCCAACCAATTGTTGGAATCGCTGTGAAAAGATAGAATTGTGGAGCTGTAAAGAAGAAGTATATGTTGATAGATCCTAGCATAGCTATATTGATTATCAACGATCGTCGCTGCCAGCCATAATTTGATACAACATTTACTGCATGAAGAGCTGCAAATCCTCGGGCATTCAAAGTGTATATTCCATCTTTGTCAGTGGTGACAACAGCATCCATCTTCTTGAGATGAAAATCTAAGAGACCACTACTCTTGATTTTTAGTTTCCGTTTTAGATCTGCAAAACGGGTTGGTTTTTTTGCTAGTTCCTTCAGGATTGCTATTCTCATGGGATGAGAGATTGCTTCAAATACTTCATCTGAGGTCATTTTTTCTCACAAATAACTTAGTTATAATTTGATATAATCCTACGTTCCTTGACCAGCTAGTCAATGACTCTTGACCAACACACTAGATGCTTAAGACACTTTTAGACACTCCGTTTTCGTCTTAACAGCAAAATAGCTAACGCAGCTATAACCAAACCTATTGCACCTATTACTGGTATGAGCCATTGAGGGCCAAAAGCTCCTGATTGAATTGAGGGACCTATTACTGCAAGCGCGATTACTCCTACTCCAGAAGAGGAATCAGCTCCAATATATGCACTTCCTGTTACAAAGACTCGATTTCCCGAAGCCATAGCTATGCGATTTCCAGGTCCAGGATAGAAGTTCCATGCTCTATTTGGCAAGTCGGGAAGCCAAGTGGAGTTCCACTGATGAACCCCGTTTGTAGCATTGAAACTTATTACGATTGGAAGGTCGCAACCAAGTCCAGCGCTAATTGAGCTGACAGTACAAACAGATCCATCTATACCTACAGCAATGTCGATTGGGTAATAATCAAATATTGGGTAGCCATACCAGCTGTATCCAGCCGTTGTATTCCATATTTGAGCACCAGAAACGCTGTTGTATTTCGAAACAAAAATATGACCCTGATATGACCCTAAAGAGTAGAGTGAACCCTCATCATCAACCGCAATTGATGAGCCAGACTCAATTTTATGCCACAAAATATTTCCATCAGAGTCTAACTTTGCCATCTGCCCTAAATAGCCTATAACATAGACATTATCATCCGAGTCAACATCTATTGATGGACTACCCATGGTGGGATAATCACCCACTGTTCGAACCCAAACAATTTCTAGGTCCGGGTTGCACTTGAGAACAGTTAGATAATATGATCCATTATGACCCAAATCAAGTGCACCAGTAATATAGAAACTGTCTTCATTATCAATCACAAAGGACTGAAAAGTTCCTCCAAACTGGGTTTCTAGCAAATTTGTATTGATTTGGTTGCCATTAGAATCCCATTGAGTCACAACCACAGTTGCATTTGAACTCTCACCAAAAACTGGTCTATAAGCTCCAAGTGTATAAATTGAACCACTTTCAGAAACTAGAACATCTTTCCCTATATGAACACTGGCTCCAGAAATCTGTTGAGTCCATAAGATATTTGCATCACTGTCCCACTTTTGAAGAACAAGATCGAGATCACCTGTACTATAAGATCCCTCAGTACCGACGGTGTAAACATAGCCATCTGAGCTTACAGTCACGGCATCTCCTCTACTAGATATGGATGATTGCCAGAATCCTAAAAGCGGAGGTGCTGGAATAGTATCAGGAGCTATAGAACTAAATGCTGCACAAGTGATAGCTCTGATTGTAATCGTTACGGTTCCAGTCCAATTTAGATATGCAGATTCAACCCAGTGATAGTCTAGGAAATTGATGGATGGAGCCAACCCAATAGCGAAAGTCAAACGATCTTCAGGGTCTTCTTGGAACCCTTCGCTATTCTCAATCATCCCTCCAAATATCTCGTTTCGAGGTATTCCTTGAAGTTCTGAAGCAGTCTGGATGAAATCATCTGGGGACTGAGTACGAAAATCACCGCCACTGCAGCTAACCCAATTACCTGAAGAATCAATCAACCATCTGGAAATGTCAAACATCCTATTCCCGTACTCATTTGTCTCAAAATCACCGGTCATGGCGATTCGATAATCAAAGCCAGTAATAACCTGAATTGGTAGTTCTTCCCAAGACCAAATGAGATCTTGTTTAAGAAGCATGAAGTCATTGCATCGCGGATAAGGAGGTAAAT
>JAEORO010000211.1 GCA_016840855.1 Candidatus Thorarchaeota archaeon | reverse complement strand
TAGATCGAGTTGTTCCAGAGATTGCTATTCGATCATCTGAATCAACATTCATAGTATAACACCAATCACTTTCTGTTCCACCAAAGTATGTTGAAAACAGAAGAGATTGACCGTCTTCTGAAAACTTAGTGATAAAGCAATCAGCATTCCCTTCTGTCCCGCCTGTGAAATTCGATTGAAATGCATTCATCAGTGGGAAGTCGAACGAACCTGTAACACCTGCTACTATGATGTTATCTTCTGAATCAACAGCCACGTCCGTAGGCACTTCTTGAGCAGAACCACCAAAATATGTTGAGAAGATCAGTGAACCATTAGGATGAAATTTAGAGATGGTGCTGTCACTATAACCATTAATATGGTCTTGATAGGCATCTTTCAATGGAAAATCTGTAGATGTTGTCCTACCGACCACAATGATATTACCTTTTGAATCGACAGTAGTGCTTCCAAAGGCATATGCTATATTCTCTATTTGCTCGTCACCAGTACCTCCTAAGAAGGTTGAGAATTCAAGTTGTTCCATTGGATCATTCTTAACGGTAGCATTTGCTTGAGATAAAGCTCCTAGAAGAAGCAATAGAAGCCCAATGAACGCGGTCGTTCTTTTGATAATTCTTTGATTTGACACTTCAAAATCCTCCTTTTTAGACAGATTTATATTTTCTAATTTTCAAAAAATAGAAAATATACCTTGTTATCAAAGCAAGAGGTTGATTGATAAATTCAAAGACACTGAAAGCAGGATGGAATCAATGAATAAGGGTGAATTACTATCTGGGCGTTCAAAGAAAATTGAGCGAGAGATAGTCGCGTTTTACAAGACAGCAGGAAAAATGGTCAATCTGAACTCAAGAATGACAGAGATTTTTGCTTATCTCAAAATCTATGATGCGTTAAGTCAAGATCAATTAAAGCAACTGACAGGATTCTCTCTAGGCACCATTTCAACGACGCTGCAGTCGTTTCTTCAAACAGGCATCATAAGTCGGAAACTGATTCCAAAGACGCACAAGAACCTGTACAGTATAAGACCAGAGAAAGTGAATTTTGTCTATACTCCTTCTACTCAAATCATTGAGAGTCTCGAGATACTTGATTCATACATAGTGGAAAAGCAAGCTGAAGTCCAAAAACTGCAGAGTAGATATCCAATTGAGATAAAGTTCTTACATATGCGTCTCAATAGTCTTCGAAATTACATCGAGGTTCAAAGAAGACAAATCAATAGAGAGAAGAAATACTCTTACTTTCAAGAAGATGTATCTGAACTAGTTCCCCTGGATGAGATGATGGACTATTCATTTGATACAAGAGAATTAGAGGAGGGCTTGATGGAAGTATGGGGCTATATGAAGAATGACCCCATAAGGAAGCGATTGGTTAGCATTTTCTTTACTCACCGAAGTCTCGATCAACAGACATTGATGGATATTTCAGGTTTCTCTCGCAGTACGGTCTCTCGTTTCTTAAATCGAGAACTTAAGAGGGAATATATTCATGTTCTACCAAGAGAGTATCGAAAACCAAGAATCTATTATCTGAAATCTATTTCAATGAGTGTACTCTCCATCATTTTGAAAACGGATCATTTCATCTTTTCATGTGTCCCAAGATTTCAAGAAATCCTATCCACACTTCAGTCTGAAAAACATTCGAATAGAGAAAGAAAAGATACTGTATTTCTCATAACAAAGTTGAAAAAAATTATTGAGCAGATTGAGGCTTTTAAGAACAAAACGAGATTCATCAGGCAAGCACACCATGAACTCTCAAGATTCCTTGAATGAATTATCCAGCTAGTATTGTTTGGAAAGTCGAAATTGAAACATGTGGAAAATTGGATTGTTATACATATCATCCCGTTGCGCCAAGATATTCGCTTAATAAAGAACAGAGTGAAGATTTGATAATTATACGCTAGAGGTACAAGAGATATTGTACATCTGGAGTGTATTCAGAATGAACAGAAATCAACTGATAGGGATATCAATTACGTGTATACTGGTTGTGAGTGTAGTATCATACATCTTCCTAACCAACAGCCCCCCAAGTGAACCACAACTAGAACCACCGGAGGGACTGCATTACAATGGAGTAGATATTTGGTTTTTGATGATTATGGGTTTCAAGATGAAATATGATGATGTCGTCGTTTATGTAGATCCAGCGTATTTCTTTATTCTAGAAAATGATTCGTTGTTGGAAACAGCTGACTTCATTGTGATTTCACACAATCATCCAACACATTGTTCTCCGTCCATTGTAAGGAAGTTATCAGACTCTAATACAATTGTCATTGCTTCCCAAGAACCTGCTGAATTAGTTGATGCTAATTACACAGTCAAACCTGGTGATGTTCTCACGTTTGACAAAGTGAGTTTTGAGTTTGTACCGAGCTATTGCTACAACGCGACATACTACCAAACAGACACTCCGATGCATACGAGATCTGAAAACAACACTGGTGTAATAATCGATTTTGAGGGTACTAGGATCTATCAAGCGGCGGACACTGATCGCATCCCTGAAATGCAGTCTATTGATGCAGACATAGCCATTTTACCAGTCAGCGATTCTCCTAATCACGCATGGATGAATGCAAGTGAAGCAGCGAAAGCGGTAGATGATCTAAAGATCAACTCGGATCTTAAGTATGCTATACCTACTCATTGGGATGTAGGAGTTGGCTTCGTGACTGACCGTAGATACTATGCGGAGGATTTCGCAGAACTTGCGAACTGCACTGTACTAATTCTGGATCCTCATTATTAACAGAATAAAGCAAAATCTTTCAAGGCAGGAGAAATAATCAGTTTCTGTAATATTCTGTATCGGTATCAGAAACAAATCTGAAGGTTGAGAGATGCCTTTTCTTGGCGAGGAACATTGTTTAAGAAGATGGTTCGCCAGAATGTATATCATGAATACTGATGAAGCAAGACAGATTGTCTGCGACGCAGGTAAGAAACTCATCGCAAATGGTCTGGTGGGAGGAACTTGGGGAAATATCTCATGTAGAATAGATGATGCAAAGATGGCAATCACCCCTTCGGGGATGAGCTATGAAACTCTTGGTTCTGATGATATCGCAATCGTCGATTTTAGTTCAGATGATGTCACTTGGGAAGGAAAACACAAGCCCTCTGCAGAGATGAAACTCCACATCGCGATTTATCGCGAACGAAAGAACATTGGTGCTGTAATCCATTCGCATTCAATGAACGCCTCCACTGTTGCTGTTGCACGACGAGAGGTACCTCCAATCCTTGATGACATGGTCCAAATCATTGGTCCGACAATTAGAGTAGCTGACTACGCTCTACCCTCAACAAAAAAGATCGTAAAGAAGACAATGGCTGCACTCAAGGGACGGAATGCAGCATTGATGGCGAATCATGGAGCTGTGTGCATCGGGAGAGACATGGAGGAAGCCTTCACATGCACGTTTGTCCTTGAAAAGACCTGTAGGGCTTTCATTGAGGCAGAGTTTCTAGGAGGTGCAAAGACCATTAACAAGTTCGAAGCTCATCTGATGCGGCAGTACTATCTGCGGAAGTATGGAAAGAGAAATGTAGATTCTGACTAGACATACTCGACTCTGAGTTTCGTATTGAAATGCAAAAATGATGCATGCATTAATCTGCATTGATAAGAAAAACACATGGTAACTCATGGTTTTATTTGGATAACATTCGTTCCATCAAATTAGAAGCTATACTTTTCTAGAATTGCCCCACTAATTCAGCTATCTCATCATCCGATAGGTTCCGGAACCACACCTCTGAGTCATTAGCTTTTAATTGACGTAGAAACAATCTTTCAGTTTCAAGTTTGGGGAAAGGTGGATTTTTGACACTGAATCCATAATCGCATGTCAGCTTTTTCACGCTTAGTTTCGGTCTATTCTACATATTCTAGCTCTACTTCTTCATCATCTGGAGTAAGTACAATTACTTTTTCAGGAGTTCCATCGTCTGTGAATTCAAACCTCAGTGCTTTTGCACTGAATTCTCCGATAAATTCTGTTTCATTGTAGGGTTCGAGAATTTCTTCAAAGTCGCCGATCTTCACTACAAGATCACCATCTCTAAAGATGAACTCTACTAGGTTCTTCCGTTTGTATTTCCCCTCTAACCTCTTTAGACTCTCTTTAGTGACTTCCTTTTTGGCATATTTGAAAAACTCTGTGAGCTTCTTTTCCTCTCGATATTTTCCAACAGGTGCTACTAATACAACAAATTCCTCATCCGGATCTAAGCCAAGTAATTCATCCAATCTGTTTTGCTCATAGTAGCCTATAGCTACTGTTCCTAGATTGATTGCTTCGCAAGACAAGTAGAGATTCT
>JAEORO010000210.1 GCA_016840855.1 Candidatus Thorarchaeota archaeon | reverse complement strand
ATGAAAATGGAACTGCACTATCTGATGAAACCTATGCTCGTGCTGCAATCAACAATATGCCAAATCCGATGGTTGAATTACTGATTCAGTCTGAAGCAGATGGTACACTGACTGTGATGGTAGACACGGGAACATTGGGAGTTGTTCCTGATGATCATATGATTGCAGCACTCTACAAACCAGTTGGCAAGTTCCATGATTATTGGAACTTCACCTTTGTCCTTGCTGATACCGTGAGCCCGACTATTGAGAATGTATCCGCTGTTTTCAATGAGGCACTTAACAGAGTTGTATTTAGCGCAAAAGTCACAGATTATGATCTAAATACAGGTAATGTCATTCTAGTTACAATAGACGGACCATTGAACACAGCTGTTCCTGTAAATCATTCCATGACATACAATGGCAGCCATTATGTTGCAAGTATCGAAAAAGTGACTTTTACTAGTTTAGAAGTCTATTACCAAATTCTAGCTTTTGATAATTCTGGAAACCATGGTGAGTCAGAAATCAAGTCGATAAGATTCGCAGTTTCGGAACTTGGCCCTCTTGGAGTTTTTCTTGCGGCTGGAGTTGGTATTGTAGCCGTTGCAGGTATTGCTGTCTATATGCTAAGACGTCCTGGGCGCTAGATGAACGAAAATGCAAGAGTGGAAAGATCATCCATTCTTGCTTCATTCTTTCTTTATATGGTCTAAGCTGTATCTAAGAATATCGACGACTTGAAGAAATCATCAGCGCAAGCTTCGGAACAAAATGTTTCAGACTTATCTTCAATCTTTCTTAGAACCATTTGATTTTCCTCAATAGGATCGCCGCAGAATGAACAAATATTTTCCATATCCGTGGTATTCCCACAGCACGGAGTCAGGATTACATCCTTAATTTCCTGTTGAATCTTTAGAAACTCCTCATTGTCTGATAGAAAGATGTAAGCCAAGCCTTGGAGTAAATCGCTTAATGTGGTTGCATCCACATCGACATCCTTGAGGTGAGTCGCGAGGTATTCCATAGCTTCATCTACCATCTCAATCTGCTTCAGCATCAAGTCTTCTAGATGTGCCCATTCTTTTTCAGCTATATCGACATCTAATCCATCTTTGAAAAGCTTAAAGTATGAGCCTACAACATCACCACTCATCTTTGAGTCAATGATGACATAGACCTTAGCCGTGCGTCTATAATAGGTTCCTCTTCGGCTCTTGCTATCGTCGTCCTCTTTGTGAGAGAATTCTTCCACTAGATGCTGTTCAACTAACTTTGGTAAGTGATAGTAGCAGTTGTATTTTGAAACCTCCACTTCTGGGAGATACTGCTCAATATTAGCTACTATCTCAGGAACAGTCATCCAGAACCTTTTGATCTTCTTCTCTTCAACTGTGGTAGTCCTGACCTTTGTCCCGTCAGGTTTTACCATTTCCTCTGTGGAAACTTGCTCCTTCACCGTTTCTGTTCCATATCTTAGAGCAACGAGAATTGCGCGCCGTATCGGGTCCCGAAATGACTCTACAAGATTTTCGTTTGTAATCGTCATGAAACTACGAACTTTTGAATCCGGTAATTCAGGTTGTATCTCAGCGGTCAATATAGACACCATTAAAATTTCAATTGGTACACCAAATCTTAATGAAATTATACACATCGCACCTATAAAGCCTTTTCTTTGTCTTTAAGTATATCAATCGCACCAAAAATATCACAAACTTTATAAGAAAGTGTAATATTTACACTTAATTGAATACAGGTGTAATGATTACACTAATGTAACGATTAAACAATTAGACAGGTGATAATTATGGCGTTCAGTATCTTGAAAAGAAGCTCAAAGGGTTGCTGGGAATGTGTTGAAAGAATGAACAATGAAAATGTTTCAACATATCGATACACCCGTTACACAAATACAATGATTAGGTGAATCAGTAGATTCTCTCTATTCTCCAAAATGACTCAGGAAGCATCGCACCATAAGTCATCGGAGTGATGCTTCCATGATTTCATTCTACTTCTTTTAGTTCTATATATTTTGAGAACCAAAGGGCGTTGCTCTAACAAAAACCGTATATTAGCAGTTAATCAAATGTGCACTAAGGCGATGAGTGGTTTAATTTCAACGACTCGCCTCAAATCCAATGGTTGCTTTTGATTTTCAAAAATATCTTTCACAAATCGGAGGTATGAACTTTGGGTTACAACAGTTCGCAAAGAAAGAAGGCTAGGAAAAGAAAAAGGCAAGCAAAACTCCATCATAAGACTCATGTCTGAGTGTTGATCATGTCGAGCGAAAAACGACGAAAGCAATGGATATGTGGATTTTCCACGGCTTTACGACTGAGTATATGAATTGCATTTGATAATATTCAATTACAGCACATAATAGAATCTAGAAACCTGCATTCGCGATCATCTCCTCGATTCTAATTCTGCCAAGCCTTGGAAATTTCTTCACCGGATAGGAAAGGAGAACATCGACAGATTTTGAGAATGGCGTATTTTTGGCAATTCTAGCGATTTGCTCTGCATCCCTAAAATGATCAGATACGAATTTTGCGAAAAGGATTGGGTCCATCGCAGAGGCGAATGAGAACCAAAATTCATTCGGAAATGTACTACGCAACCATTCATTTATTTCATCTAACTTGGAAACTTGCTCATCATATTTGATCTTAAGATAAAATTCACTATTATTTCCGAAACTCAAGTTCCACCGAACTGCGAACCAAATTCCATTGCTGTCGAGCATCTCTTGAATGGCTCTACTCACACGTCTCGCTGTCAAACCAGTTCGTTCAGAAAGGTCACCTACTTGCATTCGAGCGTTTTCAATTAGATATTTCAAGACTCGGAGGTGTAACTTCTTTAGGTCAAACTTTTCCCCCCGTTGAGTCAGTGTAGGATGTAACTCAATATCAGTCACAGAATCTTGCGTTCTTATGAATGATGCAAGACTCTGAAGACCTTCTGCCCCGATATATTCGCAGTGGAGAAAATATAACCTACCAAGGCCTGTAACTATTTGTCCAACTTGAATAACCATCGGATTGGACCCAATCAATTCCATAAATTCTTCAGTATCTTCAGAACCATCCGTGAAAACCAATCCAACAAGATAGTCAGAGTCCATCATAGCTGGTTTCAAAACGATAGAGAACTCCTCAATGACACCGGTTTCAATTAGTCTATCCATTCGTTTTCTGATCGCAGTGGCTGTTAAACCAAGCTTTTCTGCAATTGTTTGGTATGGCAGCCTGCAGTTCTCGTCAAGTGCAAGAAGGATTCGCTTGTCAATAGTATCCAAGATATCCACCTTGAGGTTCTCTACTCCAAGCATTCTGCATCTATTGGTGATGCAGTACTGGTCGAGGATTTACGAACCTATGGTGGTATTAATGCTCTAAATAGGTTATCTTCTGGAGTTTCATCAAGAACTTTTGATGCACAATAGATGCACCCGTTACCAATGACTGATAATTGAAAACCAAATTCACGGAGCTTTCGAAGATATTCGAGATGTATTGAAAGCTGATCAATCACTTCTGAGGAGTCAGACCCCTCACATCCAATTGATTCAGGAAGAGAAAGCTCTACCTCAACAGAAAAAGTGTTTTCATCAGGTTGTTCACGATCAAGAAGGATTCGAATCCATGGAGTTCGGTGCAACAAAGTGGTTTGATCATTAGAGCTTGAGGTAGCTCTCATGAATTGTTCTTTCAGATTTATGCTCATGTGAAATTCACTGACTAAATACATCTTGAAATGGATATGAAAAGGCCTAAACCTGCAGGTTTGGAAATTTGCGTGATTAGAATTATTTCCTATAGCTTTGTAGAATTTCAATGACCTCAGTATCAGGGACATCATACCAATCCCCATACGCATCAGCCACAGCAAAAATGAAACCTGAATCTATCCTAGGGCAGATCAGAGTATTTACCTTCTCATTAACAAGATTAGCTGCACCTGCTGAAGCTGTTGGCGTTGCAACGACTATACTGTTTGGTGAGAAGTTTCTCACAGATTCAATAGCAGCCATCATGGTATAGCCACTCGCAATACCATCATCTACTAAGATCACATCTTTCTTTTCAGAATTGACAATTCCAACAAGACCTTGATAATCAGCCTTCCTTTTGTCTATTTGATTCTGAGTCTGCTTGACAACATGCTCTATCCGCTGCTGATTCAATCCGATTGAACGTACTAACCTTTCGTTAAGAAGGAGAGAACCTTGTGAAGTTAATGCCCCAAATCCTGCTTCAGTGTTTCCAGGGACTTGTAACTTCCGTACTATTATTGCATCCAACTCTGCATCCAACCGTTTAGCAATCTCAACTGCTACCGGGACACCACCATTGGGTATAGCAAGTACAACTGGACGCGTCTTAAATTGAAAGCCCTCTAATCTTTGAGACAATATTTGTCCTGCTTCTGTTCTATTTTTGTATATAATCATTAGTCTAGAACCGTCACATTATGATTTGATTGCAGCTAAAGTCATTATGAATTTCAATCTGAAACACGTGCTAGTGCTTTTGCTAGTTTCTTCTTTTCCTCCAGATCGCTTAAACGATTAATCATGATTCGTTGTGCCTGAGGAGACCCCGCTCCGTGCATGGATTCAGTGAGATATCCTACCGCAGCTCTTCCAAGAGTAAGGTTTTCTATCAGTCGTAGCATTTTAACACGGTCGGTTGTATCAACGCCTTCAGCTCCAGCTAGGTATTTTTCAATAATGCTGCGGGTTTCCGGATTATTGAGCTCTTGTGCACTTGGACAGGTCACAAAGAGACCGCCAGCAATGTCCTGCAATAATCGGGAAATCTCATATGGGAATCGTGTCACATTCTGTTTACAAACATTCGCGAGAAGCAGATCTACAAGATAATTGCCAGCTGGCGTCTTATGACCAGCTGCCGAACATGCAATCCCGCATGAATACAATGTTTCATTTAGATGAACCATCTCAGTGATCTTATCTCGGATATGTGATGCGCTCTCAACACCATTGTACTCTGCAATTGATGCTGCCGCTCCTACAAGTACATCTCCAACCCCTACTTTGCATCCGCCATAGCTCTGCCTATGATATGCTGAAAAAGACTCAACAAGACGAGAACAGAACTCGCTTTCTCCATTCATGAAGATTCGTTCATTTGGAACGAAGACATTGTCAAATACAATTAGGCACTCTTGACCCCCATATACCGGATTTCCACAGTCAATATTTCCTGCTTCACTTTCATCAAGCCTTCGAAGGTCGCAAGACTGACGTCCGTAGTAATAGGTAATGCCCTCCGCATCTGCCGGTATGGCACAACAGATTGCATAATCTTTGTCTTCATTTCTCATGGAAAGCGTCGGCATGATAAGATGTTCATGAGAGTTGACTGCTCCAGTCTGAT
>JAEORO010000209.1 GCA_016840855.1 Candidatus Thorarchaeota archaeon | reverse complement strand
AGCTGCTGGATCAAGTCCTTTTTCCTCCAATAGAGTTGGAAGCCAATTCCCAAAACCATAGAATACAAGAAAGGACGAAGAACCAATGATTGCCACTATCCAGATATACTTGTTACTTAGCAAAGAGCGAAGCGGACCCATCATAGATATACTTCTATCATCATTACCTGAGTTGATGGACTGATCTTTCGCCAGTAGAATCCAACTAACTGCAATCAAAAGACCAATAATTCCATAGAATGAGAACACGTTCCGCCACGTACCGACGATTGGAAGAATAAGTGAATTCGTCAATGCTAGTGCTGATGCAGAACCAATAGCTGCTCCAGTCATGTAAATCCCTGATGCTAAACCTCGCTCTCGTCCCTCAAAAGATGATGCTACTACTTTCGCCAGTCCAACTGAAACTGTTGGTCCTCCAAAACCAAAAAGGAATACCACAATGAAAAGTGATTCAAAATTGAAGACAAACGATCTGAGAACTGCGGACGATGAAATTAGGATAAGTCCTAGTGTTATCATCTTCTTTTGTCCTATGCGATCGATGCTCACACCCACAGGAACTGAAAGAGGGACATACATTAGAATAACACTACCTAAAATGATGCCCATTTCAACATAGTTCAACGAGAGGTCTGCCGCTATGACATTTACCAGAGGTGGAAGTGAAGAAAGAATCAGTCCAAATGCAAAATATACAAGCCACGAGAGTGCCAAGATGATCCATCTATAACTAGAGACTTGAGATAGATAGGCATCATCCGTCATTTCGAGATTCTCCTATGGGTTCGTGCAATTGCAATAACGCAATCATAGTCTTGCTGACTTCGTCAATAGTGTTCTCCGCGTATTAGTTGTTACTATTGATTGAAACCCTATTTGGCATAAATCCAATTTCATGCGTTCAAATCTAAATTGAGCTCAAGTAACTATCCTTATCTAGGATTAAATTCACATTAAGCTCGTTCTGAGATTTTATATTCATTGTACTTTTGTCCAAGAATACAGAATCTCCTGTTTTGCATGAGGTATTACCAATGACAGAGACATTAGTCCGACCCCCCAAATTAGAGGAGCGAACCTCTTTCTATCGAGTGTATGGAACAGGAATGCCTAATGTTGATCGATTGACATTCGATGGGTTCTCACGTTGGTGGAATCGTAGTAAAGTTCAAGGTGATTTACCAAATCTATGGAGGGTCGCGGTTGTCGATAACCAGATTGTGGGTATAGCAATCAATGCGGTACTTGATAGTCTTAGCTGGGGCGCTATCTGGGAGCTCGTGGTGGACGAAGAATGGAGGAACAAAGGTATAGGCACAAGCCTTGTTCATGAGTCTGAAAAAGCCTTACTTGAGCGTAACCCGAATCTTACACATTTTGTGTTGGGTGTAAAAATGCACAACCCCCGAGCCATTCCTTTCATCGAGCGGCTTGGCTATGGCATCCAATCTCTTGTGATACAACTTGATGGGAATGCGGCACCCACATTGCCGGAACAAACCCTCGATGTGAATATTGCAAGACTCGATGATATTCCAACTCTATTGCATCTTGTCCCTGATAATTACTGGGGTCATAGAGATCATAGAATGCTTGAATATTCAATTCGCGGAGGAAACTCCTATGTCCTGAAAGAACGATCTAGCAATATGGTTGTTGGATTTGTTCGCCTTGAGTATGATCCTGACCAGATTGACTCAACAGTCATTACTTTCAGCTATCGACCAGGTTATGGCATTAAAGTCATTGATGCTGCTCTCAGCGAAGTTGCTACCAGAAAGGCAATCTTCTGGGTACAGGATCGACATGAGGATATCCTTGACCATTTCTATGCTGAAGGATTCCAAAGGACTGAAGCAGAATTTGTGGCGAGAAAAAGGGTCAAGAGCTTACAATAGCTCAAAGATAGTTACTCTCCTAATCCTCGCGCTCTTCCATCAATAGTTTCCACGGGTCAATCTCTTCTTGTTGAGGAAGAATATCCTCAGGTCGTGTTCTTCCTCGAACAAAGTGGTCCCATGCAATACCTGCAAATATCAAAGTTGCAACTCCTGTGATTATCATTGCTTCTGGACTCACAGTGAAAAACGTTGGTCCTGAAGGTTCAAAGGTCAGTAAGATATTTGCTGGAAACACATAGAATGGGTCCATTATTGGATACAAATACATTGATTCATTCATAACTGCTAGATGTACCAGACCATCCCTTGTGACTGCCATATCAACTACGAACGGTCTCAAGTAGTATGGCCCATATGCATCTGTATCATTTAGATTGAATATGCTGTCTTGAGAATAGATTTGGCCTGATAGTGCAACTCTAGTTATTGTCATAACGTGATTAACATGTCTGTATTCTAGAACAAGGTAGAGTAATCGATCTGGACCTACCTCGAATCTATCCAATCTCGGATAATCTTGCCAGTCATATCCATAATCGATACTAAATGACCTTGTCCAACTGATTGTTCCTTCTGTGGTCCATCTTGATAATTGAAATT
>JAEORO010000208.1 GCA_016840855.1 Candidatus Thorarchaeota archaeon | reverse complement strand
ATTTCGACCTTTACTTCCTTGGTCACTTTTTCATCACTTCCATGGGAATAACGTTCAAGGATTCTCTTCTTCTCCTCCTCTTCACTAAGTCTGGATTTTTTGTATGTGTCCAAAAGTACTCCAAGAATATAATCACCATCCTTAGTGAGCGCATAGCGTCCGTGACTCACCCTCTCGATGAGATGTTTCTCAGTTAGCTTTGAAAGCTGATTTGAGAGAGCAGTCTTTTGTAGACCTGTCCTACTAAGCAGATCTGCAAAATTCATGCTATCTTCCTGAAGAAGACTAAGAATCATGATTCTCTTTGGATGAGAAACTACGAGAAAATAATCAGCTATTGCTTCTACTGATGATGACATCTTCTCAATTTTTTCTTCATCTATAGGATTATTCATACTGAACGCGATACCCTATTCTGCCAGATTACATAGGAATATAAATATTCCGATATACGATGAATAATATTCCTATTTTATGTGAACTTTCTTTTATTCAACTAGCGGAGATTTCCTCCTCCAAATGATCAGAATTGCTGCAATGATCAAAATTGATGCACCTCCACTTACAACAACTACCAAGTTATCATCAAGCATGCCTTCTGATTCCTCCAATTCCTTTGACAGCGCTTCTCCAGCCAACTCCCAAGCATCAGCAATCGCAATTAGATGAATGGAAATCTCTTCCAGTTCATTTGAGAACCCACTGATTGCATTATCTAAATCATGGGACTCCTCAAAACTACTTGCCATCCCGAAGAAGGTGTTGTATAGTAGAGTGTCACGGGCTATAACATTAATTCCACTCGTGATTGAAGCATTATGACTTAGAACCTCCATGTGAGGTAGTGCCTGAGATGCTGAGTCAAGGAATGATTGTAAATTCTTTGAAGGAAGAAGCTTTGGGAGGGAGTCAAGTGAACTCCGAAAAGCAAGATACTGCATTGTCATCATTACCTCAAGATTATGTCCAAGAAGTCGTATTGCGGTCGGTTTGTCAACCTCCAGATAGTACGTGCAGTAGTTTCGGATTGTTTCTACATTCATATCAAGACCCATGCCTCTGAATGCGTTTGCTCCAGTACCGAGGTAGAAAAAGTTCTCAGTGCCTTCGAAATATGCAGTGCGGTTTCCAAGTAACCTCTTGGTAATATACGAAGCAAGTATCTCCTCGAAGTCATCAACAGGTCCAGTACCATTAGACAATCTGAATGTAACATACCCTGCACTTTCCCATGCATTGATGAGTTGACCATAGGTCATGCTATAGTTCCAACGTCCATCATTAGGATATCCATAATTGTCTCCTAGAAGACCAACACCTGGATCATAGACCTGAACTCTTTGATTTGTGTCATTGTACCCTACAATTACAATTGCGTGCCCAACGCCACCAGGTTGCATCGGTCCAACATAATCACGTATGATATCCCAGTCTTCAGCTGGGAGAAAGTATGTATCTACGGAGATTGCTAGAGGATATCCATTATCAATAGATTCGCGCATGATATTCAGAGGAGTAATCGATACCGAATCTGCATAATCAGTAAATTCGCTGTCCGATGATGCAACTATCTGCATAGCATGCCATCCATACTCAGTAGAAGAATCTAGATAGAACTCCATTTCCAAACCATAAAGGTCTGTGAAGAACTCAAACCATGGTAATTGTCGAACCATGACACCTGGTAAGATTGCCATGGTTTCCTCTACACTAATGGAAACCATTGAAAATCCAGAACCTGATGCTGCGAGAATATCATAGAGACCTAGATCAAGTCCCATGCTTTGAAGGACCATTGATAGTGCAGATGGGAAACAGAACCCATTCACCTCTTGCCAAACATACGGGACATCAGTTACTTCTTCACTCAGGGAGAAGTTGAGTTCCTGAGTAGAAACATCTGCACTCCTTGGAATGACACCAACTGGGATTACCAATATGGACAAGATAATGATGAGGAAGATGGAAGAAGATGACCTTACGAATCTCATAACTTCAGCCAACCTCCATTGCGTTTAACCGAATCATACCTAGCATAAGAAATACGAGTCCAACAATTGGTGAGGGGATACTAGCGATTGTTAGAGCAGAGCCAAATATGCCCTGATTAATCGCGATTAGTACTGCTGGTATAATTGAAACGATTACACAAATTACCATGACGACAATTGTACCAATTTGATTAATTATGAAAGCACCACTCGATGTATCCTCATATGATGGATTCATAGCAGTAATTCCTACACCTACAAAAATGCCACCCAGCACTATCGAATAGACAAATGTGCAGATCAAGAGGATGTGTGCTAATGAAAAGTTGAGTAAGAGCCCTGCAAAGATAGCAGGGAAGAGGGCATATGGTATTCCCATCATCATATAAGATATCACTCTTGCAACAATGAATTTTGGAACTCCTCTAGGAGTACTCTTTAGAATCCAGAGTTGGTCACGACTATCGAGAAGTCCAACGCCTCCGAAGATGATACCTGAGAAAATGCCCAGCATCATGCCAATCATCAATGATGTCATGACTGGGACAAAAATTGGATCATCAACCATTGTAGCAAAGGGACCAAAGCCAATAAGCAAGGGTATGAGAATAGCCAAGAAAATCCCATAAGAAAGCTTGGCAATGTTTTGCAACTTCCGAGAATAGTCCTTGAATGATATGGCAATGATTGTACCGTATCTCCCTCCGAATACTTTTCGGATACCTCTGATGAAGAGATTTTCAGGACCTGCTCGGGCAATCTTATGACTGCCTGGACTAGCACCGTATGCAAATAGCCTATCCGCACTCTTGAATCCCAGAATGAGAACAACAATGGAAAAGATGCACAATATTAGTATATCAACAATTGGACTGACTGCAAACCAGTACAGCTCCAAGTTCAAGATTGATGAAGGTCTTAGAGACCCGGTGTACATAGCTATCCAGGTTAGTATATCCGCAGACCAAGTTGAAGGGAGAATCATTGATGCATCCAGATTGAGGAATGCTACAACATTGCCCATCCAATACATTGATCCCATCGCAGGTATAGCCACAAGAGGAACAAGCGCCCAACTCAATGCTTTACCAATGTCATCCCCGCGAGGCGATGAACCAATCCTTGCATGAATTGCTGTACTAAAGACTGTTGATAGCCAGATCGTAACTATTGCAAACAAGAAAATCACCAGATACATCAAGAGCTGTCCAGTTATAGACACATTATATGCATAGACAAATGGAGCGACCGCAATAGGTCCCAGTGCGATGACAAAAATTCCATAGACAGGAATCTTTCCAACAAATGTACCAAAGAGGAGATCTCTCGTCTTTACATTATTACTAAAGAGAATCTCCCACTGTCCAATCTTGACATTTTCAAGACTATTTGAAATTGGGACTATAAGTATAAACATCCAGAGGACCATCATGATGGTTCTAAGTAGTCCCGGAAATGATGTGGCTAGCATCATTTCAAAGACTCCACCAGCTCGTGCAAAGAAGTATCCGAGAATTGTTGGAATGAGAAATAGTCCGAACGCCAACGCGATACCGATTACCATTGGAAATAGAATCTTCCGCGACCTGTGAAGTTTGGCTGTTCGAACAAGAAACTCAGCTCTTGCAATAGCCCACCAGACCCTAACCAATTTACTGCCTCCAGCTTAGGAGGGTTTCACGATCAATCTCTCCACCGACAATCTTGAGGTATGCATCTTCGAGATCAGTGGCTCCGATTTGTTCAATGATTTCATTTGGAGCTCCTAGAGTGGTTAAAGTTCCTTCGTTCAATATTCCTATAATACCGCAGGTGTCTTCAGCAAAATCAGTCATATGTGTGCAAATGAAAAAAGTCGTATCAGTTTCTTTTGCCATAGCAAGAATAAGTTCCCTAACAAGTACACTAGCAGCTGGATCCAATCTTGAAGTTGGTTCGTCAAGGAACACGAGCTCTGGCTCATGAAGTACAGTTGATGCTACTAACACTTTCTGCTTCATACCGCTACTATAACTCTCCAGAAGATCATTCTGTCTTCCTTCAAGACCTAATATTCCCATCAGACTATCAATGCGTTTGTGAAGTGACTCTCCACTCAAATTGTTTAAAGCTCCAATGAACTCAAGAAACTCCAGAGCTGACAACTTTGAATAAAGCCCCGGTGACTCTGGTAAGAGACCAGTTACCCGCTTGATATCGTTCCGCTCAGTACGTATATCAAACCCGCAAACCATCGCATTTCCAGATGTTGGTTTTAAAAGACCCGAGAGAATTCTCACAGTTGTTGTTTTGCCTGCTCCATTTGGACCAAGATAACCAAAAACAGTACCTTTTCTCACAGCAAGATTGAGATCCTTCAATGCAACAACCGAGCCGAAGTTCTTTGATATGTTCTCTGTTTTAATCTGAACAGCATTTGACACTTATTTTTCCCCAGTGGCTTTCCACATGGTCACTCTTGAAGGGTTATAAGTCATTAAATCTGCGCAATGAGTTTTGGCTGTTATACATCATTTTTAACTAATGTCAGCCTTCGACATTCTCGCAACGCCTATCAGGAAGATCAAAATTCCAATGATAACCAGTGGAGTGCTCATAGCAATCATAAAGAGAGGTAGATTTGCTGACTCTGATAAAATTCTAAAAGATAGAATTAGTGAACCAAAAACAGCTATAGAGATCAAAAAGATGGATGCGAATGTGTTAATGTAAAAAGCACTACTTTTCTGGTTTTCGTATGCCGGGTTGATGGTAGTGATTCCAATACACAATAAAACTGCTCCACATGTAGACCAGTATGCATACGCGATGAGTGAAATCATTTCTAAGATGTTAAATCCAAATACCACCGAAGCCACAATTGATGGTATCAGCGCCATAGGGATTGCAAGAAATAGTGATTCTGTAAGTCGAGCGTATGCAAATTTCTTGGCTCCATGGGGTGCAGACTTCATTATCCATAGCTGATCCTTGGACTCGAGAAAACCAATCCCACCAAAGGTTGCTCCATTTATCATAGAAAGCATAATCCCCAACATTACAACAGTTATCATTAGAAGAACCCAGCGAAAGTCTGCTGGAATCTCTTCAGGTGCTGAACCTATACTATATCTCATTATTACTGGGAGCAGTATTGAAATTACCAGACCATAAAGAAGTCTTGAAACATTTTGCATTTTCCTGGTAAATTCCTTAATAGAGTTCACAACTAATACACCAAATGAACCTGGGAATACTCTTCTTAATCCCTTCAGAATGACATTGTCCTCTCCAACTGTGGTAATTTTCTCTGTACGAGGTCCCGCACCAAATGTGAAGATTCTGTCTGCGGACCTAAATGCAAAAAGAACAATGAATCCTGTAAAAGCAAGAAGCAAGAGGAAATCAGTAATTGCATCAATTTTTAGAATACTTAGGAAAGCAGTTAGGGGTATCCCTATTCCATTGAAGATAATAATGCTCCAAGAAATAATATCAGCTCCCCAAGTAAACGGGAAAAAGAGGAATACATCCATCCCAAGGAAAGCTGACATTGAGTCCGCGAAGTACATCAATCCATACATAGGAAGGAGAACCATTACGGCAACAACCATTGCAAGAGCTTTAGCAATATCATTTCCTCTAGAAGATTCACCTAGTTTGGCTTGAATTGCTGTAGTTATTAAAGTTGACAGAAATAATGTGCTAAGTGCTACAAAGAAAATAGTCAGATACATAATGATCTGACCTAGAACTCCAACTTGAAAGAATAAAGCGAAAGGTGAGAGCACTATAGGTGCCGCGTATAATACTAGGAGTCCATAGACTGGTAACTTCCCCAAGAACATACCAAACATCATTTCACGTGTGCTCACATTATTACTTAGCATGATCTCCCATTGACCTATCTGTATCTCTTGAAGAGCATAAGAGATTGGATAGATGAGGAAAATGATCCATACAAAAAGCATTGCTGAACGCATTAGACTTGGCAAGCTTCCTAGAAATAGCATCTCAATCTCAGAACCGAGGCTATCTAGAATCGATGTCATGATATTGGGAATAATGTAAAGCGCCCAGAATATTCCGAATATTACAAGTAACAAGACCGATACATTTCGCACACGACGTAGTCTTGATGTCTGTACGAAGAACTCAGTTTTCGCTATCGCCAACCACTTTCTGGTCAGACTTAATCCCTCCAACTGAGAAGCTTGGTTCGATCCACCTCTCCACCTACAATTTTGAGGTACGCATCTTCGAGATCATTTGCTCCAACATTGTTGATAATCTCGTTTGGAGATCCAAGAGTATTGAGAATACCTTCATTCAAGATTCCAATTATCTCACAGACATCCTCTGCAAAGTCGGTCATATGTGTACAAATGAAAAATGTCGTATCCATCTCATTTGCCATTGCAATGATGATTTCTTTAACCAGTGCACTAGCAGCAGGGTCAAGTCTTGATGTTGGCTCATCGAGGAAGACGAGCTGGGGTTCGTGCAACACAGTGGAAGCTACTAGGACCTTCTGTTTCATTCCACTGCTGTAACTCTCAAGCAAGTCGTTTTGTCTTCCCCCAAGACCCATCAATCCAAGAAGACTATCTATTCGTTTATCCAACATATCGCCACTCATGTCATTGAGTGCACCAATGAATTCAAGAAATTCAACTGCTGAGAGTTTTGAATAGAGACCAGGGGTTTCTGGAAGCAATCCGGTTACGGATTTTACTTCGTTTCGTTGTGTACTTACATCATAACCACATACCGTGGCACTCCCACTTGTTTGTTTCAGAAGTCCTGACAAGATTCGAACTGTTGTGGTTTTTCCCGCCCCATTCGGTCCTAAAAATCCGAAGACTGTTCCCTTACTGACTGTTAAATCCAGATCTTTTAACGCCACTACCGAGCCAAAATTCTTTGATAATCCCTTAGTTTGTATATCTATACCATCCGACACCAAACATCCCCAGCACCATATACGAATTTGAAGTAATATGAATCTAATTAAATGCGTAGATTTTAAGATTCAAGTCATTACACTAAGACCGATATGCGCTTCATTGCGAATAAAGAATAAGGTGGAGGAGAAACTGTTGTGTAACTTCTCCTCACACTCGAAAGATTCTTTCTCTACCAATTATATCTCAAAGTCAAATCAATATCTACAGTCCACACGCTAGTCTTTGAACTGGCCTCGAACCAAATGACCCAGACATAGGTTGCTGCATTGTTGCTGAGGTCAAAGAAACCATAGGCAGTGTCAGTATAATCTCCTTCTTGTACTAGATACGGATCAACACCAGCCCAAGTTGATATGCCATCAAATGTTGTTTTGTCAATCTCATAGATGGCAAAATGTATCGTTACTGTAACAACATCCACACCTGTATCATCTACACTGATGTCGAAGAGAACATCTGGCTGTGTACTCGTCTGTGTTTCAGCTGTGGAAACATAGAATTCATCGTAGTAGTAAGTGCCGAACAGTTGAATGTCTTCATTGTTGTAGTTTGCTAGAGACCTTTCACCATAGGAAGGTCCTCCCCAATTGAATATACTCAAGAGACTACCCCACATGATGGCTGCAACGACGACCATTCCAATAATGAAGATAACACAGATTACTGCACCTATTTTGCAACAGCCTGACGTCGCGGACTGTTTCGGAGCTTGTTGATATGGCTCTGGACCAGGCATAGGGATTTCAGT
>JAEORO010000207.1 GCA_016840855.1 Candidatus Thorarchaeota archaeon | reverse complement strand
GTTTCCAGACCTTTGGAGGAGGTCTGGGAGAAATTCCTAGATCCAATCATCATGCTTCAGTGGTTAGGCGATGAGATTAGCGCAGATGTTCGAGTGGGCGGCACAATTAGATTTCTTGGACCGCATGCTCCTACAACCCCCGAGCTTGCCAACTACTGGGATATCAAAGAAGTCAAAGAACAGAAGGTCCTTCTTCTCTCTTGGAGAATCATGGGTGTGGATACTCTTCTTGTTATAAGATTCAATCCTATTGGCCCTGGGACTATGATCCAAGTTAATCATGGAGCAGTGCCAGTTTCAGCTAGGAACTACCACCTCCCTGAACATTGGAACCTTTTGCTTGCTAATTTTAAAGCTGCAGTTGAGCTCAGCGCCCCTGCGATTCGTTTCAATTATTCTGACTATCACCCACTACGAATCACGCGCTATGACCCTGTGGATGTCCGATTGAGTGTTATTTGTAAGACACCACCATCGCTACCTTTTGATGTCTGGACCAATCCTGAGAAATTGAAACATTTCATTCGTGCAGACCACCCTGTGGTTGACCGCCAATATGCTGGAATCTATACATGGTGGGCTGAAGGTAGAGGTCCTGTTGTGTTCAAGAAAATGATTCCTGATAGAGAGCTGGAATTTTCTTGGGTCCATGGTGATGAACCTGAAACCTTGGTCAACGTGCGGTTTGAAGAGGTGAATGAACACACACTTGTAACTCTTCATCATCATGGCTTTAAGTCACCTGAGGCAGTTATTGGTTACGATATCGGCTGGTCTGGTATACTTGCTGAACTCAAACTTGTCTGTGAATTAGGTGAATCTGGGATAGAGCGAATCAGCGATTGGGGATAATTATTTTCGTCTAGATCGGAAACAAAACGATTCCTGGAAAGAGAAACCACCACATAGTGATAGCAGTGACCATTGGGATGAAGAAGTTATCAGTCCATCCAATACTGAGAAACTCTGCTATGGTTGAACATATAGCAATAGCTAGAATATTAGGCAATACCTCCAGAATGATAGTGTCTGGTGAGAAGATGACCAATGAGGCTATGACTGATAATGTGGTGAAGATAAGAACTCCAATACTACCTTCAACTGATTTGTTCCGATATCTTATTTTGACAAGCTTTCCACCAAAAGGTCTGCCAATCACTTCTCCTGCGGCATCACCCCACGAAACTGCCAAGATTGAGGCAACAAATATCTCAGGTCTCGAGAAGAAAACAAGGAAGACAGTCGCAAACGATACAAGTCCCATAAACCCTGCGGCAAATGTGTTGAGTCTGGTTTCATTTTCTCGACTTCCTGCAATGAGTAATTCCCAAAGTAGCTCGCTTTTGTGAGCCCAAGCATACATTAGAATCGTTAGAAAAATTCCCACTGCGAATGCTGGTCCGCTTAGATTTGAATATGCAACCACGGTCATCGCGATAACGGTACCCATCACTACATGAACCAGTTTCCGCGGTTTCCACTTTGGCATACCTGAAGCAGCCATATAGTAGGCTGTCGAAAGGACCACTGAGACTATTAATCCAGTAGCTATAGCCATGCTGATATCAAGCAGAGCTAATTCCCCAAAGACAAGTTCTACCATCATAAACGATTTCATGAGGAATAAGGAAGTATTTCATTATTGTTGTCCTGTAGGTTTTCTCTGGTTACAATGTGTTTAATCAATTGGTTGACCCTTTATCCTCCAACTTGATCTCACTATAAACTTGACATAAGTTAATTGAAAAATAACAAGAGCAAATCCTGCTATTAAACCAACAACAAGGGCAGTTAGAGGATCAAATGAAATGTATCCTCTTATAGAGAGAATGACCGAAATTACACCAGTAGATATGACAAAAATGCTGATGTATAGGCTTCGAGCAAGTCTTCTTTTAGATGATAGCTCGGTAGTTGGTTCCTCTATTGCCATTCTTATCTTGTGGTTCTATATATCGTGTAAATAAGAGGAATACCATCAAAGCAATAGCTACTCATTAACGCTTAACCTATTAGATATCGTGGGTGTGGTTTGTCAGGCCGTATATTTTCCTCAATGAGAATCCCTGAAAGAGCAACATCCACCATTGCGACTGATGGATATACAATCGGTGCATGCTTCGCAGGTCCCATTAGTACAAAATCAGCTCCAAGAGCTACTGGCATAAGACTTGATCCAACAAGTGCAGGTTTCTTTGCATCCTTCCCGAATTTTGGCACAAGTCCCCTCCATGTGCTAATAGCATTGTGAGCTCCATTCCCCACCGGATATCCATAACCGTCTTTCAGGATTTGCTGGGTTCTGCATGCAATACCCAAAGTGGGAAGATCCATGACTCCAGTATCTATCAAAATATTTGAAACACCTGATGCTTGAGCCTTTTCAATAAGAGAATCTGCAACTTGGACTCTTTTTGAAACAGAAAGCAATGAGTTTGAGTTGAATGTTAGGAGCAATGCATTAACCAAACCAGTTTCTTCTACAACCTCATATAACTCGCTCTTTGTATCTGGAGTTAGTGAGTTGATGATGACCCTATCGAGGAATCCTGCTTCTTTGGCAAATCTTATTCCTGCTGTGTTGACCTCGAGAGAGTCAGAGCCATCGATTAGAAGAGGAAACTCTGTCATATCTACAAGTAACTGAAGGTATTTTTCCATTGCTTCACTAGTTGTTGCTACGACATCTAGCATGGTTCCTAAGCCAGTTCTTTCAGACATGTTGTGCAGCATATCCAGAAGACTCTCGGTTGCTATCTTATCAATCTCACCAGTTTCAGCTTTATTTACGAGAGGGTCTTTCGTATAGAAGATAGATGGAATAAGGACAGTGGGGATTCTTCCTAATTGTCCTCCAATTCTAACACCATATATTTCCAGAGTTTTTTGTTCTGATTTGAAATTTAGCATGTGCAGCACTCCTGAATTGCTAGTATTCTTTCACTCTTATGAATGCCGCTTTACGAACTGAGTTTATTATTAGACATACCACTCATCATCCTCATTAGGTCTGAGGGTGAATAAACAAAAAATAAATTTGTTATTTCCGTTTCCAAAGTATCAAAACCACGACAATCACAGCCATAGAAGCAAGACTGATTGCTAGGGGTACTAGCGGGTCTAGCGTACCACCTCCGCCATCACTTGTTGTTGTGGTGGTTGTAACGGGAGTTGTTGGGGTTGTTGTTTCGGGTGGAGTTGCTAACACAGTTACGAAAACAGTGTCGTATGCAGTTTGTCCGCTAGTGTCCATCACCATGATAGTGTAATTATAAACTCCCACACTCAAACCATCAACATTGTATGAGATAGACCCACCATTCCATGGACTAAATGTGAGCATTGTGGAGTTTCTGTAGACTGTGTAATTAGCTGGATTAAGATCTGATGCATCCCAGTGAATGTAATTATTTGAAGTACCTTCGATGTATTCAATATCTCCATACGGTGAATCAAGCCATGGATTTGTGTCCCATACGGTTACTCTTACAATATCACTTGCTTTGTTGTCACTTGTATCATTAACAACTAGCATGAACCTATGTACTCCTATTGCTAACCCATCTACGGAAATTTGAATACTTGAACCACTCCAACTACCTGAATTTACTAAGCTATCATTTTGGTAGACATAATATCCAAACGGATTGAAATCAGATGGATGCCACACAATAGTGTGCCCTATGGTATCAAAATTATATCCCTGGTCTAATGGTGAGTCGATTGTAGGTGGATTATCATAGATTGTCACCATGACTGTATCCGTTTTATATTCGCCAGAAGTTCCATTTACAAAAAGTGTGTAGTTGTACACACCCAAAGAATTCGTAATAACATTTGTCGAAACATCAAGACCATCCCAAATCCCAGAATCGTGAATCTCTCCATCTCTGAAGATTATGAAATAATCTGGTTCTGAAGAGAAGGAGTCCCATCTTAATGTTGGATTTGTATTTAGATGGTAGCTGACATCACTATGAATGAATAGAACGACCGCTGGTCCTGATGGATAGTTGTCTACGTTGTAACCTGGACCATCAAGATAGTATGGTCCTGGACCAATGTAATCACTCCAGTAGTTTCCTGTTGAAATGCCATCATCCCACGAATTCTCGGATTCGTAATCGTATCCATTCCCATAGATGTTGTCTGTAATTATATTTCCGTAGATTCTGTTGTATTCTGAAAAATGATGGATAAGGATTCCATAGTCTGTATTTCTAGAAGCTGTATTATTGATAATATCAAATCCATCACTTGTCCATATTGATATACCATCATATCCGTTATGATTCACTTCGTTGTGAATAATCGATCCATTGAAGGAGCTTGAAAAGTAAATGCCATTGTCACCATTGTCTTCGATGATACAATCCTTGATGATAATATAGTTCGACGAATACCCGTAAATTCCATAGAATTCATTTGCACAGATAGTGTCGTTTCTAATTGTGGAATGACTTGAAGAACTGAGTTGAATCCCACGAACATTACCTTTCTCTAAATTCCCCGAGAAATTAAGATGACTTGAATAACTGGAATAGACACCGTAGATGTTTTGAATTATTGAACTCTCATTTATTCCACAGTTTTGACTATAATAGAGATACATCCCAAACTCGGAATTGGAGATTGTGTTATTAGTAAATGTACACTCTTCTGAGTAGTAGAGAAGGACAGCTCTCTCCAAAGAATTAGTAATTGAGTTATTTTCAAAGTGAGAATCTTGGCATTCGCGGATTTCTAATCCATTAAAGCCACCATCTATGGTATTTCTGAGAATTTTACAGTCTGATGAAAAAGCAATGGAAACTCCTTGGCTAGCATTTACAAAATTACCGTCTGCCAGTTGAATATTGGTAGAGTTAACAATTATAGCTTGTCCAAAGGCACTACCATCAATTACTGTGCCATCTTCGTTTAAACAATAGGCAACAGGAAGCCCATTCACAGTTGTTTCGGTGAAATTGTGCAGCCAATTTGCTAGTTGACTTCCTATAATAGAAACGCCACAATCAATCATGGTGGTAGATGAAACATTGCAATCTGCTGATGAGTATAGATAGATTCCTGAGTATTCATCATTGATTGAAAGAGATTCAATGGTTATGTTTGAGCTAAGATAGCATGCTATTCCAATGTCTGAGTTTCCAACGGTGCCTCCCTGTACTTTTAGTCTATGACAATCAGCGATAATAACCTGACCATATTTATTTCCGTCAATTATGCTATCGGAGATTCCAAAGAAGTAGCCTAAACTTTTCCCGTTAACTGTGTTACCTGAAACATAGTGATTCCAATCTGACGCGGCTACACCCAACACATACAGACCATCTCTTTCGAAGTTATTGTTCGTAAGATTACAAAGGAGTCCATAATATAGATATGCGCCTATTCGATGATTATCATGAATATGGTTCCCTTCCCATTTACAATAATCACCTCTATTCCAAAAGATTCCTCCTTCTTCATTATCATATATCTCATTGTCAATTAGGTCGCATTGGTCACTATCGTAATTATAGAATCCAGGACCTGCATTTGTAAAAATAGTATTGTTTCTAAATATGCAAGACGTGCACGTTTCAAGAGATATTCCACTACTGCCGCAATCATGAACGATGTTGTCCTCTACGATGTTATTACTCGAATCATAGAAACTAATTCCGCCTGCATCGCAATCCCATACAAAGTTATTTGCGATGATACAATTTGAAATGGTAAAAGCATCAATCCCTTGGTTTGGTACATTATAGACAGCGTTTTCATATATCTCACATGAAGAAGATGAAGAGATACGTATTCCATAATCCGGTGTGTTTCGTACTGTATTATTTCTTAGAATGACATTGGATGACAATAATACATAAAGTCCATATCCTTTCATCTCTACAATGCAATTTTCGACAATTGCAGAATCTACACTTTGAATTTTGATTCCGTCACGATGTTCACTTGGTGCAAGAGCTCTCACGTAACAATTCCGAACAACGAAATGAACAGTCGTACTATGTATAGCGATGCAATCATAGTCTGAAACAATCTCATAACCTTCGATTACGTATGGATCTTCAGAGGTCCCAGATCCAGGCCAACCTTGTTCATCGAAATCATCATCACCATAGATAATAATCTGATCATGTGGCTCATATGATGAGTAATATGTTCTCTCTTCAAAGTTGATAGACATTCGATCCACTAGTGAGTCATCATTCAGTTTCTCATAACCTCTCATTTCTAGGATTAAAGGGCTGAGTGAAACTACTAAGAAAATCAAAAAAATCAGTGGCATCTTTTTATTCAACTTTTTCTTACCCCCTAAAAAACCACGAAATACATTATTACTCAAACACTTCTCACAATGGGAATATATCTGCCTTTCGATAATTTTTCTTCAAAAAGGAAAATCACTATCAGTCTAAAAATAAAAAGTATGTTCTCGAGTGAATTCAATAGCATCAGCACGCCTTGCAGTCTTCTCCAGCGTATAATGATTCAGAAACTGGATGAGATTTGATCAGCTACACATGAGTTTACCCGGAAGGTCAGAAAGGAATAGTTAGTCGTTTGAAACATCGTCTTTAATCTATATTTCAATATCACAGAAGAAGTTTTCAGTTCTGGTTCTATAGATATCAATGTGAAGCCTACTGGTTCGATTTCCAAGTATTTCCCATTTCTGAGTGTAAACACGCTTAGTAAGATTGAAACCATACTCCAATCATCATCGAACTATGATAATTTTGTGGAAAATCTATGTATTGAAGCGGCAAAGAAGGACTCTTTGCATGATTTAGTAGCTTTTGCATGTATAGGAGCTGAATCCCTTAACTACAACGCTCATCTACAAAAAATCTTGACTGTACATCCTCAGGTTGTCCTTGGACAGATTTTCAAGATGCAGAGGGACTTGGTCTTTGGCGAAAGAACTGATTGGGAATCACTTTTTCTTTTAGCATCTGATTTAATTGCATTGAATCTGGATCCTTGGATCGAATTCAGTATTCTTGGATTACTTTGGAATGTATACCTTAGTAGAAGTGTTGGAAGTCTTGAAGAGGAACAAATCGAAGAGCGAATGTGGCACCTGATAAACGAAGACACAAATCTTAAGCCATTCAGTGCTTCGGTTCACCAATTACGGGCTTATCGATATAGAGCTGAAGGTTCAGAGAAAGAGGCTATTGAAGAATTTAAGAGAGCCCTAGCAATAGCAGAGGAATTCGACGATCAAATGTTAGCAGCTAAATTACATGACAGTATCGCATGGGGATTGAGGAATCTCGACATGAAATCTGCAATGTATCACGCTGAACAGGCTGAGAAACTCAATCCAAAGTCTTTTGGAACTAAGGTGTATATGCACACGGTTCGTGGAGAGTATGATATCTCCATTGAACTCTATCTGGAATCCATTGATAAAATGGATGGGAAGCACACCAATCCTCACTATGGCTCTGTAGCTATTAATCTCTCTCGAATATACTTGGAAATTAACCGTCCAGAGGATGCACTTGAGTGGGCACAAATGAGTTTGGAGAAGGGATTCTTCCCAGGTCCAGATCCTGCAGTTCACTCCAATCACTTCAGGGTATCCAATGCTCTCGCAATGCTTGGAAAAGTTGAGGATGCCGAGCAGCATCTCGATTTTGCCAAGGGTGAAATGCGCCGCGCTGGTTCAGATTTGCATGTTGCAGAGGTCCACTTCTCAACAGGGTTAATTGAGTTAGCAAAGGAGAAATTTAAAGATGCACTCTGGAGCTTTACACAAGCTCTGGAAATCTATGAGAAACAACTACGCCAAACTAGAATCAATAGTTGTCTCCGAAGACTAGCTGAAATAGAGGTCGCTCTGTATGAACTTGATGATAGTGATCCCCCAACTCAGTGGTTGACTAGGTTGGAGGAAACTTCTCGAAACTGTGAATTCCCTGGATACTTAGGTTTTGCATTACTCAGCAAGGTCAACCTAAGACTCAAGCAAAATAGATTGAGTGAAGCGAAGGAGATTCTCGAAGAATTGATTGAGATATCTAGGAAGGAAGGAACAAGATTCCTTCAGCCTCTCATTGCTAAATCTTTAGAACCACTGAGGGCTGAGTAGGTGTGATTGCAATCAGCATATACCTTTCTTAAATCATCTTTCTAAGTTGAGAATCCTTTGCTTTTGTAGAATAAACCCGCCTACAAGAATCACTGCAGCAGCACCTACTGCCCCACCAGTGATAGCTAAAGACACATTGAATGGCTCACCATGGTAGGTTGTTGGTGTAGTTTCACTTGTTGTTGACATGTTTAGGTTTGGAAAATAACAAAAATCTCGATTTACAGACAACTCACAGAAATCTCCAGTTTCGAAGTCTGTCAAATTGAATGGTCCAGATGTAATATAAGGTTCCTTGGGATCGAATACTGGGTTCCAATATCCCCATTTTCTATAGCCAATTCCATCAGGTTCGGAGAAGATGTGTTTAGGTATTATTCTTGTGTATGCAATATTATAGAAATGCCAGTATGAGTCTGTACTGAACTCGATTACCACCCTGAAAGGTCTAGGAGTATACGCAGCTACCAATTCAAAAAATGGTGCAGCAGCCAAATTTCCATAAACACTACTTTCTACTAAGTAGTTGAATGTGAAAGCAACATCATCTGCTGTTAATGGTGTTCCATCACTCCAAGTAGCATTTTCGATGAGGTCAAATGTAAATCGAGAATGACCATCCGGCACAGCTCGATTCTCAGCGTGTGTTTCTTTTATGCAACTCTTCGCAAGATATGGCCATGGATTAAGATTTGGATCCATTGAATACAGACTTGACCACAGGAGCAAAGACGTTGGGGTATAAGGATCTACAAAAATATTGAATGACCAAAGTTGGGATGATTCAATTCCTACTTTGACTGTCCCACCAGTATTGCCATCAATTTTTTGAATTTTCCTGAATGTCCATGGACCGACCACGTAATGTCTTTTATCTTCAATGTGACCCGTATAGACATCATTTCTATAGCCAGCCATAAACATGTTGTTGTACACCACGAGCCTAGGAACATTTTCATGCAGAATCAGTTGTATCGCAGAAGCAGCCTCCAAGATCTCCTCATAACTTGTGCTGTAGAGGAGCCTATTGTACCAAGAATCGAATGTTTGGTTTTTAAAATTGCACGGATTGAAAGAGGGAACATCTATGAATTTTGACCAATACTCAGATAACATAGCATCTATTTCATTCGACAGGAAGTTGAAAGCGTAGAAGACCATATCATAATCTTCATGATTGTCAAGCCTAGTATATATGTCCCAGAAAGATGTTTGACATATTTCAGCATTAACATGCAATGAGAGCAATGCATCAACACCAATTTGAGCAGAAGCACCAGCTATCTCATACCGTGATGAGGCATATTCAATTATTACCTTGAAAGGTGTTCCATCTGGAGCGTTTCTAAAGCCACTTACTGGATCAACATCGAATTCTAAGTCATCAAGAATTTGATTGCCTAATTCCGGTTGAGCAAGGTAATAATGATATGGTAGTTGATCCTCAATGCAAAACTCATTCAAATAAGGTAACAGAGAGTCATGATTCTGCGCATAGCCTTTCCAAACATCAATAGTCACACGAGTCTTATCGAAGGCATATGCAAAGGCCTTCCTGAACCCAGTAATATTTAGGGGATATTTGCCACAATTTATTGTGATGTGGCCATACCCATATCGTAAGGCTGTATAGACACTGATATCGGGATGTTCAATCAACACTGGTATTATATCTGGAGTGTTGAAGTGTGTGTCAAATTCAATATCACCAGATAAAAGTGAAAGAATCTTTTGATCAAAATCATCAATCACTTTAAAGACAACCTTGTCTACATATGGGCCCGTATTGAGGTCACTCGGTATATTCACTGCATCCGCGGTAAGTGCTGGAGAAATTGCCATCAGAATGAAAGCAAGAACTAGAATATACGCATTGGTTCGCCTATCAAATATAGGTACCAAATATGTTCCGCCTCCCATTTGTGCAAATTGATATCTTTTGTGAGAATGAAAAAGGAAATCGATGTTCAGTTTACCTCTAGTTGCATGTTGAAGCTAAAGGATACTCCACTCCTCACAATTGGACCCTGTGAATTACACAGCATTGACACTGCTTGCTCTTATTTCTTACCTTTTTATCTCCGGCATCAGTGATGAAGATAAACCTGACCACAACGCTATACTACCTAGCTGAGTTACGAGTACTGGGCTCAAAGAACAAACATGCTTATATCAAACCTCATCAAAATGTCGTGAAATGAAATTACAAGATGACTCATTCTCAGGAATATTTGTCGAAGAAACCGCGATATCTTTTCCTTGATAATATTAAGGTGCTTTTTACAATCCTAGTGATCTACTGGCATGTGATGGTCACCTATGTTGAAGCTGGTTGGTGGTACTACAAAGAGTCTAATCCTGTCGATCCTATCAGCTATGTATTCCTTTTGCTACTCGTTTCAATTGGTGGAATATTTCAGTCCTCGCTTTTGGGATTGTTCTTCCTGTTGGGAGGTTATTTTACTCCCAATAGTTATGATCGAAAAGGAGTTTACAATTTCTGGAAAGAACGACTTGTTCGACTTGGCATTCCTCTTATTTTCTACGTGATACTAATCAACCCACTCATGATCTATATACTAGCCAAAATAGGAATCGCTCCTTGGAATACCAACCCAGCACTACAAGGCTCTTTCTTGGATTATTATTATTTCATATTCCTATCATGGAATGACTTTGTTGACTTTCTATCATTTTCCGGGCCAATGTGGTTTCTCAAGGTCTTACTACTCTTTACTGTTGTTTACACACTCTGGCGACAAATTACAAAATTAGAGTCAGTGAATCTGAAAATCCCAAAGGAACTTCCTATACCTCGGTATCTCTATTTACTCCTACTAGCAATTGGCTTAGGATTTCTTACTTTTTTGATTCGTATATTCTACCCTATAGATGTACGTCCATTCGAAATACCCCTTGGTCAAATAATTCAATATCTAATGATGTTCGGTGTTGGTATCATTAGTGTTCGTTATCTTTGGTTTGAAAAGATGACTAGAAAACATGTCAAACTATGGTTGACAACAATACTATTTTCTGCAGCTATAATTTACCTAGATTTCTTTCTTGTTTTAGGAGTAGATGCAAACCTTGTAGTCTTCTCTGGTGGGTTCAACATCCATGCATTTCTATTTGCCATGGCTGATAATGTAATATGTATGGGGGTCATTTTTGTCTTGATTAAGGTTTTTTATGCTAGATTCAATAAGCAAGGGTCTTTGCTCCGAAATGTGTCCGCTAGTGCATATCATATGTACCTTATTCATCCACCTATCTTAGTCGCTATTTCTCTCGGAATTGCTATCTTAGATATTAGTCCCATAGTAAAAATAGGGATTGTATTTCCTCTAGCAGTTCTCCTCTGTTATCTTGTTAGTCATTACATCACTGGAAATATACATTTGAAGAAACAGATGGTTCACTCAGAATATTGAAAGTGTTTTGTCTCATAATTATCTCTGACATCGAGGACAAAGATAGACCTGTCCTCCACCATGTGAGATTTTTTCTATAGCTGCTCCACATTGTGGACAATTTTTGTCTTTCATGTTAGGTCCCATGACTGGAATGTGACGACCTTTTTTACCGAAAAGGTCTTCGAAGTTGTCTTTTCCTCCGGAACAAATTCTCTCATTAAGAATCTCTTTCATTGAATCATAGAGATTGCTTTTCTCATTTTCAGTTAAGGTGCCTGTGTTTCTCTTTGGATGAATGCCTGCTTTGTAGATAATCTCCTGAAAAGCAGCATTACTTAAACCAACAACAACAGCTGTCTTTCCTACAAGAGAAGCTTTGATGTTCTGCTTCTTCTCGTTCAGCAACTCTGAAAATCTCTCACTTGTAAACTCATGTTCGCCTACTGGAGACGGAGTATCAGAGAAGTCTCGTTTGTACACATAGAGGTTAGGAACTTCACTATCCTCTGCAGCGTAGATCAAGCCCATACCTGATTGCCTTATAGTGAAGAATGTTCCATCTATGAATTCCATCTTGAAGTGAATTTTGGTTGGTAACTCTTCGCCTTTTCTTATGAAACGATATTGCGCTCCATAATCACCGCAGAGAACTAAGTTCATTTTCTTGTTGAATTGAATGTGGATGACATTTCCGCGATAGTCAATCGATTTTATTTTGCATTCAATGAGCTTGTCAAAGTCCTTTATGTTCCTATTAATGAATCCAATCTTCTGTAGCTTCTGATAATTAGAAAGCGCAACAGATTTGACCTTCTTATCTAGCATTGTCTGAATCATTTGTTCAGCTATGATTTGCGCTTCTGGTAGCTCAATGCTCACTTTTCTCCACATCCCAAACGCGATGCTTTGAAATATGAACGCAGATTTATACATTTTACTTCAGATCAAATCCGTGGCGCCTTAGGACATCAATGAGGGGGTCGCCTTTTCTGGAGGCGCTTCTGAATTTCCGTGAGATATGTTCAGACCAACTGTACTTGTCGAATCCAATTGTATCTTCTTTGTCAACGAGTTCCACCTTTGTTCGAGATTTGATGTAATATCCTTGTGCCAGAAATCCTTCATCCATCTTCTTCATGCAAGCTTTGATGTCTTCGTCCGTGTGGTGAAGATATTCATCTTTGAATGCAGTCATCTCAAGAGGGAATCGAGGTCGAATCTCGGTTTCTTCTGCTGAGTCTGGGTATCCGATGCTCATTCCTACAACTGGAAAGACGCGTTTCGGAACATTGAAAGTTTCTGCGATTGAATCAGCTTTTAGTGGAGTGAGACCATAAAGAACTGAGCCAAGTCCCAGCGACTCTGCTGCAATTGTCAGATTTTCAATCATGAGGACAACATCTTGTATGCCCAACCAGATTGCCATCATGTCGTCATACCCATACTCATACCCTCTATGAGCCATTATCTTCTCAAGTCTACAGAAGTCAATAAAGAATATCATGTGAACTGGAGCTGTTGGATACGCAGAGATACCCGCTTCTTTCATCTTTTCAAGACTGTGTGTATAAATAACAGAGCATAGTTGCGCCGCAAATGGAGCCCTAAAACCAGCCGCCAGAATTTTAGTTAGGACTTCATTGCTAACTGGTTTGTCTAAAAACTCTCGAATCGATCTCCTGTTGTGAATTACTTGGAGCACGATTTTTGAAGTTGCATGGTCAGTCATAAAAAAATCACTAGTAAAAGTATCTCAAGAAATTTACTAAAAACAAGTGGCATGAACTTTGTCTGAAATATAAGACATCAATTGTCTAATCAGGTTCAGGCACTTCTTGGGACCAATTAGGTCTAGAATCTTTATGAACCTGAAGTAACTTGAACCTCTTTTGTCACACCTTTAAGCTGGTCACCCATCTTATCAATACGGTCAACCATTCGTCTTAATGTATGCAACATATCTTCAACTTTCTTTTCTCTGACCCTGTGTGATAACATTCTCTCAATGTTCATCAGTGCCATTTGCGCTTCTGCAACCGCTTCGTGAACTGAACCAGGGTGTGCAAAATGAATATCTTCTCTAAGAACATATTGAATTAAATCTAACAGATCCTCAGTTTCATAGACTTTCATATCAATAGCTCTTGATGGACATGCTGCCACGCAAACGCCACAGCCACGGCAACGCTCTTGACGAACTGTTAGCTTCCTGTCTATAATGATTGGAGCTTGCCATGGACAAACCTCAGTACACAATCCACAAAGGATACAACCCTCCGTTCCATCCTTCCTCACTTCAATTGTTGATATTAGAGCAATCTCAACAGGCTCTAACGAATCAATATACTCTAATTCATCTTTTTCACTTGAAATTTTGGTCTTTGCAGTGGAACGATCATCACGTTTTTTTACTTCATGTTCTATCATGTCGATTTGTGCTACGCATGACTCAATAGTTTCTCTAAGTGTATTCAATGTCTTACTTAGGTCCTCATCTGTGTAGTTTCTTAGCTCGCTAGGTAGAATCTCGGAAACTGATAGTTTCCTTCTTTCGATTCTACTTTCCATCATTAATCGCCAAAATCCTCGTAGATCTCAAGTTCGTCGAAGGGTACCAATCTTGCATTTTCAAGTATGCTAGAAACTTTACCCCTCTTCCTTAGCTCATTTTCAATCTTTGAAATGTGGACAGAGCTAGCAATAATTGCGTTTTTCAGAGATACTAACATGAGTCTTAATTCGTGGTCTGTATGGTCATTTACCTTTTCGGGTAAAATGACTTTAAAAGAATGCTTTTGTCCGCTCATCGCTCTAGACATCGTTCTCACCACTACCTCCTTTTTCAATGTGGGATTCGGAACAATAATGTGGGATTCGGAACTTCCACTAAATGGATTTACAGATTTACTTGCTTTTGGATTTACAGAATTCGATAATTTAGCACATGTCCTGCTCCATGCTTCATACGGAATTTTCCTTTTCATTCCACATCACTTCCATTGGTTTCTCAACCTTAAGATCCGAATCAATAACTGATTTCGGATTTTCTATTCTGGTGTTCGTGATGTTTCTTGCATATCCGTATGGTTGCCTGCAGGCGTCGTTGTTCAATGACATGCTGTCCTTCAAATGCGTGGATATTTTGAAGGTTCGATGCTCACGTATATATGCTACTCAAAATGTAATAATCTTAGTCAATTTTTTTTCAAACAGTAATTATGAATTTGTGCGTTAATTGGAACATTAGATGAATAGTTTTGTATATATTCGAGCTATTCTTCGTTGATTTTCAAAATGTATCTCATTAGGTCCTTATCAACACTATTGAAGCCTAATTTCTCCTAGTTGGTACGATTTTTGAGTGATGGAATTGCGTCACTATTTATTTCCATTATGTTACTTTCCGATATTGTGTTAACTTCATCTATTTGATTTAGGAGGCTTATCCCATTAGTAGAAACATACAAGTATATTTGTTAAGAAAAAAAGAAGTGGAGCATGGAAGCCTTGCACTCTTCTAGCAGACGGGTGAGAGCATCCGTGTTCCACATTTTAGTTATTATTTTTCAATGGGAAAGTGTAGGTCAAGAAGTAAATCCTCATCCGGTTTGTTTGGATTTACTGATTTCTCTAGCCACTGATGTTTCCCCTTTTTGTACCCACTCGATTTGAACCATTCACTGAGTCTGGCCCAGCTCTCTAATACCCCATGCTCATGCAAAAATGCAGACTTTGACTCTTGAGTTAGATTGCATCTCGTTACAGCATACAATCCTCCTCCAAACTCTTTCTTGCTCACACCCTTCCCCAACTCCATATCAGGTTTAATGCGGATCCAGAACTCAT
>JAEORO010000206.1 GCA_016840855.1 Candidatus Thorarchaeota archaeon | reverse complement strand
TGCTGGTGGGGGCAGACATACTATTACAGCTCCTGCTACGCACAATGGGATGGCTATTCAATTACACATGATCCAATTTTCTCAGTCTTTCCAACGACTGCACCCTCTGCCGCAAGTGCCTTTATCACGGGTCTAATTGTGTCTTCATTTGCTGTTGGTATCCTTGGTGTAGTCGCTATCTCCGTTGTTTGTCTGAGAATTAGATCTGAGAGGAAATGATGTAATTGAAACAGGGAGCGGCTTGCCGCTCCCACCTTCTATGGTAATCTTTACTCGAATACAAATTGTAAAAAAGAATCTAGCTCACGAATCAGCAAGTGATCAGAATGAATGATATTCAACATGTCCAGCTAGCTGCGAAGAGTGTGAGACTCTGGCGTGATATGGAAATCAGACTCCTTAAAGAGGCTGGATGTGAGAATCTTTCCTATCGTCCTCGGAGTGGAATGTCCTCCCTTGGATGGGTTCTTGCACATCAGGCCGCTGTCTATGACTTCACTGTGAACATGTTGATTGAGCAAGGCTCGCCAATGAATCCAGAGCTGTTCGATGCTTATAGACCCGGAACTTCTGGGGATTGGATTGGGACTCCACTTTCTGAAATTCAGGAGTATTTTGATGCCAGCGAGGCAAATTTGTTTGACTGGGTGAAAAAAGCAAAGTCAGTTGATTTTGAAAGGACAATCGAAAAAGGAACTGCACCATCTTTCTTTGTTGGAATGTCATATAGAGAAGTGTTGACAAATGCTTTCACACATCTGAATTATCATACAGGACATCTAACATCCATTCGGAAAGATTGGGAGAAAACCAGATGAGACTTAATCAAGTTCATCTATAACACCTCTCTCTTCTAACTAGAGCTGTAATAACTGACTGGGTTTGTTTGGTTCCAGAAATGAAGAAAGAGGTCATGACACCAGGCATGTCCCACTGCATCATCCATCTTAAAACCAAGATAATCAAGTCGTCCATCAAGGTCAGGTAGTACAACTACCGCCTCTGCTTCAGATAGAATGACTACATGTGTGACCTTGTCAAGGTGTCTTGGTTGCACTAGATTTCCTCTGTATTTACTAAAATCCGGTAACATTTCCTCTGGAATTTTTGGGACTTCAATATCTGCTGGCAGAACTACTTTCAGTTCAACCCCTCTCGCAAGACTCTGCTCGAGAAGTGGGAATGTACTTGATAGTGCTTGGTCTGAAAGTATCCAGACATACTCTGCCGCTCTCGAAATCAGACTGTCCACATGTTGGAATAATACAATCGCATTGTCTGTCAACTCAGCTTCTGCTAAGTCCCCAAAACGACTGATGAACCTCTGTGGTAATTTAAGAAATGTGTGAGTCATGAAGTACTCTTGGTGCCTAGTGAGAAATGAGAGGAACGGTAAAATTTCCTGAAGTTGTGAACCATATACTGTGATTGAGTATGCTCCATCAGAGCCCTTCTGGATTAGTTTCGCTTTCGTCAATCTTGAGAGATGTCGAGATGTTTCTTGAACTGTCAAGTCAAGTGTTGATGCCAGATTTGTAAGCTTTGTCGGATCATCGCGTAACAGCCTGAGGATTCTTAGTCTGTCCTCGTTCGAAAGCTCAAAGAGAAGTTTAGAAAGCTCATCCTTATTGTTTCGAATGTCATTCTATGTTAATAATTCATACGAGGGCAAAATTAGAACAGTAACATTTATAAGCTAACTATAGTTAATATTGCTGGGAGTTTTATGTCAGCTAACTACAAATCATTCCAAATAATAAACATCTTCGCAGTTGCGTTCACAATTGCGATGAATATGCTAGCAAATATCTTGCCATTTAATGGTGTAAATACTGGTCAGGTATCAGATTATTTTCCAAACTATTTCACCCCCCAAGGCTATGTCTTCGCAATTTGGGGTGTGATTTACGTACTCCTCTTGATCTTTGTCTTTTATCAAGCAAAAGCTAATCAAGTGGGTGAAGAATACCTAGCAAAGATTGGTTACTTGTATTTGATTGGTGCATTTCTTAATGTGGCCTGGCTACTCGTTTTCCATTATTCATATGGGAATAGTCCATTATTGGTTTGGACTGAACCTTTGATTGTTGGTCTTCTAGTGGTCCTTCTTCTTACATATGTGAGGCTTGAAATTGGTGTTAAAGAAGTACCCCTGAAACAGAAGATAGCTATTCATTTGCCTGTCAGTGTCTATGTTGGTTGGATATCCCTAGCAACTATAGCTAACACAGCATCGGTAATCAACACATTAACTGGATTTGCATTACTTGATGCTGACCAATATCTTTGGACAGCTTTGGTACTTATCGTGGCATTATTAATCACATCTCTTATGATTGTTCTAAGACGTGATCTTGCCTATGCTCTAGTAGTAGTATGGGCTGCACCAGGAATTGCTGCAAAGTGGTCTTCGATCCCGATAATCTTCTGGACTGCCACAGTCGTGACCATCATCATAGTTCTACTGATTCTTTTAGTGCCATTAGCTAGAAAGAAGAATATAGTGGACTATTACTTGGTTCGAAATCTTGAATAAACATCTCTGGTGAGAGGTGACACTCTCACCTCTCTTTCTATCCCTCTTCCGCCACAGTGTCAGGTGCTCTGATTATCTTTGTAGCAAACGGGGACTCATCAGTAGCCACTAGATAATGATTTTCCAACGCACGCATAATCGCTTGATAGACCCGACCCTCTTCGAGACCGCAAGCTGCAATTTCCGACGCAAGCTCTTCTAGTTTGAACTCCTCTCCTTGCTTGCGAGCTATCCGTTCATCAGCACAAGTAGCTGTTGCGAACTTCTTGTCCTCGTCCAACTTATAGATTCTCAAGAGGGAACCATCGAGGATGTCATCGAATAGTGCATTAAACTGCTTGGTAGTATGTTGATCCAGAATAACTACTGGAACATCTTCCATTGTTTCGTCAAAGATGAATCCTACAGTCTTTGCGAATTTGATCATTCTCTCCCTTTGTTCAGGTGAAGGATTGCTAGTTGTAATGAAGGCACAAATTAGCTTGTTTGTAGAAACAACCCTGACGATGTCCGAGATTGGAATCAGTCCCCATTCTTCAGTTGTCGTTTCAATATCAAACTCGCCTCGGAAACTAGTGATTGCTGATATGAATGCTGAAATCACGCTTTCTTCAAGACCTTCCCTAAGGATTTTTGAGTAGACTGGTAATCCGCTATCTTTGTGAAGTACAATCACACCAAGCAAGCTTCTAACATCATCAAAACGTTTCTTTATGGCGAGGGTTATCTTGTTTTGTTTGATTCTTCTTTTTCTCGCACTTCTTCTATAACCTACAGCTCCAACAATAGCGACAATACCAAATATTATCCACCAATAGCGTTCTGAATATACAATTAAGAGTGAGGTAAAGCTACGTGTCTGTCTGAAGGGCATTGTAAGAGGTTCATCGAGTTCGTAATTCTCAGCCTCACAAGAAATCTGGATAAGATATTCTGAGTCTGCATCAGGCATAGTCAATGTCGCTATATAGATTCCAGGAATGTTGGACTCTGTCATTCTCACTGGGTCATCCGCATACTCGGTTAATGCCGATCTTATTCTATAGAATACAGTAGCATTTGTAACAGGATTTTCGGTATTTGCCTCTGTGATGCTAACTCTCAAAGTAGTTGGCGTTTTCTCTAAACCGCTAAGGCCTTCCAAGATTTCCACTGATATGGGTACTCTGGAAACGCTGAATGTAAGTCTGAAGCTGGCTGTTTCAAATCCATATTTTCCAAATACTAGAATTATGCTGTGCGACCCTAGTAGAGCTGGAGTCAGTGCAATAGAATATTGACCACTACCCATTTCTACTACCGAAATCCAATCTGCCCCTTCCCCTAATGGTGTGATATCTGCTCCAAAGACATGACTACTGTTTGACTTAATCATATAAGTGAAATTAAACAAGTAGGATCGGCCAACAAAGAGTGACTCTAGAGGATTAGATCCTTCAATTGATGTATCAATCTCTGCAACCTCAAAGAGAAACTGCTTTGTCGCTACATAATGATCTGTCTTGTTAGCTGAAATAGTGAGGAACCATGTTCCTACTGTTTGGCCTGTAATAGTAATTAAATAATATCCTCCAACTTCATTAACAACTATGTTGAGTCCAGGATCATAGGCAAAGACCGAAACATTAGCTCCATTCACATTTGCCAGCGTTGCTAGGTCGGTACGATAATAGTAGACTATTAGTTGGTATGACTCCTGGAATTCAACAAGTGCAGAAGAAACTCCACCAGCAAACTCAATTCTTGTTTCAATCTCAGTCACGATAAGCGTGAAAGCTGCACTTGAACTCTGATAGTTATCTATCGAACTCCTAAAGAGAATATTGAAAGTGCCTATTTGTATCGGAGTCAACGTGAAATTGTACAATCCTGTCCCGGGCCCCACTGAAACAACTTCTGAAATGATCAGACCACTTGGTGGATTTGTCACTGTGAAGTTAGCAAAGTCAATTGGATTCAAATTCTCATCCTGAAAGTGTAATTGAACTGTGAAGGTTTGATCAAAAGCGATACTTGCACTTGAAGGCAATGATGTAAGAATCGTTGGAATTCCTGTCGCAGTCAGAGTGAACGTCTTATATTGAGTTACATGATTTATGATACTGGCACTGATTACAATTGAGAATGCTCCAGCTGCTGTAGGAGTCAATGTAATCTGATAGTATCCATCAATAATATGTGAAAAGCCATCATGAGTCAGTCCACTTGCTGGAGTTATGGTCACGACTTGTAGATTGGCACCTGCAAGACCCGTCCCAGTGCTGTTTCTAAATTCAACAACCAGAGTATAATTACTACCAAATAGAACGACATCTACTGTGCCATTAAGAAGCAGTAGTTCGCTATCTGTTTCATCAATAATCAAAGTAAAGGCATCAGTGGTACTGTAATAAAACGCCTTAGATAGTGTAATCGATATCCCATAAATCGCTGATACATTGCACTTAATATCTAGGGAATACAGCCCATTGTCATTGTCGCTGAAATTGGTCCATGAAAGGCCCTCTTGAGGTCCTGTGAATATGATGGTGGGTAAAGCCCCAGCCACTCCACTCCCGTTTAGGAGTTGGTAACTCAATTGAACTCTGAAAATTTCATTGAGACCATTTTCAACCGGAATCGATCCCGCATTCAGAATTTCTAAGGTGGTCTGTATGGCTGTTACCGATAGTGTGAATCCCACAATCGAACTCTGATAATTAACAGCTGAAGCTCTAAAGAGTAGGTTGTAGGTAGCAATATCTGATGACTTTAGAGTAATATTATATAATCCACTTCCAATCGGTATAGCTCCTGAAATCAGAATTCCACTTGGTGGGTCTATATCAGTGATAGTTGCTAAATCAATCGGATTTAGATTCTCATCTTGGAATAATAGCTGAAGAGTGAAACTCTGATTAACCGCGACTGTAGCACTTGATGGAATGGATGTTAGAATCGTCGGAATGACCACGCCTGTTAGGGTGAAGGTGATATATTGAGTTTCATGATTGAAGAGACTCGCACTGATTACTATTGAATATGTACCCGTAGTGGTTGGCGTCAAAGTAATCTCGTAATACCCACTAGTTATCGGAATGAATGTTCCATTGATTAGTCCAGTTTGAGGGGTTATAGATACAATCTCTAAATCTGCACCAGATAGTCCCTGGCCAGTGCTGTTTCGATATTCGACCACAAGTCTATAGCTATCACCAAATCTAACAACATCTGCAGTGCCATTCAGAGATTCAAGCTCTGTTCCAGTTTCACTTATGATGAGTGTAAAGGAGTCTGAGGAGTTGTAATGATATGGTTTAGATAGAGTGATTGTGACACCGTAGGTTGTGGCTATATCACAAATTATGTCCACAGAATAGTGTCCATTGTCATTGTCAATGAAATTGGTCCACGAAAGTCCGCCTACTGGACCCGAAAATGTGATTATTGGCAATGCTCCGATAATACCTGTCCCATTAAGGAACTCATAATCAATTTGAGCTGTAAAAACCTCATTGAGTCCATTCTCAATAGGGATTGATCCAGTGTTCACGATTTCAAGGGTTGTCCTGTAGAGTGAGATTACAGTAAATTGAGTTATAATTGTATCAAAATATGGTCTTGAAGCAGTAACCAGTACAGTGAATTCACCTCCACCAATTAATGATGTATCAAAATCAGCTTCCCACCATTTCTTTGCATAATTTTGTGTGAATTCAATGATTGAGCTTGACCAGTTAGCCTCAATGGTTACACTATCATCCAAGAGGAATTCGTTCGTATCGGCGTCCTTGAGTGTGATAAGATTTGATATAGTCTGACCATAGTCTGATTCAATAATTGGGTATGTTGCAGTAATAGAAGCTGAATGATAAAGGTCGAAAGATACTGATTGGTAGGCTATTTCGGTTCCATTTGTCCAGAGTATATCGATTAACCATTCTCCAGCAGTAGTGTTGGTTGAACCAAATGTCCATCTAGAACTGGTCACAGCACCACCTGTCATTGTTGTAATTGAATCCATTGTCCAGATGTCTTCATTTGGCAGGAACCATGTTATATTAACAGGGTCGCTACCTACTGGCGTTATACTGGGTGTTCCTATCTCTACTTCTATTCTCGTTTCATTGCCCGGTCGGAAAAGAGAATTTTCTGACCATTGACCTAAGTCTTGATCAAATACCTGAACTGAAATGTTCTTTGCATAGTTTAAACCATTGAGATTAATCTCCCACCATCCACTACGACTTAACTCGCTAGTTGGAATATGGAGCTTTCCTGGCTGTACATCACAGTAACTTGTTATATTATTCATTAGGGGGTCCCAGACAGTGGTATTTTCCCAATCTCTTGGAAACAAAATGTCAAACGTGGAGTCATAGTAGCCGCTTGGTTGTGTAATATATGTATAGAACGTGAGATCCGAACTCATCCCAGATGATATTGAGTATGAAACCCCATTGCTGCTAAGGCTTGTTGTCCATGACGAATTGATGTAACGTTGAAATAATGAAGTAACTGAATATGTGAAAAGGACATTTGCACTGGCTGTAATTTGATATTCGAGAGGTGATGTGTTCCAAAAATCTGGATTAGTGATTGTAGCTGTTCCGGTTTCTGTTCCCAAGATGGGAGCTGATAGCGCACCCGCATGATAAGATAAGCCAACATCTTCAAAGTCAGGGGACGTTGTACTTGTGAACTCAACATTATCGATATACACTGTTACATTCTGTGCATTTTCTATACCATCACCAACACCATCATCGTCATAGTCATTATTTATGTACACTCTGACGTTACCGCCACCAATGTAAAGACCAACATATATTGAGAAAGTGCTCAATCCAGGACTAACTGTAAAGACATGACTAACAGAATACCATGTTTCTCTAGAATCAAACTCCTGCATAGGATAGTAATAACCCTCAGATCCTAATTGCCAAAAAACGCCAACATCTCCAGCAAATGAATCATCACCTTCTGGATCAAGGGGCCCCGTTACATAGCGGAAATTAAACTCCATCTTGAAAGTTAATGACTCTGGCGTGTTGGTGACTACTTGTTCCCATCCTGCCTCGGACAGTTCACTATGAGTATAGTATCCTCCCCCTGATGGATTGTAATTGCCCATATTTCTGCACACAATGAATCCCCCAGTAGAATTATAGGAATTGATTTGTGTGTTAGCTCCTCCATCAATTGTGTACGGTATCCATGGATCTGTCCCATCATCAAATGTTCCGTTTAGTCCATATAAGCGCTTAAGGCCAGTGACCTCAATTCCTGTGCTATTCACGAACCACCCATTTGCCTCATCAATTGTGATATTTCCTGCTGTATTTCCCCCTGTATCAGTTCTTCCACGTTTCAATTCAGTTGTCTGATACCCCGATTGCAGTATTGATACTGGATTTATGACTCCCGCATGATTAACTTGTGAGATTGTGAATCTCCCATCATTCACCTCGTTGATGTTTCTGAACACAGGGCTTTTTCCCGTACCACTAGAAACCTCATTGATAACATCTTCATTGCTTTCCTGAGTTGATAATGCCAGTTGTGTCAAAATCAGTGAAAATGCAATCAATGTAAGAATGGCATATCTTTTGGCATGCATCTCGGTCACCTCGAATACTAAGCTTGGAATTCAATCGGCTTTTTGGCTAATTTATCCGATATTGAATATGTGGAGCCCACTCAACTCAGAAAGCTCATAATTTTAGGTTATTACTATTCCTTGTTTGGCCTATGTTCGATTAATTGAAAGGATTGATGAAAAAATCAGACAAACCTCATTTCAATTGAATTATTGATTCTAGTCTAACTTGCTTCCGAGTCTGGGCACAAACATTGGCACATTATCCCGATAGTGCTGATACTCCTCACCGAACTCTCTAATCAACTCTTGTTCCTCCTTCCAACAAAGGATGTAATTGATTAAAACGACAAGTGGAGTTGTTAGAATCGCGTAATAAGCTGAAAAAAGAAATGATGCACCAATATGAGCTAGAATAGACCCTAGATATTGTGGATGTCTAATTCTTGAATAGACGCCAGTGGAAATCACCCTTTCAGCTCTATGTGTTTCCGCAGTTTTAAGGCCCATCTCAGTCACTCCTTTGATACCAAGCCAAGCTCCAGGTAGAAGAAACCCAATAGCTAATAGGAGGTGAAAAAGTGGTACGCCAATGACGTTGATATCTGAGATTTCTATCAAGAATCTATCCTGGGGAGAGATCCAAAGGCCAATCAAAAATAGGAAGAATCCCCATCCCGAGATCATCCCAAGCCCAGCTCCAATCTTGAATCCCTTCGCCTCTCCATATTTCCGGTCCAATCTAGAATGTTCAACTGATAGGAAATGAACTGGGACGACAAGGATTAGACCTATCATTGAAAGTACAAACCAGAAGCTCATCGTTTAGGCCGCCTCATTCCAATATATCAATCTACGTATATTTAGAAAAAGTCATAACCAAGCTGCCATTTCTCTTTTGGTACAACCATTTGGGGTGACTAAATGTCAAACGATGAAATGTTAGAAGAACTTAGAGAGATTCGGAAGCTACTCACACCAGCACCTGCACCTGAACCTCCAAAGGGGCTCATCAATGAGTTTGTTGCTTTCATATCAAACTACAAGGTACTTGGACTCGCTGTTGCGTTCATTTTGGGTATCTATATCGGAGTGATTGTACAGGCACTTGTGAGCAGTCTCATTATGCCACTCGTAAAAATAGTATATCCGCCCATTGATCCCACAGGCGAATTGTATATCCTATCATTTGGTCCCATTATGGATAGTATAATCACATTCATAATCGTGGCATTTGTGGTCTTCTTGATTGTGAAGATTGCTGCACGTATTGGAATCAAATAAAACGCGCTCTAGATTACAGGTTACGAGGGGAGATTCATTTCTCCCCACGCTTTCCTATTCTTTGTTTTGACACGCTTACTTTACTGCTCCGACGATTAGGAGTACTACGCCCAGACCAAGTAGAATGAGCATGAGTTCAGTAAAGTAGATGTCCGCTGATATGACGAGGGTGTATATCCCAAGATCAAAATATGCAGCATATGTTCCAAGTCCAATCATTGGCATAAGTAAAGGCAATATGCCGATTATGATTAGGATAAGTCCGAGTAACGCTAATCCCTTTCCCATTTGATTCAACTCCAGATGGTTGGGTATTTAGCATTGGAATTTTACTATTTATGCCTGTCTATTCTCTATACCCTTGAAATTGGTAGCATTGAACCATTGATGAACTCCTCTAGCTGCATTCTGACCTGTTCAATCTTACTTTCCTGCGATTTTGTTATCTTTGAATACAAACTCGTAACGACTTTCATCAAGTCTTCATCGTCATCTAATTCCCATCTTCCAACAACTTGACCATTCAACCAGATTGATGGTCTTGCTTCTCCTGTTGCCCTTATTCCCTTACTTGGCATCTTTCGAGGCTCTTCAGGATTGGACGGCCAATAGTGTTTTTTATCAGCTGGAAATAGTTTTGACTGAATATGCTCTGAAATAACGCCAGTTCGGTCAATAAATGCTTTCAGAAAGTGATCTTCATATGGGATGAACCAAACAAGATCTTCGGTTGGAACTGAAAGTGATGATGCAGTTTCCAAATCTTCCTGCAGAATGAATTTCTCAATGGATCCCTCGTAAATACTAATGACATCATCACCAAAACTCTGGATCGCATTAGTAACAACCGTCTTAGTTTGCCTTAACCACCATGCAATATCATCAATTGACGCTGGGCCAAACCGATCAATATGACATCTTATCAGTTGAGTAATCGCCTCTTTCTCCTCAATTCTCTTTAGCTTGAATCCATCAACCCATTTCTCTAACAATGCGTACGATGTAAGATTGTTCCTTGCATGGTTTGCTTTCGCGCGAACTACTTCTCCTCGTGCCATTAGCATCAGAAGGGCTGACCGAACATGAGCTCCAACTTTTGGTACCTTTTTCTTTAGTTCTGATGTCCTGAGTGGTCCTTCTTCCAAGGCTGCTTTCACTTGATTAAGCATGTTTTCAATCTCTTTATCACTCAGCTGGTCTATCTTTCTATATTTGTCATTTCGATAAGCCCTGAACAATGAAGGTCCAGTCGCACTAAGAATCAATGATAGATTGTCAACATGAATAACATGGACAGTTGTCCTAAATGCATGAGTTCGAATAATGTCCCTTCCGCTGTTAATCGATTCAAACATCTCTTTTGAGTCATAATCCCCAATTCTTGACCACACTGACAGGTATGGTGTCCAATAATCGGTTGAGTGAAGACCCAGTTGTTCTTTGATTACTTGGAAAAAGTTGGATGGTTTCTCATCTAGAAGAGATTGTTTCCTGAGTTGATTCCAAAGGAGCTGTTCCGTAGTGGCTGTGGTCAAGTGATTTCCTCTCAACGAGAAAAAGATAGTTCCCTTTTATCAAGTACTTTTTGAGTATCACTCAAACCCTACAATTGTAATCTCTGAACTGGTTGTATAACTCCTGACTTCAACAACTCTCGCACCGATTCCTCCAATGATTCCGCTGACGAACCAAATCTGATAGAACAATTGAGAAACGCCCAACGAAATCGGGCTCCAGCCGATGACAGAGGCAAGATTTGGCCATAAGAGAGAGTCTGTAATTATAGTCAACATAAGGAAAACCACACCTGCAAACATACCTTTCACGAGTGCACAGATTTGAAAGCGTAGACTGCATCCGCCTCCAACCAAGCTCTTGAAAGTGACTGGCGTTATTATCAGTGGTACTCCAACCAACATGACCCACCAGTAATACATTGGATTGAGCATTGTTCCAACAATAGTTCCCATAATGAGCATCAAAGAGTAAACAATTGCCCAGACAGCTGGAATCCATAACCAGCTCCTTATTTCTGACACTAGACTCAATCTTAATCACTGACTGATGTCGCTTTTTGAGTTTTAATTACTTCTTGGGTATGACCATCTGTACTTGTTCTTAATCGATTGAAGAGTTTCGCATAGAACCCATCTTTTGCCAAGCATGGGATCAGGATTGTGAGAGTCCATACCCCGAGGAGAAAGACCAGACTATTGAGAGTTAGCAATGTTTCAATGAATGAAACAGGCACCATTGCTACAGTGATGTGGAATCCCCAGTCTTGTCCTGTATAGAAACCGTAGCTAGCAAGGAGATCTGTAAAACCGCATATGAATAATACTGGAATTAGTGGGACTGGAAATAGCCACGGAATCGGGTCGTACCATCCAAGATATGTAAGTGATACAAATCCCCCTGCTAGAACTGTAAGTGACTTCATAATCTGAGCAAGCACAGCAAGGTGATACATTCGATTTTGCAATATGGTCGCAACTCTTGCATCTGCTTGGTCTAACTGAGCTAAATGGTTG
>JAEORO010000205.1 GCA_016840855.1 Candidatus Thorarchaeota archaeon | reverse complement strand
TTTGCAACCATGGGTTTAGTTTCGATGAACTGATTACTGATTGCCGCTCCAATGCAAACTAGACTTAATCCAAGAGCTGTGACAACCAAAAATGATGGGATTAAGTCGGAAAATTGGGGGAGATATTCGCCTTGATTCAATCCAAGCAAATGAATAATGAGTAAGATGTTGAAAAAGAATATGATAGCTCCAATCACTGCAACTACTTTACCAAACAGACGATAAAGCTTCTCCCTCATCATTCAGAAATCTCCAACTATATCTTGGATAAATTGCGATTTCATATTTTCGTAAGAGTGCATTTCATCAAATTCTGGCTTGCCAAATGGATTGTCTTGTCATCATAGTCTTTCTGTGCTGGATGACACAGATTTCGAACAGCGTGTTCCACAATTTGATTTAAGGTTAAATATGGTGTAAAAGACGACCATGTATCATATTGTGGTTTTGAGGATAATATCACGAACTAACTTTTTCACTATCTAATCGTTCAAGCTTGAAGCAGACAGGTTTTTTCCCGTCTGAACAGGATGTATATTGAATCCCCGGACCCATTGCAAAGTCGCCACCAAAGAATAATACCGATAGGTCCTTGTAGATATCCCTCCATGCCCAACCACAGAAACCCTCGGGTTGTTGCATCACGCTTTCAATAATGAACTCATCACCTTCGTTAAACAAACCGCATTTGTTGATTTTTTGACCGGTTGATGGTAGAAAGAGCTCATGACCAAATACATCTTCAGGACTAAATGTCTTGATGATTGTTATCTTTACTTTCCACATGCAATCACAATCGTTGAAAATTAAAAACCAAAGTAAAAGATGATGCGTCGAAGCAACAAAATCTCGATTAACCCCATCTCAATTAACTATCCACAGGTTCCAGTTGGTGTCGTCATTCATCGACCCGAGCCCCAATATTGTAGTAGTTGAAGTCACCACAAGTGGCCCATATTATTGGTTGCACTTTTCTGATATCCAATTTTCCATCGAAGACAGTATTAGAATCAGCATATGATTTGACAACCTTCCCGATGATTCCTTCATTAAGATCATAATCGATTATCTGTTCGACCTCACATTCCATGTTTAATGGGCACTCTCTTATCATCGGAGCTGTTTTCAAATCTCCAAAAAATGTATCAAAAAGAGAAGTCTTGTCATAATCGCGACCGGATTTACTTCCACACAGTTTAGTTTCCTGAAGAAGGGATATTGAGGGGATATTGACACTGAAGGTCATGTTCTCATGTATCCCAACAGTCGTATATCGTTTTTTGAACAGACTAAAGAAGACATGTTTACCAAAATTGAAGGGTGAGATATATCCAATTACGAGATAATTAGGCTTGCCATTTACTAAAGCTCCAACAAGCGCAACTGGTAAGGGATTGAGAATGTTTCCCTTGATCTCTGCTTTCATTTTTTCCAACTCTTTATCATGGACTTGAAATCCTATGTATTCCAGCTGAAACCATATGCTTCAGAGAAAGCAATCTCATTCAGCTCTTTTGTGAATCTGGAAGAGGGTATCTCATCTGGTACTCCAAGAGTCACCAGAGCAACAACATCAACGGTTTCCGGGATTCGAAGAGCTTGTTTGACTTCAGCTATATTCTGACTGTTCCTCGAATCTAACATGGCTACCCAACATGAACCATAGCCAAGAGCTGTTGCTGCTAGTACTAGGTGTTCAGTTGCGATCATTGTGTCTTGAACATGCCACATGGATGCATTGTTGGGACAACATGAGGCTGCTCGATTAGCTGTAGCTATAATCACTGCTTTAGAATTTTCAATGAACTTCTGTCGACCTGCGACCAGTGAAAGAAGACGTATTGTATCAGGATCTTTCACTACTATATACCGCCATGATTGAGTGTTGTTCGTTGAGGGGGCAAGCCGAGCTGCTTCAAGCATTCGAGTGATATGCTCATCTGGAATCTCTATGTCCTTGTATTTTCGAATACTCCTTCGTTTCTCGACAACATCGAAAAAATTGCTCATCTTGAGTTCGTCATTTACTGTTGAGGTGCAATCATTTCCACCTATCATACAAATCACTTAAGTATTGGATACCCGATATATAGGATGTCCGATATATAAATTGTCTATTCTACGCATTAGTGATTCAAGATTCGGTGTCACGTTTTGTGTTCCTTGTAAATCCTGTACCCCCTTGACAACCAAGGGATGATATAATCATGCATCAGTACTTGCGATGCCAAGAGAGAACTCTTCCCTCTGACTTTTCTGACGCCGTTCAATAGCTTCAATCCAATCCTTAGTTTTGCACTCAATAGTTCAAGGCGTGGAAATACTAGTCCTGATTCATTCAATATGTTCTCTAGGAGATAGTCATAATCCCTGACTTTCCCAGCTTCGTCTGCCTGTCCGAAGAGGGACCACCATAGATTGGTCTGTTCTAATGCAAAATCAAGAAACTCTTGAGATTTCGTTTCTGATAAAGGTCCAAAATGGGCGAAACAGATCTGCTTGAAATCAATTTGTTTCAACTTCTTGATTGTTGCTCGGAAAGCCTCAAGGTCCCAGTTTGCAGGGAAAAATGGTGGAACATAGCTTTCTTCGCTCAAATGTAAACCCAATGTGTCTCCAACGTATAGTCGTCCTGTTTCTTGATGTAGAAAGGAAATCTGGTCATCTGAATGACCAGGTGTGTTGATCACCTTGAGTGTTTCACCACCCAGATCAATCACATCTCCTTCCTTCAACGGATTCACATCAGGGATGTCCTCGTAACGTCCCTTTTTGTCAAATACCCTGTTGTAGGACTGGTCAGCTAATAATTCGACGCCAGTTTCAGATGCTACAACGTCTATCTCTTTCCCTTCTTTCGCGGCAAGCTCTCTGAGCTTTGGAACACCTTGGCAATGGTCAAAATGAGAGTGAGTAAGTGCAATGATATCAGGAGGATAGGCATTAGCAGCTCTGAGTCCCTTGCATAATGTAGGTACTTCAGCAGCTGTTCCTGTGTCTATAATACAGGATTTCTCTCCTTGGATCAGGTAAATCGAACTAGCGCCAGCAACATGGAAATATCCAATGTCAATAGTTGATGTGCTGCTATCCAATTCCATTGGTACACCTACTTTATTCATTTTTTCCAATCCTCACACGCTTTTCAAATACTCTTCTGCTACTTATGTTTAAAGATTGAAAAGAGAAACATGTCTATGAATCATTCTCATAAATCGTGTGAGTTTCTCCAAGAACTAATAATTTCTTCAACTGTACTCTTCTCTACTCTCCCGTGGGGCGACAGTCTCTCTAATAAACGAGCAGGAGGAGATAATGTGTCAAGACTAAATCCTTCCTGAGACTTGAACTGCACCTTAAGATGAAATACTTCTTCTCCTATCCTATTCAACTCCTCAACAGTTCGTTCCTCACCTAATATCTTCAGAGCACTCAGGACCACATCTGGGGTAAAAACAGGTCTCGCAAATAAACAAATGATCAATGAATTAAGAACAGTTCGCCAAGTGTCTTCTTCAGCAAGAAGCTTCCCTACCTCAACATTGGTAAGGGGTTTAGACAAGGTTTTTTGGTCGATACTATAGCCCGCATTGTCTAAGTGGCTATGACGAATTCCAACCATATGACCTACGATATTCGCTGGTCCAGTATGATACCCTGTTGCTTCATTCCCTTCGAAGTGGACAGCGAACTCACTACCTCCATATCTTTTCTCAAGAGCATGTATACCCAGACCAGCAATACGATAGAACTCATTCGGATGAGTTGTGATATTGTCTAGCATCTTCAGATACACACTCGTATCGCCCCAGCGTGGGATTAGGCCATCAAGTTCTTCGGTTGTAACAAGACCCTTGTTGTATGCTTCAGTTGTCCACCCTAATACAACACCAGAACTTATTGCATCAAGTCCTCTGACATCTGCTCTTTCTATCATCTGAAGAACATCTTCGGTTCCACCAATACCAAGATTTGAGCCAAACGCGTAGATTAGTTCGTAGTCATAAGGAACGTAAATAGTTCCATAATCTCGATGTTTTGAATCGAACTGGACACGAAGCTGTGCAATATGGATACATCCTATTGGGCAAGGAACACAAGCACTCTTCCCCACAAGAACATTGTCTGCAAATTGTTCCCCAGAGATCCCTTCCGCACCTTCAAAGGTGAAGGAACTGAAATTGCGCGTAGGAAGTGCCTGCATCTCATTGAGCGTTAGTATATTCACAGATGTTCCAAGAATGTCGTATTTATCCATTCGGCCAGTACGCATCACCAGTTCATGGATTTTCATATACTCTGTCCGATAGCTCTTGACTGATGGTACTTTATAATTCCGAGTTCCGGTTATGACAAGACCCTTTAGCTTCTTTGCCCCCATAACGCAACCAAGACCTAGTCTACCGAAATGACGAATTGTGTCTACCACGACCATTGCATATCGTACTTGATTTTCTCCAGCAACTCCTATACGGAGTATGGAACGTTTTCCTTCCCCAGGTGATTTTTCTTTTAGTATTCGTCCTGTTGCTCTGGTTGACAATCCCCATAATGCGTGGGCGTTGCGAAATTCCACGCTGTCATCTTGAATTAGAAGGTAATGAGGTTTCTCGAGTTTGCCAGTAATCATAATAACATCATGACCAGCTAGTCGCATTGCCATGCTTAGTTTGCCACCTGCATAACTCTCTCCAAGATTGTCAGTCAGGGGGGATTTGAAAAGTGCAACAGTCTTTGCGCAACATGGGTAAAACATGTTCAATGGACCTGTTGCAAAAATGATTGGGGCATCCTCGTAATTTGTGTTGGGAGGAGTGTTATCAAGGAGCAGTTTTGAAGCAACTCCAACACCACCTATGTATTTCTCAAAAAGATCGTACCTCTCCATTGTTTCAGAAGTCTGAGATGATAAGTCGATATGGAGGACTTTTCCTTGATTCATTTTCCTATGTCCTCCTTTATCAAAATGTTATGCGGACACCAGTCAGTACATTCACCACAATGTATACACACAACAGCTTTCTTTCGAAATGAGTCGATGAAGATAGCAGTAAGAGGGCACACATCAGCGCAATCGCCACAGCCAATACATTTTACTTGATTGATTATAATTCCGCCGCCGGGTTTTTGTTTGATTGCATCATACTGACATGCTTCAAGGCAGACTGGTTCTGTGCAAGCTCTGCACATGATTACTACATAATTTCCTCCCGACCCCCCAGCAGTGGGTGGAGGAGTTGATTTGATTCGAAGTGCCGCATGTCCGATATCAACATGTCCTGTCCGACGGCTGCACGCAAATACACAGGAGTAGCAAGAGATACAACGTTCGACATTCACAGGCCTGACTATAAACATGGTTCTACTCCTCTTTATGACCTGAGAGTTCTAACCTTTCAAACTTGTGCTCATTTTAATTTACTAGATGGATTAGATATTATCTGCTTAACTTATAGATGATAATTACTGCATTTTAGCATGTCATACATGTAAGATGACTCAACCACATATATCATAGTTTCAAGACAATCATTTCTTTCTTTTAGAATTCTTGCTCTTACTAGACTCAGTCTTATCCAGTCCAAGCATCTTGCGCCAAGCCTTCTTCCCGGATTCATCCAAATCCTCTGTTATGGTCTGCATGATTGCAACTACCTTGAAACCTGTTTCGAGGGCAGATTCATCTTCTTCCAAAAATATTCACACCTAGGAATGGACATATAATCTCCAGTGGATAATCAATGGTTTCTAAAGGACATAATGATTGCGTATCTATACCAATATATTTGTTGCAGCTAGTATAAGGAACTTAGTGACGCATTTTCGAAGTCACTGAACTAAATCAGCTTTCCAATAGAGCCCTGATCCGTTTCACACCATCAATAGCGTCTGGACCATAATCATCTGCACCTAACTCTTTGGCTAGCTCCATAGAGAGCGGGGCTCCACCCACTATTATCTTCACATTGTTTCGCAGACCAGCCTCTTGGAGGGCCTTGTCAACAGTAGATATCTCTCTCATTGTCATCGTAAGTAGCGCACTGAGAGCAACAATTTTGGTGCTTGTGTTTCTAACAGCATCAACAATCTTCTCTGCGGGGCAGTCGGTTCCAAGATCAACCACTTCAAATCCAGCTGATACCAACATTGAGATGAGAATATTTTTCCCGATATCATGGTTGTCTCCTTTGACAGTGGCTGCGATGATAGGGGTCTTGTCACCAGTGTCTTCTGACTTCAGGTGTGGCTTAAGGACCTCAAATGCTGTTTTCATGGTATCACCAGCTAGAACAAGTTCAGCAAGAAAATACTCATCTGCTTCATATCTTCTGCCGACTTCTTCCATTCCCATTGTAAGCGCTTTTAGAATGTCTTGTGGGTTTGCGCCAGCGTTGATTTGCTGCTGAACAGCGTTCGCTACATTATCGATGTCAAGCTCGACAATCATGTTTGTGATATCTGTGAGATCCATTGATATTCTGCTCCATGTTCATTGAAAAAGAGTGTCAAACAACGTAATATTCCTTATTTTCTGTCGCTTTCTCAAGATCTTCAAAAGAGAGACACATAATCAAGAATATATTAGGTATCATCTTTCGAGGACCAGATATGACCAAATCGATTCAAAAAAACCTCAGTAGACAGCTAGAAGAGAGAGGAAAGGACACAAGAAACCCAGAGAGTTGGTATGAGTTAGGTGGATTGCTCTATGAGGAAGGTGACCTTAGGGGTGCAGAAATTGCATTCCAGACTGTTCTAAATCTGAATCCTAGTTCTATTGATGCTTGGCGTGACTTAGGAGCTGTGTTGTTCGTACAGAACAGATTTGACGAAGCAGAACAAGCACTCAAGGGAGCACTGGAACACAACGATGAAGAATCAGATGTGTGGTACAATCTCGGATGTGTCTACAACGCGACGGACCAACTTGAAGATGCAGAACTCGCATTTAGGAGAGCATCCGAGCTGGATCCGGAGGATTCTGACACTTGGTGTAATCTAGGAGTGGTACTAGCAACTCTTGGAAGACGTGAAGAGGCTGAACAAGCGCTAAAGAAGGCAATAGAGATTCGACCAGAGCATTTCGTTGGATGGCTAAATCTAATCAGTTATTATGAGGAAGAGGGGAGAACAAAAGATGCTATGAGAACTCATGAGCACGCATTAGAACAAATACCAAACTTTGATCAAATTCTAGAGGATATTACGGATTTTGTAGAGGATGCTGAGGAGGGATAGACCTCGCCTGAAGCTCAAACACATATCGAGACTCTACCTCAGAAGATTAACCTTGAACACGTGATTGATGATGGTCTGATTCTAGATATTGGTGGAGGAGGAGAGGGCCTCGTATCAAGGATTGAAGGAAACAAAGTCTGTGTTTTGGATATAAGAATGAGTGAAATCAGAGAGGCTCAAATTCATAGTCACTCATCAAACTGGTTTGTCGCAGATGGTAGGTATCCTTGTTTCAAAGACGAGATTTTCGATTCGGTGACCTTATGGTTCTCACTTGGTTTTATGAGTACTTGGAGCACAAAGCGCGCAGTCCTTGAAGCAGCTCATCGTGTACTCAAAAAGAATGGAAAATTATCCATCATGGCGAGTCTTATTCCAAATCACGGCGACAGTCTAATATTCTGGGCTACATTCACGTTCCCTGACGGAACATTATCTAAGACGGGATATGGCGTTAGGGGAAGCCAGAATCAGACACTCCCAAGAGTAATGGAATTAATCACAGATATCGGATTTGGACAACACTATTCTGAAGACCATGGCGAGTGGTTCAAAGTTGAGTCACTGAAGTTGTAATTATTTATTCCAAAACCTTAAAGTGCAGACTCAAATTTGAGCGGCCAGTTACAAGATAGGTGAAAAATGATGAGCCTTGCAGTATGGTGGAGACGTGGCAGCAAACCCGGTCTTGTTCTAATACTATTAGGTATTGCAGGTTTTGTTCAGATACCAATAATCTGGCATGCACAGCTCTATGTCAACGTTCTCAGCGCAGAACTCCAACTACTTGTGTCAATTGGAGTAATGGTGGTGCTTGGAGGCTCATACATACTCATGGCTGAAGCAATGTATCGATGGGCACATATCTTAGCGAAGAGAAAGACACGTAGAAGACAGAGAGGCCAGACAAACTGGATTGGTAGGTTATCAGCATTTGCTCGTTCCACATCAGACATGCCTGTGTTTTTGGGCGTAGGTCTCTTGACTTGTGTGTTTTTCTTGTTTTACTTCGTCCCGTTCGGATTTGCAGACGCAGGAAGTCTGCCATCATGGCTAGCCACCCTTGCATTTCTTGATCCGTTATTTGTTTACATTCTTGGGGTAAACGCAGCAGCAATCGCGACTGCCTTTGTTGCAAGTTATATGAATTACAAAATTAAGTAAAGAGAGATATTGCAGCATCTCAAATCTTAAAAATCAAATTCAGAGCGATTCATTGTGAGGTGCTTGTTTTGACAAGATTGGATGTAGGAAGTGAAGCTCCAGATTTTACACTCTTAGAAGCCCCGGGAAAAACTGTTACCTTGAGTGAGGAACTCCAAAAGGGTCCTGTTGTGCTTGTATTCTACCCAGCAGATTTCAGTTCTGTTTGTCAGGAAGAGCTCTGCAGGTTTAGAGATGTGTTGGCAGATTATAATGACATGGGAGCAAATGTACTGGGAATCTCGGTCGATGGAATTTTCAGCCATAAGGCATTCAAGGAAGTCAATGACATTCAGTTCCCTCTCCTTTCAGATTGGGAAAAAACAGTCATCAGGAGCTATGAAGTAGTCCATCCAGATTTAGCAGGTATGAAAGACGTCGCAAAGAGAGCTGTATTTGTCATTGATGTGGACCAAACAGTTGTCTATGCGTGGGTGAGTGATAATCCAGGCAAGCTCCCGCCTTTTGATGAAGTGAAGATGGCTGTTGAGAAATTGCAATAATCACACCATGGCGCTATCTTTATATCACAAAAGCCTAGGAAAACGAATTGCAGGCTATGCCGCGGTAGATCAGCCTGGGAGATCGCACGGCTGAAGACCGTGTTTGGGGATTATATTTTCTATCTAAGAATTTACAAGCAATCAATACAGAGATTTGAAATTGTATTGCGAGTATCCAATTAATGATTCTAAGTGAAAATGCTAATGTAGTTGAGGGAAGCGGTTACTCATGGTGAAACGCGAAAACAAATCCCAAAAAAGATTGTATGATGGGATTAATAAAAATATCAAGGAAATCGAACAGATATTAGATGAATATAATCCATTAGATCTTATTTCTTGGTTATCGAAGAATGTGGGATTATTAAATGCAGAAACATATGTTGAATCACAAATCACAGTTAGTCTAACCATTGTTGAATACTTCGCAAGTCTTGCCTTAGCTAAGCCCTATAAAGAATCACTAAAACAACCAACATTCGAAGCAATCACAAAAGTTCCTCTTTTGTGGAATATGTTGAAACTCAGCTTGGAAATGTATTTTGGACCCATTAGTTCTACTAAAAAAGAAAACATGTCTGAGGAGTTACTTCGAGGCGCCTTGATAGTACGTTTTCTGTTCGTAAGAGGAAATGACTACACAAGTCATATAGAACAAACATTTCTGGATTTATTTAAACCTCATAATAGTCACCTGCAGAAAATTATATCATTCTCATCTACTGATTATAATGAATTTCTAGGTCGTATCGAGGAATCCATTACTTCTGCATTTAGAAAAGAGAATCAAAAGTATCATAGTAAGTTAGTTGAATTTCAAGAAAAAATGAAGCAATTGATAAATACAGAGCAAAAAGATGTGAAAGAACCTGATTCACATAAACATAAAGACAGCCAAGGAACACCCTCAATGGAAGATATTGAGAATTCATTCAGAAACACTCTAGGTGACTACGATGTTTTCAAAATTCAACCTCATAGTGATTCTGACAGAGCCATACTCGAAAAAATGAGTTGCATCTTCGGAGATAATGAAGAATTTCTTTTAGGATTACAAAAATGGAGAGGATGGCCAACGAACGATACAATCATAAATAGTAGACCCTTTATCAAATTCAAAGAGAAATATTATCTATTTTATCCTTGGCTTCTATCAATGAATAGAATACAACTCTTCGAAAACCTTCTAGAGAAACATTCTTCTCGTTATTACAATAGAAGTTATCTACCAAGCAGATCAAAATACGTCGAAAATACTTCGCTTGATATAAGTAGTAAATTACGTCCAGAGTCTAAAGTACATAGAAACCTCTACTATAGTATGTTGGAAGGAGAGAGTCCCTTTGAACTGGATGGATTGATAGAATATGATGATTGTTTGGTAATTGTTGAAGCAAAGGCAGGTTCAATTCCAATCTCGGCAAAAAGAGGATCTATAACAAAATTAAGAGATAATTTGAAGGACATTTTAAAATCAGCACATAATCAGGCAACGCGTGCTATACATTATATCAAATCGGATAAAGTAGTTCCATTCTATAACGAGAAAGGAGAGCATGTAATTTCTATTGAAAATGCGAAATTCAAGCACATATTCATAATACTAGTTAGTTTTGAACCAATATACGAAATAAGTGCACATCTGTCATCTGCACAAAGATTGAATCTTCTTTCAGGAAAAGAGTGGCCTTGGTTCGTATACCTCAACGATTTCAGGGTCATATCTGATATTTTAGAACATCCTTCGTTATTCTTGCATTACTTGAAAACCCGGATATCACTAAATGAAACTGATTCAATCGTGTCGATGGATG
>JAEORO010000204.1 GCA_016840855.1 Candidatus Thorarchaeota archaeon | reverse complement strand
GTTATTGAACCGATATACATTCTAATGAGCGGTCGTGCTGTCGATGTTGTCGACAAAGATTACGAACGAATTGTTCCAGTTGGCAAATTTGCGGTACAACACACAAGAGATTGGTTGAGCAAGGATCTCCCACACCTCGATGTAAACTCTGATGTTATTATTGATTACAAAATTAGAGCTGGAAGTACAGACCTTGTAGGGAACTTCGATCTTGAGAGAGGAGTACCACGCGCTAATGATACTAGTTTTGGGGTTGGATATGCACCGCTTTCCCCTACTGAGTTGATAACACTTGAATCAGAACAATTGTTGAATAGTGAGAAGGTTAAGAAACAGTGGCCTCAGATTGGAGAAGATATTAAGATCATGGGAACTCGAATTGAGGATAAAATCCACATGCAGGTTGCTACAGCCATTATATCTAGTGAAACAAAAGACAAGGATGAATACGCAAACGTCATGGAAGGAATCACAGACCTTTTGAAAGATCTTGCAGTCAAAATCACAGATTTGGAAACTGATGTCAGTGTTAACACTGCTGATAGTCCTGAAGATGGGCTCTTCTACTTGACCGTAACCGGAACATCTGCTGAACATGGAGACGATGGTCAAGTTGGTAGAGGTAACCGTGCAAATGGTCTAATTACTCCGTATCGACCAATGACACTTGAAGCAGCGGCTGGTAAGAATCCAGTTTCGCATGTAGGAAAGACATACAATGTTGCTGCGAGAGAGATTACGCAGCGAGTCTACCAAGAACACCCCGACTTATCACAAGTCTACTGTTATCTTGTTAGTCAGATTGGAGCACCCATCACTGAACCGAAGGCAATCAATGTTGAGCTCTTTGGAGATTGTGATATCGATAAGGTGAAAGCCTCAGCTGAGTCAATCACTGAGGAAGTCATTGGTAAGCTTCCTCGAGTCTGGGAAGGCTTTGTAAAGAGACAATACCAACTGTGGTAAAAACCTGTTTCTAAAATTTTAGTAGGGCAGTAATCACTGCCCTACAATGCTATTTCTTTTAGTTATTATCAAGACCAAGAGATTTCATGAAGGCATCAATTTTCATTTCGCGACCAAGAAAGCTCTTCACCATCTCATCAGGATCCAGACTTCCACCTGGAGCTAGAATTTTTCGACGGTATTCAGTTCCGGTCTTTGAGTCCATATAGCCCTTCTCTTCAAACTTGGTGAAGATGTCTTCTGCATATACTTGAGACCATGTATAGCTATAATACCCAGCTGTATAGTTACTATTCATTAGATGTCCAAAACCTGCTTCAAACCGAGTATCGTCTGGTAAGTCATAACCTGTGATCTCAGTGAACATTTTCTTGAATACAGCATTTGGATTATCAACTTGCTCAGAGTGGTAGACTAAGTCGATCAACGAATAAGCGACCTGTCGAAGCTGGAGCGTTCCGATATTCAGGAGTTTAGCACTAATCATCCGCTTAAGCAAGTCAGAGGGTAGTTTCTTTTTGGGATCTTTATAATGACCAGAAAGCAGTTGGAGAACCTCTTCCTTCCATGCCCAATTCTGAAACATCATCGATGGCGTTTCTACAAAATCGGGAAGTAGTCCATTTAAGCCAAATCTTGCATAACTTGCTTGATTACTAACGACATGCATTAGATGTCCAAATTCGTGGAAGAAGGTTTCAACCTCCTGATGATTGAGCAATGATGGTTTATCTTTTGTTGGTTTTTCATAATTAGACACCATGGCACAGATTGGAAGGAGTGCTTTTCCATTCTTGACACGACGATCCATGAAATCAAATACAGCATAGTGCTTGAATTTTCCTTCTCGAGGATAAAGATCCAGGTAAAAAACTCCGAGAGTCGTTCCATTTGTCTTATCAATCACCTCATACTGATTGACATCTTCATGCCAGACATTTGGAGTAGCAGCTTCCTTGAACTCGAGATTCAGAACGGTCTGGTAGATGTCAAGAACACCTTTAATGACTGAAGACATCGGGAAATACTCCTTTATCTGATTCTGGTCCACAGCGTACTTGTCCCTCATTATCTTTTCATGATAATAGAATAGATCCCAGACTTCAATGCGCACATCATCAAAGGGCTGGTTTTCTTCTTCTGATTTAAGTTCACGAAGAACAAGGGTTTCTCTATCACTGAGTGGCGTTAGCTTTTCTCTAAGTTCATTCATGAAGTCAAAGACTCTCTTTGGAGTCTTAGCCATTTTCAGACTTATCACATACTCAGCGAAATTAGAAAAACCTAGTAGCTTTGCCTGTCGGTCCCTCAGTG
>JAEORO010000003.1 GCA_016840855.1 Candidatus Thorarchaeota archaeon | reverse complement strand
TCTGCAAAGAAGAAATAAGCAGATGATTCAAACGATGATTTGTCCTCGCGAGGTAGGAAATTATGAAAAACCACCTAAAACTACTTGGAATTCTATGTGTCATTTTGTGGGTTATCCCAATCATCACTCCTCTTTCTGAGGTTAACTTGATTCAGAGGGAAACATCTACAAATGCAGAAACAGACACAACTCGTGTCGAGTGGAAAACAAATCTGTTCCCAAATCCGGGTTTCGAGTCATGGTATGATGACACTAGTCCGGAAAGCATCTCATCAGGATTCACCACAGAACATTATGCATATTATGAAACAAACCCAACCTACGTGAACGAGGGGGCACGCTCGTTTGTGCTCCAAGCACGAGCATTAAATCCCATTGATTACTCAGAGGCTGTATTGAGGCGGGCTTCATGGTCATCATGGAACAACCCGACAAATCTGACTCTCAAATTTGATTGGTTTATTGATGAATTACCAAACGCAATTGATAGTAATTATCTGCGTCTAAGAGTAAGGTTTGCAGCCCCAGGAGAAAGAAATCTCTATTATTACTTTGAAAGTCAAGATACAGTCCTTACGAATAGTACCAATAATTGCTATTTCCAAATCTCGGGTCCCATACAAACTTGGAACTTATTTGATAGAAATATGACTGAGGATTATTTCGAGGCTTTTGACACATATCCCACATACCAATTCTACACATTTGAGATTCAGCTACTTAGCCGGACAACTGCATACTGTAGAGCATATTTTGATGATGTCTGGCTCGTAAATGGTACAACTTTCATTGGAGGAAGTATTTCTAATGGCAATTTCGAGTCAAGTAGTATCTGGCAAACCAATCAGAACAATGATCCAGCTTTGATCAGCAAAAGTACGACACGTCAAGAGGGAGAATTTAGCCTAAATACAACAGTGATGTCAAATGGCAACATTAGCTCCGCGCAGTTTGGCACCTACAACAATATTAGAGCTTCAAGTTTGAATCCAGATAGACTTAGTTTTCAATGGCGAATTGATGAAGTTGTATCTGCTTGGGTCAATACCTATGCTTATCTCAGAATCTACTGCAGGAATGGAACAGAAGATGTCGAGTTCTATCTCACCTATGCTCTTTTCTATGTGGGGGACTCCATCCCATACGAAACCTATGGAGGACAGGAACTCACAGCAACAGGATTTAATGTGACAAATCAATGGCACACCTTTGATAGAAGTATTTGGTCAGATGTAAGTTCAGTGAATACAACTGATTTCATTATTATTGATGATATTGAGGTTGAGGTGTACTCACGAGACTCTGGTGCTCGCATTACAATCCTGTTTGATGATATTTCTCATATTACATCCGCGTTGAGTGATATGGGCTATGAAGACCAACAGCATGTAGGAGATGAAATATGGACTTGGAATCTTGGTGATAATCCATCGCCGAGCTACACGGTAACTGACATTGCACACTCAGGGTCTCGAGCTGCGAGACTAGCGCTCGCAAATGGAGAATACTTCGGTGGAGAGCAGTATCTTGAGAAATATCAAATCAATGAAAATACTGATGTCTGGTTGGATTTGTACTGGCGTATCGAAGATTGGACCGCGGATGCAGGAAACTTATTGTACATAGAGGTTTATTTTGAAGAAAAATCACTTGCATATATTCTAGCAAACAACTCTGCTGTTCCAACTGGAAATGGATTCGATGCCTTCATCATAGTACCTGGTCATAATGCCGAAGGTGTTTGGACGAATTTGCAGAGAAACCTGTACAATGACTACGAATCAGAGTTCGGTACTCCACCAGACACCTATGTCTATAGCATAATTCTGTATGGAGAAGCAGGTTCTGGAGGGCAGATTGAAGTTCTCTTTGATGACGTTTATCTATACAATGATCCTGGACCCAAAATTGAGAGCATATTCTTTACACCAACCATTGCTGATACGGATGTCAATGTATCAGCTCAGGTCTATGATCCAAGTCTTGATTCTGTGACACTTCACTACCAAATTGGTACTGGAGCATGGAACGAGGTTGCTATGATAGATACGGGAGCTAGTTTCAATGCAACAATCCCCGGACAATCGATAGGCACACACGTGGAACTCTATGTGGAAGCTGTAGATGCCTTTGGACAGATTTCACAGAGTTCTCAGGTTGGGTATACAGTGACAGACATTGATGTACCACCACCAATGGATTTGCTACCGCTACTCGTAGCTGTTATTGTTGTTACTGTTGCAGGAGTCATTCTTGTAGTATATGTCTTTGTCATCAAACCAAAGCAACAAGTAGGATAATACCTATGCCCAGTTTAATCAACTGGGCATCCCCCTCTTTATGCACTTAAGATAGGAAAACATCCCGATAGTAAGCATAATATTCTGAACCAGTTCAAATTATAACAATTTGTGAGAATGGTTTTGTAGAGTAAGAGCTCTATCATGAGAGGTGGAGAGGAAATGAAAATACGGGTCCTAGTGATTGATGATGATGAGGACCTACTTTTCCTTGCTGGTAAATTCCTTTCAAAAGAAGACGAACGTATCCAGCTGATTTCCGTGACCACGGACCAAGAAGCTCTAAGGTTAATTGAAGAGGAAGATTTCGATGCAATTGTTTGTGATCATTTTTTAGGTAATGATAGCATGACTGGATTGGAGCTACTTGAGTGGGTGAGGGAGTTCAATCCACAAATTCCATTCATTATCTTTACAGGACGGAGCCAAGAAGCTGTGGCTATAAGAGCATTGAATCTTGGTGCAGACTATTACTTAAAAAAGGATGCAGAGGAATTTAGAGAATTATTTTCACAATTAGCAAATAGGATAATAGCTGAGGTAGAAACGAGGCGACAGGAAGATGCAGTTGAAGCTGCATTCAATGATCTTGAGAGGAGAGTTGATGAAAGGACAGCGGAATTGGAAAAAGCGAACAAAAAGCTAGCTCAAGAAATAGCTGAACGTCAGAGAGTAGAAGATTCATTATTATTGCAACGAGACTTAGGAAATACTCTATGCAAAACTGAAAACATGATTGATGCACTTGATAGAATTCTGAAAGCTGCAGTGCAGTTGGATGGTATAGATACTGGAGGCATTTTTCTAGTTGATGATGAAACGGGAAAACTTGACTTATCAACAAGTCAAGGGATGTCCACCCAGTTTCTTAAGAGCATTCTTGGAGAAGAAAAGAGTTTGGAAGTGACGGAACCACTCTATGTTTCTAAATTAAAGAATGATGATACTCTCAAGAAGTTTTCAGACCTCGAAGATCTCACAGCTATAGCAATAGTGCCAGTTCTGCACAATGGTAAAACAGCTGCAATACTTAGTTTAGGATCGCACACGCACGATGAAATACCTCAAACTGAAAGGCATACTTTGGAAGCTATAGCAATCCAGATTGGAGCATATATGACTAGGGAAAAAGCGCAAAAGGCAATAATTGAATCGCAAAAAGAAATGATGGGACTCTTCGATTCATTCGAAGACATGTTCTTTATTGTCACAAAAGAAGGGCAAATTCTACACGCAAATAATACTGCCAGCGATAAACTTGGCGGTGGGAGAAGTGCTCTAGATAGTAAGAGTATTTTTGATTTTTATGACACTGGAAGAAAGAACGATGTATATGAGATTCTACAGGGAGTTTCGAAAGGAGAAATAATGAAACTAAATGTACCTTTCAAGAAGATGGATGGAAGTCTATTGCAAGCAATTACAAGAGTCGTAGCAGGAAGTTATCATGGTGAAGATGTATTGTTTGTAGTAAGTCGAGAATGAAAATTATATTTTCCATAAATTCTGAAATTATCCAATAATCATATATGGATTAGCTAAATTAACAAAATAAGCGCAAGGCGTGGGTTCGCTTGATAGCGAAAAAGGAACATAGGTGCAATTCAATGGCAAGTAACAATGGTTTCATCAAAGGTCCTATCACACGACTTTTTGAAAAAGTGGCAAAATGGATAGGCCTATCCTCAAATGCAGGACCAGTTTTAGCAGCACTCATCATGGAGCATTATGAAACGGGCAATCGAATGAGTTCTGATGACATCTGTCAAGTCACTGGATATTCTCGCGCGAATGCAGGATTGATTATTTCACAATTGGAGGCTCTCGGTGTTATTGTGGGGCAGAGAGATTACGATCAAACAGGTCGTGGAAGGAAACGAGTACTTTATTCGATTGAAGGTGGCTTTGAGGATGTCTTTAACCTTGGTATAATGAGTCTCTTGGATAGACTTGGGGCAATGATAAAGGATATTCACACTATCGATGAATTGAGAAATGGACAAGCTGATGGTCTTGGTCCAATGCTGAAAGACATAAACAAGGTAATCCAAAAGAGGATTGATTCGCTTGAAGTCGCAGCATCGGCAAAATTAACAGCGAAATAATTTGAAAATAGATTATTTATCCAATCGCATCAATGTTACTAAGGCTTCGCCATCAAGAACTACAGCCTCATCTTGATTTGTGCATGTAGTTCGTAAGGTGATTCGTTCTTTCGCGTCATCCTTTTCAACTACCTCAACTCTTGCAGTGATTCTATCATTAATCTTAACCGGTTTCCGAAAACGCATCTGCTGACTCAAATATATTGTACCTGTCCCAGGAAGCTTCATGCCAATTACATTACTAATTAGCGCGGCTGTAAGAATTCCATGGGCAATACGACCACCAAACATTGTTTGTTTTGCCCATTCATCGTTGAAGTGAAGGGGATTGTAATCTCCACTCAAATCTCCAAAAGTTTGAATGTCCTGTTCAGTAAAAGTATGTTCGGATTCCGCAGAGTCACCAATTTTAATGTCTTGATACTTTGCCACTTTCATGCCAAAATCAACCGACCAGAGGACTGTACCCTTGCTAATCAATCTTAGGTTGTAGAGTTATTATTGAGCTGCTGGCAAAGTCACAATGAATACAGATCCCTGTGAGTAATCACCCTTCACTCGATCTTCTACTACTATTTTTCCTCCAAAAACTTCGGTGAGCGTTTTTGCTACAGAAAGGCCAAGACCAGTTCCTTTAGCACCGCTCATGAAACGATTGAAGAGCTTTGCTTTCTTTTCGGGTTCAATTCCACAACCATAGTCGATAACTCGTGTCATCCAGCAAACATCATCCTGATTCTGAACAGATTCTATCTCCACTTCAATGCGTTTCCTATTCGAAGAATATTGAATTGCATTTCGGAAAAGGTTCATGAATATTCCTTCAATCACTTGATGAGCATGAATATAACATTCGCCAAGATTTCGATTTATACTAAACTCGATACTCTGACGATGGAGGGGCGGAAAAGTATTTTCAAAGGCATTCCGAATACATAAAACTAAATCAAGTCTATTAAGTGCAGCGAAATTAATCTCTTCGGACATTCCAATTTGCCGGACATTTCTAATCAACTCATCTGCTCGATGTAGCTGAGCTTGAGCATCATTAATAACTTGTTCTCTGAAACCCGAATGAATACCATTTACCTCAAGAAGCCCTAAGGAGATGAGAATAGCTTGATGGTAATTGGAGATGTCATGAACAAGCAAGTCTGAATATACACGAGCTCTATGATGTGCGTTTTCGGATCTTCTCATTTCTCTAATATAGAGCATGCCTAGGACTCCAGGACCAAAAAGGAGTGCAATAAGTAATAGTAATTCCGCAGAATACCAACCTGCAGTCCAATCTAAGAAATTCGCTTTCAGAATGTTTGGGACAATCCATAAGGCGAGAAAGCCGCTTAGTAGTACTTCTATACTCAAACCCCCTCCTGTTCGCCTTGAAAGATATACTATGAAGAATGTGAATTCAAACATGGCGAAGAGATTGATGATGAGAAGAACCGATCTTCCTAGTGGACTATTTAGTAAAGTTGGAATTGCTCCTATCAATCCTATTTGGATTAATTCGGCAAGTGTGACAAGACCAGCTTGAACTATGACACCAAGTAATGGCCAAAACTCTGGACGTGGTAGATTTGTTGGTGGACCATTCATTGTCCATCTTATTGCTAGAAATAATGTGACAAGACTGATCAGACTTCCTGTTATGTATGGAACTAATGATTCTCCAAAATGTGGTGCTGGAAACCTAGACAGAACAACTTGAACAATATCAACCACTGTCCATGATGCAAAAAGAGAGATGAGCGGATAAAGATTCGGCTGACCTTTTGTCTTTGCATGACCATATGTTAATAATGCCATGACAGCAGCCAATGATGCTCCACCGAGATGGATTATTGTATATGCCCCCATGTCGGGATTGTAAAAGCCAGGTATTAGAGCTTCTACCAAAAGGGTTACGATAAAAGGTGTCAGAAAAAGTACTGAAAATCCAGAGGCAAAAATTGTTGCGTCACGAGGTTTCATTCCAACATCATGAAGATATGGAACTGTCAGTGATAAATAAAGGACAAAGAATGCCACTGAATTAAGCGTGACAGAAAATGTCCAGATTATTGAAGGCTGAAATATCGGAATTATTAGAGCAACCGCAGCTACCGCCAGTAGGATGCATACTACAATAAGTGAAGCGGAATGATATGGTGGTCTATTTTTTACATATTGGTTCACAAGTATAATTGTGTAACCTAGTACTATTATAATGATACCAAACAATACGAAACTTAAGATAGGGATTAATGAGTCAGGGATAATTTGTATAAATCGGCCTGATAGAGCACCATAAACCAACAATAAAACTGCGGATGCAACATATGTAACTAAGTACAGTCGCTTTCCTGAAATTTTATGGTATTTCTCGTTTGAAAAGATTGATATCAAAAGCAAAGAACTGAACAGAAGAAGTTCTATTAGATCATTGAATAAATTCGATGTCGACCTCGTCAAAATTGGATATTCTAGAGTAAACAACATGTCAATTGCGATGCCCAGATGTAAAGCTGCAGCAAAGAACAAAGCAGCTTGGACTAGTACTAGAAACGGTGTTTGTCGTTCGCGATACGCAAGTATTGATACCGCAATACATGCAATTGCAGAGAAGGCCAAGAACGACTGAAATGCTATGTCAGTATGAAATGTCTGCCAGGCAGGTAACCCTACTAAGAACCATGCAAATGCAGCTATAAGAGCAAGAAAAATAAAATAAAGAGACCTTCTTGCAAAACTCTCAGTGGGTATTGCCATTTGCGACACGAGTTAAGTTGCATTTCTAATAGTAAAATCCTTTATGTGATATATGAGAGCGATCTGTTTTGCGAAGGATAAACCCAAAAGACATGAATATACTAAATATTGGCTTTCTATTTGATATGACATAACCATTTGAAGCGTTTCATTGAGAAAGAGGAATTATTCATTGTCTAATACCCCACCGAATCCAGATCATCAGACCCATACTGAATTACTTAGTACAAGAATGCTCTTGGATGCCTTAAATGACGCATTTGGAATTATAAATAGTGAGGGAGTTTTTACCTATGTAAATCAAAGATTTGCAGACCTTCTTCAATATTCAGTTGATGAGATGGTGGGGTATTCGATTACTAATTTTGTTGATGATGAGAATCTCTTTGTTTTGCAAAACAACATAAGAAAGAGACATGAGGGCCTTTCATCCCAGTATGAATTAGAATGGAAAGCAAAGAATGGTAAAAGGGTGCAGACTATAGTTTCAGGTTCGCCACTAATAGATGAAAAAGGGAACCATCAGGGATCCTTTGCTGTGGTTACTGATATCTCGTGGCGAATTGCAATTGAAAAGAAGTACAAGCTACTTTCAGAGCATTCTCTTCAAGGACTTGCAATAATTCAAAACAGCAAGTATGTTTACGCCAATCCTGCCTTTGCTTTCATGGTCGGATACACAGTTGATGAAATTATAGCTATGTCATCTGAAGAGGGGTGGGAACTTATCCATCCTGATGATAGGAAATATCTATTTGGTCTTTTTAGTGACCGACGTTCTGGCAAGAAAATACCAATGCCCTATGAGTATAGATTCGTTAGAAGAGATGGCGCAATTCGTTGGGTGCAGGAGTTTTCAAGTGAGATTGAATATCAGGGGAGTAATGCTCTACAGATATTGCTCATCGATGTGACTGAAGCCAAACTAGCGGAGGCAAAACTAAGAGCGTCTCAAGAAATGCTTCAAACGGTCATGAACACAATACCACAGTATGTTTTTTGGAAAGACTTTGATTCTGTTTATCTTGGGTGCAATGAGAATTTTGCTTTAGTCGCAGGGGTTGATTCGCCTGATAATATTGTTGGAAAAACTGATTTTGATTTGGCTTGGCGTGACGTAGAAGCTGAGTTGTTCAGAGCATTAGACAAAGAGGTTATCAGAACAAATCAACCTCAGATAAATGTCGTTTGTCCACAACGTCAAGCCGATGATAGAAACGCATGGATTGAGATTAATGTTGTACCGCTACACGACGATGACGAGAAAGTGATTGGTGTCCTTGGTACATATCATGATATAACCGAGAAACGAATTGCAGAAGATAATCTAACTAGATCTGAAGAAAAATATCGGAGTCTTGCTGAGCAATCAGTACAAGGCATAACAATTCTTACTACCGACGAATTACTTTACTATAATCCAGCATTCAAAGAGCTAGTAGGATACTCTGATAAAGAACTCTCAGAAATGAATGCAGAGGATATTTGGGAACTTGTCCATCCTGATGATAGGGATGAACTCCGTAAAAGAATGGAAGACAAGATTGCTGGAAGACCTATTGCACCTAGATACGAGTATCGGTTCATGAGAAAGAATGGTGACATTCGGTGGGTTGAAAGTTTTACAAGCCGAGTTGAATACGGAGGAACGTCAGCTGTTCAAACAGTCATCATGGATATCACTGACAGACGAATAGGTGAACGAGAACTTCGCATTGCAAAGGATCGAGCTCTTCTCTATCTTGACCTTATGGGGCACGATTTGACACAACAACTACAGGTCATCCTCAATAGTGCAGCTCTCATGAAATCAGCGGTTGATGAATTGAATAAGGAATCATTCATGAAAGTAATAGGCGATGCAGTGAGACGTTGCGCGAGAATTATCGAAGAAGCAAAAGCAACTGAACAGCTACTTGCTATTCCAACGAGAAAAAGGAAACTTGATGAGGCTATTGAATTGACAATCAAAGCCTTATCAAAGAGTTCAGAATCAATTAACTTTGAGATAGCTCTAGATTCTCGTGATGCAGTAGTTGAGGCAGATGATTTCCTCGAGCTTCTTCTTTCAAATATACTGATGAATGCTATTGAACATAATCAAAAAGAGGAGAAAAAAGTCTGGGTGGAACTTAAGGAAGCCGATGAAGGGTACATTGTAGCAATTGCAGATAATGGAAAAGGAATACCTGATTCAGTAAAAGCCACTCTCTTTGATACATCAAGACGATATGGAGGTCTTGGTCTTCACACAGCTCACTATATAGTTGAGAAATATAATGGTCGAATTGAAGTACATAATCGAGTTAAGGATGACTATACTCTAGGAGCAGAGTTCAGAATCTGGCTTCCTAAACCTCAAAATTTAGTTGATAATTAAAAGCTATTCAATAACCGCTATATCTGAATCACTCTTAGCTCCGATTCCAATCTCAACTGCATGTTTGATTTGAGGGATATCCCATGTTTCCATATCCAATTTGTTTTTAGCATTGCAGCACTGGATTATCTTCGCACCTTCAACATCAATAGCGACCATATCACCGCTTGCTAGGATTACACCCGGTGATGAACATGTACCAGATGCAGGACCTTCGGTGACAAAACATGTTCGTGCATCCATAACGATCAGGTCAGGATGGAAATAAGATGCCAAATCTGCAATCTTTGGCTGAAGTTTTCGAGCATGCATTCTAATACGTTGGCTGTGTTTAATCCAACCCACGAACAATTTCATACTTCCTGTAAAACCAGCTAAGAAGTGTGTCTTTAAACAAGGTGCAAGAACAAGTTTCTGAATATTCATGAGAGGTTTGCCGATAGAGCCACTCTTGAGATACTTGCCTCTGGGAAACTTGACCTTTATCCAATCATGTTCGTCAAGGAAGATTAAGTCTGCGTCTAGGTTTTCTGCGATAGAGTCAAGACCGATTTTTTTTGCAACACCTCGAGTGGACACCCTCATTGTAGAGCTGTCAATAATCTCGAGCTTAGAAGCTCCTGCATCCAAGATAACCTCACCAAGAGCCTTGATGAATAATGGATCGCTAGATGCAGGATAAGGATCTGCAGTATTGAGATTTGGTTTGATGGTCACTTTGTCACCAGAATCAATGACTTTTCCTAAGCCACCAAGGAGGTCAATAGTTTGTTTTACTGATGTCTTCAAATCCTTTCCAGCAACCACTTTGCTGACAAGGAATCGACCGTTCTTCATGAATGGAGTTGACATTATAATGGAACAATAAGTCCTCCTTTGAAATAGATTGTCATAGGTATATCACATTTGAGTTATGATGATAACCTGAACAGAACTGCTACCCCTTTCTTGATCGCTTTGGAATCATAAACCCAACACGATCTCTATATTGAAGATAAGGTTCACCATATCTGATAATGAGGTCTCTTTCCTCCGCAATACACATGATGTAAAAGATTGGAATCCAGACAATTGAATAGAGAGCGAGAAATGGTGAGTTAAGGAAAAATGCAATTGAAAACCAAATTACAGACTCACCAATAGCTTGAGGATGGCG
>JAEORO010000203.1 GCA_016840855.1 Candidatus Thorarchaeota archaeon | reverse complement strand
TTGGTGAGAGCATTGAACACCAAACTCTTAGGAATTGCAAATTCTCTAATGATAACTAGTTCATCATCAGTTGAGGTGTTCCGTTCGAGAAGTTCTATAGTCATTATCTTTTCTCCTAGGAAATATGAAATAGTAAATTAACTATTGTTAATATTTGATATAAGTCTTTGCTTCTAATTGTAGTCTGCAACTATTCGACTTTAGCAGGTTGTAGAATGATGTCAGTAAAAATGGCATTTGAATTTGCAAATGCGCTTCCTTTTGGATATTTTTGTAAAAGATCACTGCTAAGCTGGCTGAATCACAATAACTCTAACAGCGGACCAGCAGCTTTGTCTACTCCTAGGGCACGTGGTCTAGCCTGGATGGGGCACTAGCCTTCTAAGTTAGTAATCCTTGGTTCGGATCCAAGTGAGCCCGCCAATTACACTCCCAGAAGAATTAAGTATGAATCCAGAATTATGTAATTCATACATCTATAGCCTCTCACAAAAGTTTTCAGATAAACTCCTCCTCAGCCATATAACGATCAACTTCACAATCATCTTCACGATAGGGTTTTGTGCTGTATTTCTTCATCTGGTATCAAACCCTGAAAGCATGATTGAGGAAATTAATGACAATTCTGACGTAAGAATCAAGTGCACTTCCATTTATCAGATATTTTCGCGACGAATCTTAATCATTCATCATACATACAAAAAATGCAAAGGCTCAAATAGGGCATTCTGCAAGCAAACTCACAATGTACTTGGGAGGTATGTGTAATGGGCAAATCAGAGATACAATGTCCATTTTGTAATTCGGAGAAATATAAAATTGAAACTCATAAGAAGACTGAAGAGTTTCAGAAACTAAAAGGTGGTATCTACTACCTGCCAACTCTTACCAGAGTAACAGAAATCCGTTGGGATGAGAATCCCAACAAAGGACTAGCAGTCCAATGCAAGTGTGGAAGACATTTCTTTCTTACAGGGTTCGGAAATCCAAGTTCAATGTTCTCTATCCACACTACATTGCCTGACGGCCATAGTTTTGCGGCATATTGTAGTAAGTGCGGCAAGTCTTTCGTTAGTTCGAACATGCAATGTCCTACATGTGGAAATCAACTATGAGGTGATTTGATGACAGAAAGTATCGAATATTTCACAGGAACAGATGAAGATGCGGTAATTGCTGTTCTTGACCGAGTCATAAAGGATGCTTTTGGAAACGAGCTAGTTGAGGATCCTATCTATGAGCTTGTTCCCGCAGAGTTGAAACTCGAGGAGTTCTGTGACATTGGAGATGGATACAAGTCTAGCGGAAGAAGCCCTCTAATGGCCATGGTGAGTGCGGCTTCAGTCTTACATACTCGTTCAAAGAAAGGCAAAGAGATGTTGGCATCATGGACGTTAGTTAGTTTGAAATTTAGAGAAAAGCCGCACGAAATGAAAGTGTTGTTCCAAGGGGGTTTCATCAACGACACGACATTCGCGTTCAACGCTGTAAGCATGGGCACCGTGCTCGATATCAAGATCCCGAGAGGATTTGTGACCTCATATACTAACGGGAAATCTGTGTTTACAAGAGCATCCGTTGCTGATGATACTGAGGAATCTCCAAACGCTTCACCTTTCATTTCGCTGTTTGAAAGTCAAGCCCGATACGACCAATCCAAAATAAACCAATCACTTGCACAGATTCCTACATTGACATACCTGCAGACGAAGGGACGAATCAGCAGCACTACCTGGTACTCTCCTACGCCACCGATACTTGTTTTCTCACCAAGACATGGGAAGACGATTATTTCGTTGCGAATTAGTCCTTATCTGAGCAATGCCAAATCAGAAACAGCTAAGTTCACAATGCCGGGAGAACAGAAACCTTGGATCCTTGAAGTAGCAGTTCCTAATCCGCAGAACTTCCAGAAAGCCAGGAACTTGTTATCGAACATAAGTGAGATTCCAGAAGATCTTCTTGCTGCAGAGGAAGTTACAGGAGAACTAGGTGGTGGAGTGGATACATATTACGCACTTGAACTGGCTCGGGAGAAATTCAGACCCGATAGTGCACCATTCACTATGACTGATGTTGTCCGTTCAGGACCTGTTGTAGCTGAGGTTCTACAAGAACTACGGTCCAGATATCCCCAACAGGGGATGAATGTCTATGATCTCTTGAAGGGCATAGTTTTGAAGAAGCAATAATCGCTCTGGAGGGAAAAATATTCCCTCCTTCTTCTTTCATTTGAGCATATCCAACAGGAAGAAGCCATCTCCTACTCCCTCACGCATTTCGAACGTATTTCTGCTTTTGAAGTGAAGGAGTCATTGAGAGATATGTTTAGAGCTTTCGGTTAATAATTCTAGCACATCAGTAATTCCAGTGTTGTTGGTGACATTCAAACTCCCTATTGAAACTGACAGTCAGTAGTCTATCACACTAATCTCTGCTTGCAATAATCATTATAGTCTGCAGAGAAGGTCCTTTCACCAATCATTTTTAGCGGAGTATTGAGATGTCCTACATGACAAACAACATGGTTTTTGAAAACAAAGACTGCCTTTTTCATTGGTGATAATGAATTGCTAACGAACAATTGCACGTATCATACCAACTAGTTTGTCAACAAATTCATCATCAGCCCCAAAATACTCTGGAAACATTATCTGATATGTCATTAAGGTTCCAATCATCCGTTCAATCAAGTTCTCATGTTTCTTGATGTCAATCGACTCCCCGGGGAACATCTTGGATAAATTATCAATGAATACCACAAACAGTTTCCAACCTTGATTCATCGAGTCAAGTGATTCGAGTGATTCTACAACATTTTCATACTTGTCAATGTCCGCAAGCATTTCAATTTGCACAGCAGCAAGGAAGTGTCGATCATTGCGCCGCACTTCTAGTACAGCT
>JAEORO010000202.1 GCA_016840855.1 Candidatus Thorarchaeota archaeon | reverse complement strand
CGACTTTACCAAGAACGGTGTTGGTATTTGCTCGATATGTGGAAGCCAGTAGCCATCTACAAGACTTTTCAATCACACTCTCTAAACGTTTAGAGTATTGTGAATGAATCAACTCGTCAGTCACACAAATAGGATGGGAATAGTCCTTCATCAATGACCGAAGTTCACTTAGGGCTCCTTCCTCAATGATAATAATCTTTGGACCCTTGAAGGACATCTCAATCTCACTCGTTTGGGAGATTCGCTTTGACTGTTAAGCTCTTCTATCTAGCGCCATTTGTGACTCTCCCTCTAGATACTTCATCAGTCTTAAGTACTGCTTCAGAGAGGCATTTTCTCAATAGTGAGTATTACACACGAAATACAGCAACCTATACACTATCCAAGCATTTTCTACTTGGAGCCAAAATTCATGACAGAGTATGTCAAGGTTGCCCTAATGGGGTCCGGTTATGCTGGTAAGTCCACACTAATCAAACTCCTCACTGATAGGGCACCAAAATTAGAGGCTAACTACCAACCGACCGCAGGTATGAGCTGTGGCACAATAACAATTGACAGCAGCACGAAAGTTTCCCTGATTGAGATGGGTGGTCAGTCTCATTTCGAATTCTTATGGCCTGACTTCATGAGAGGTAGCAAAATGGTTGTCGTGGTCACAGAGAGCAATCCAAAAGCAGTTCTCAAGACTCGACAGCTCCTTGAAAAGTATAAGAACCAGCTAAATGGCGTGAAAATAATTGCTGTTGCCAATAAACAAGACCTTCCAGGTTCGATGAGACCTGAATCAGTACAAGATTTACTTGGAGTCCCCACTGTAGGCATGGTTGCGATTGATCCAAAACAACGTCTTACTGGTTACAAACTGATTGTGAATGGGCTTCGTGACATGGTACAGGTTGCAGCATAGATCTTTTTCACTCACCACTCTTTTTTGGACAAAGTAAGTCGTAGGACAAGCCTTTTATGTTCAGAGAAATCAGGCGAAGATGCCCAGGACATGGGCGAGTGAGCCATCTGACTATTTACAGGTAAATGGCGAGTCCGTCCGGGAAATCATGTCTTTTGGGTATGGACTGAAAATTACGGTCGGGTGAGTCGATGGAAATCACGATAATCCACAAACAGGACAACATCATTCACTTCCTAGTAGAAGGGGTAGATGTAGCGTTTGCAAACGCATTACGCCGAACCATGCTTACCAGATTGCCTGCGATGGCAATAGATGAAGTGCTTGTTCTTGAAAACACAAGCGTGATGTACGACGAGATGCTTGCGCATAGGTTAGGTCTAATTCCACTTATTACTGACCTCGAAAGCTACAATTTGCCAGAGGAATGTGATTGTGAAGGGAAGGGATGTAGCCTCTGTCAGTGCACACTCACTCTAGAAGAAGAAACAGGCGATGAAGAGAGAATAGTTTACTCCCACGACCTGTCTTCACAAGACCCGAAAGTAGTTCCAGCATCAGGAGATATCCCCCTAGTAAAACTAGCTCCTAACCAGCGTCTAATTATCGAGGCATATGCTCGCCTTGGAAAAGGTGTGGAGAACGCTAAATTTCAGCCAGTATCAACTGTTTCATACAAATATGTGCCAATAGTTGAAGTGAACAAGGAGAATTGCAACCAGTGTGGTGATTGTGTTGATGTGTGTCCAAAGAACATTCTCTTGATTGATGGGGATACAATATCCACTCAGAACACTCTGGACTGCAGCCTTTGTGAAGCTTGTGTTGAAGTCTGTGAGCCTGGAGCAATCACCATCGATTCCAAGAAAGACGCATTCCTGTTTAAGGTGGAATCAACAGGTGCGTTAAGTCCTGAGGAAATTGTTGAGAAATCTTCCGAGTTACTGAAAGAAAGAATCAGGTTGGCTCTTGACTATGCAAATTCACTATGAGGTGTGACACCATGGAAAGATCCGTTAAATCTGGACCAACTGACCCAAATACGCGCGCTCTTATCAATGCGCTAAGAAAGACTTCTGCCAAACATAATGTTGGAATATGGAAGCGAGTAGCCGAGCTTTTGGCTAGACCAGCTCGCCAACGTGCCACAGTAAATATTGGTAAAATCAGTCGCTATACAAATGCGGGAGATATCATCGTAGTACCGGGAAAGGTACTTGGATCTGGTAACCTCTCTCACAAAGTGACTGTAGCAGCTCTTAATGCATCCACTACTGCAAGAACAGTAATAGTCGGGGCTGGTGGTTCATTGATATCTATTGATGAGCTACTTACTCAGATTCCCAAAGGGAAAGGAGTTACAATCATTGTATAGGTGATTCTGATGAGTACTGAGAATATCAAAATTTATGATGCCGAGAATATGGTTGTTGGCCGATTAGGAGCAAAGGCTGCGAAAGCTGCTCTGCTTGGTGACAACATCGTAATTGTCAACATTGAGAAAGCCATAATCACAGGTAGACGCAGGACAGTGATTGAGAAGTTCAAAGAGAAATTCAATGTTCGTACCTCCTATAACCCGACAAGAGGTCCATTTCATCATCGTCGTCCTGACAAAATGGTGAGACGGATGATTCGTGGAATGCTTCCATGGCCCACACCCCGCGGAAAAGCAGCATACAAACGCATCAAGGTCTACATTGGAGTTCCCGAGAAGTATATTGATTCAGAAAAGATTGTGCTTGAGGGTGCAAAATATACAAGCTTGAAACAGAAATTTATCACGGTTGCAGACTTGAGCCACGAACTTGGTTGGAGAAGTCCGGAGGTAAAATAGGATGAGAGTTGTAGTCAGTACAGGCAAGAGAAAGACAAGCCTTGCAAAAGCCACAATAAGGGATGGCAGTGGTCGAATTAGAATCAATGGTCAACCTCTGGAGATTCAGCAACCAGAGCTTGCTCGCATGCGTATCATGGAACCTTTGATTCTTTTCGGAGAAGGATGGAAACGATATGACATCAAAGTACGATGCATAGGTGGTGGTTTCATGAGCCAAGCCGACGCTGTACGAATGGCAATAGCTACGGGACTTTTCCGAATGAGTCAGGACTTTGAAGCACGCTCAAAGATGATTGAACACGACCGAACGATGTTGGTCGGAGATCCACGAAGAACAGAACCAAAGAAATTCGGTGGCCCTTCAGCTCGTTCACGCTACCAGAAATCATACAGGTGAGGCGATTCAAGAATGATTATACCAGTACGATGTTTCACTTGCGGTAAAGTAGTTGCAGATAAGTTTGAACAATTCAAACGAGAAGTTCGACAAGGTGAAGACCCTGCAGTTGTTCTCGATAATATTGGGTTGACCCGGTATTGTTGTCGAAGGATGTTACTTGCACACATTGACATTATTGACAGTTTCATGGCATTTGCCGCTACGGAAACTGCGGAGGTTAAATAAAATGAGTGAGATAGAAGTCGCTGACTTAGAGCTCTTGACACCGATGGACAAATACCTCGCAGCAGGTTGCCATATCGGAACTCAAGTAAAGACGCAAGATATGGAACCATTCGTTTATCGACAGAGACCTATTGGACTATATGTTCTTGATGTTCGAAAAACGGATGAGCGAATCCGAGTGACAGCTAAGTTTCTAGCTCGATTTGACCCATCGAAAATAGTGGTAGTTTCAGGAAGAGTCTATGGTAAAAGACCTGTAGAAACATTCGCTCACTTCGTCGGAGCAAATGCATTCACTGAACGTTTTGTTCCTGGGACACTCACCAATCCTAATATCGCAGGTCCGCGAACTTACATTGAGCCCGATGTAGTTATCTTGACAGATCCAAGGACAGATCAACAGGCTCTTTCTGAGGCTGCAAAGATAGGTATTCCAGTTATTGCTCTTTGTGACACTGATAATGTGACAACAAATGTGGATCTCGTTATTCCAACAAATAATCGTGGTCGTAAATCACTAGCACTCGTATACTATCTCTTGACAACTCAAACACTTAAAGAGAGAGGCGATTTGCCAGAGGAAAGCGAGCCTGCCTTTTCTCCTGAAGACTTTGAACCTCAGGTGCAACGATTCTAAGTTCTATTCAATTATGGAAACGACGCCATTAT
>JAEORO010000201.1 GCA_016840855.1 Candidatus Thorarchaeota archaeon | reverse complement strand
CGTCCCAATGGGAAGCCTCTGAAGTCACAGACAATCTTCCCTTTTAGTAACCATTTCATCTCGTCGTTCTCCATGGTCCTCAACAAGAGTTCCAAGTACAAGATGAACAAGAGCGTGTGTACAACCGACGTCATTCCAGCGTAACACTAAGTCTGGATTAAATTCTAGGACGTTTGCATAGAATTTTCAAAACTCAGCTGTGCTGTAATTCAAATCTATTGTCCTGTGTCTTGTGTTTCCTCTTCTTCATATCCCCATGAAACTATGGTGTCGCTGTCCGAGGGGAAAAATGTACCAGGAACGCAATATCCTCCAATACCCATAACAAGTCCTAGGATGTTCATAGAACCACCAATAATAATGAATAGTCGAGAATCACTGACTTGGTTTAAACCCAGGTCGAATTGCGATACTCCAACAACACGATCTATGGTCAGTGTGTAGTTTCCAGTAGCAATATCTGCGACCGTATCATACTCGTAAAAGATGCTATTCTCAGGACCTATAATCTGATGTTCTTGAGTAAGTGTCATATTCACAGTTACAATTTCATGAGTGACATTATTTTCAAATGACAGGTCGATAAAGATTATAGACTGGTTCCCTGGTCGCAAGGAAACAGAGATTTCAAGTTGGGGGTAATAAAACGCTTGGTCGTACACCTCAAAGGTTCTTTGATTGTTCTGCACTACAGCGAAATTGATGTAATGATACGGCGATGTTATCACAATCAATCCTCCAAGGATTATAATAGCAGCTCCGCCGAAATACAGGAAACTTTTCTTGCTAAGCCAGATACTACCCATAGAATATCGACCTAATAGAATCAAATAACGCTGTGTTATAGATGTAACGAACCGTGTAATGTGGAGGAAAATTAATAGAAGTTGAAAACAATCAGCATTCTATAGGATAGCAAGATGAGTGTCAAGAATGGAATTCCTAAAGATAGCTGAAACATTGGATGCTGTAAGTAAGACTACAAAAAGGAAAGAAAAAATCAACCTTGTTGCTAATCTATTAAGGGAGGCCAATGAGTACGAGATTGGCTCAACATCTCTCTTCCTTGCAGGTAAAATCTTCCCCGAGAATGAAGAACGTGTCCTAAATGTGTCTTGGAGTAATCTTATGGGATCCCTTCACAAGGTTGTTGATTTCAAGGAAGATGATTTAGGAAAATTGTATGAAGGTGATGCTGGGGAGGCTATATCAGCTCTTCTAGAAACAAAAGTTCATTCTCAGCAATCAGTCTTATTTCAGGAGCCCCTTTCAGTAAAATCTGTGAGCGAAGGATTCGCGAAGATTGCCCTTGCAGAAGGCAAGGGATCAACAAAGGAAAAACAGTTACTAATTTCGCGACTTCTTTCAGAGGCTTCACCTCGAGAAATTAGATATTTAGTAGCACTCATTCTAAATGATATGAGAACAGGACTTTCTCACGGTTTACTCGCGGAGTCCATCTCTGAGGCATTTTCTGTAGATTCTGAACTGGTGAGAAGAGCTTGGAGTTTTTCAGGCAATCTAGGAGAAGTTGCGCGGATTGCTTCAAAAAGCGGGAACTCAGGTCTAAAGAATATCACAATCAAGTCTATGGTCGCTGTAAAGCCAATGTTAGCAAGCCCTATAAATGACCTTAAAGAAGCTCTGGAAATTGGAAATGGAGAGGAGATTTCTCTCGAGCTAAAACTCGATGGAGCGAGGGTACAAGTCCACAAGGATGGAGAACGACTTCGAATTTTCTCACGAGGACTAAACGATGTGACTGACAGTCTTCCTGAGATTGCACATGAGGTGAATGAGAAGGTCAAGGCAAACCAGATTATCCTCGATGGAGAGGTTGTTGCAGTGGACTCGAAAGGAAAACCCTATCCATTTCAAGTTATCATGAGGAGATTTGGCAGAACCAAGGAAGACAGAAGAACACCTAAAGAGATCAACTTGCACCTCTACCTCTTTGACATTCTTCAATTGAATGGCGTGATGCTAGTTGATGAACCGTATTCGAAAAGAAGGTCACAGCTTGAGAGAGAAATACCGAATTCGATGTTAGTTGAAAGAGTGGTAACTGACAAATTAAAAGCGGCAAAGGAATTCTTTCACCGAAGCAAAGAGATGGGTCACGAAGGCTTACTCGCAAAGCAACTTAATTCACCCTATGTTCCTGGCGTGCGCGGAAAGCACTGGATGAAGATAAAGCACACATTGAATACAATGGATTTAGTAATCATTGCGGCTGAGTGGGGACATGGTAGAAGAAGCAAATGGCTTTCAGATTACCACCTTGCAGTCTTTGATGAAGATACTGATGATTTTGTTATGATCGGCAAAACCTTCAAGGGATTGACCGACAATGAGTTGCAAGAGATGACTGAGAAACTGCAACGAATTCAAGTATCTCAAACTCGAGGGTATGTAAAGGTCAAACCTGTGATCGTTGTGGAGGTATTGGCAGCTGAGATTCAGGAAAGTCCAAAATACACATCGGGCTTAGCTTTGAGATTTGCCCGTATCACGAGAATTCGGGATGACAAGACTCCAGAAGAGGCAACAACCCTTAAAGAACTGCATGCGGCATTTGAGGCTCAATTTCGATACAAAGCTCGCTAAGTTGGCTTGTTTAAATATCAAGTAGCGATACAGAGTTATGTACATCTAAGCTATTGAGTACCGGACAAAAGACATGGGGGCATGTTTTCGAGAAATGAAGCTTTCTAAACTAATCCCTAAGAACCATTTTTGCTCAATGGAATTGTTTCGTGAAGAGCCACTCATTAGTTGGCCGTATACGGATGCAGTCTTGTTTACTGCATATGATGTATACAGATCAAATGACTTCTGGTTAGATAGAGTAGTGAGTTCAGGGATGACACTGAAAGAAGGCTTGGTCGATCTGGGCTTTCCGAAGACCAAAACTCTTGTTGCGGACACTGGTGTATTTGAGGTTGAAGCACGTAAAGCGGGAATTGCAAGAGAATTAGGGATTCAGGTTGATGTGGAACTATCGAATTCACATATTTTTCAAGCCTATGAGTTGTCTGGAGCCGATTATTTTGTAGCACCGGATGAAATCGTTCTACCTGATGATAGCAACGAAACTATCCAAATCAAGATTAAAGTAATCAAAGACAATTTCACAGAGCTCCTCGAAATTGTACATCCTTCAAAAATAATTGCAGTGATTCAAGGGCACACAGAATACATAATCGATGATCTCTATGAGTTCTATCGAGAACAAGGTGTTACTCACTTTGCCATAGGCGGAGTAATACCTCTATATCATCATGATAAAGTGAGACTTGAGCAGGTATTGAAGTATGTTAGAAAAATAACTCATGATTTCTGGTTACATGTCTTTGGACTTCCTCATATGGGACTTCTTCACTATTATCATCATGATATTGGAATTGATAGTGTCGATACATCTGCATTACTATACATAACGGCAAGAAGGAGGTATCTTATAGGTTCCCGTCCTGAGCAGGTGAGAAAAGCAGTCTTTGAAGAATGTGGCTGTGATGGCTGCCAAAATCTAAAACCAGATATGTCTACAACTAGCTCAGAGTTCTTTCTTAATCTCTACATCCATAATCTCAGAGCCGCCGCGAGGCTAAGTTCTAACAGAGAGAAATGTCTTGATAATTTGATTGATGCCAAAATATGCAAACAAGGGAATCTACCTACAAGTTATCAAACGGCCAATACATCAAAAGAAAGACCGATACAGAACGATGACTTAGGCTGGATGACAGCTGAATCAGTCTACGAACAAAAAAAACTGATGAGAAAGAAGCATATGTCGTCCGAGGACACATCACTTCATCAGAGCTAGTTAATACGTGTCGCAAACCGTAGCCTTTATAGGTAACACGTGTCGGAAAAGTGGACGAAGGAGCCTCCATCATGTGGCTAGAGATTACCCTTATTCCATTTTTCATCGCATTGATAGTATTCTTCATATTCTGGATAGTTCATGAAGGTTCTCGATGGCAAAAGCATCCACAACTGGGTATCTTCGCTAGAATTATTCAGCATTCTCCAGGGCGAGCATTCGCAATATTCTTTTTCATGACGATCTTACTAATACCACTCGCACTGCTGGTGATGACAGGTCTGTGGGTGGATGGGATTAATGCAGGTATCACGCCAGCAAAATCCGATGTTGTCAATATTATGCTCCTCACACTACTTGTGATGGCAGGAGCTTTACCTGTTATGTGGGGTAGCTTCAGGACTTGGCGTCAGTCTGTCAAAATAGAGGCAGAGATGAAGGTCCGACCTACTCAGGTATAGTTCGAAAAAAGGTTGATGTCCTAAAACATGGACTACACAACCGAATTTAAACTCAAATCGGAGGCAGTGACTGATGACACATATGCAGATTGGAGCAGGTCTGCATGTAGTTATCGGCGGACACTTCCCAAAATGCAACACATTAGTCATTATTGATGATGATGTCGTTGTCATTGATCCAGGTTGTGGAGTCGAAGATCTTCGAGCATTCTTGATGGCTCAGCATTTAGAACTCAGCGATATCGATACTGTCATCTTAAGTCACATTCATCCAGATCATATCACTCACGCAGTGCGCCTTAATAGACTGTCTCGTTGCAGAATTGCAGCAAATGAGATTACTGCACCTCTCTTTAACGACAAAGAGAAAATGAAGGATTTTCTTGGTTTGCATCGGGCCAATCCTGTCAGACCACTTTGGGAGAAACTTGTCAATTCAAAGATGTTTGGTGCCTTGGAGGAAGGTCGAGTTGATGAAGAACTGCAGAATGGTGACAAGTTAACTACAGGTAGCTACACACTTCAAATGCTCTATACGCCAGGACATCTTCCGGACCATATGTGCATTGAGATACGAGAGCCCAATCTTGTCTTTGGAGCTGATATGGACTTGGATCTGGAATTTGGACCATTTTATGGCCATCCAAATTCCTCAATTCCTGAGTTCAAAGACTCAATCAGTAGATTACAGCATAATAACTACAGCGGACTGATAAGCGGTCATTTGCAAAAGCCTCTGATTGAAGACTACAAGACAGCATTCGACGCCTATCAAAGGCATATTGGTATGCGAGAAGACTTAGTTCTTGCAGAAATAATGGAGGGAGCTGGTACTGTAGCTGAGATCACCCTCAAAGCAATAATCTACCCCTCTCTAACTGATCCTGTCTTTCTTCAATTTGAAACATGGATGATTGAACATCATGTTGCTTCTCTTCTTCAGAGGGGACTCATTGAAGAAAAGAAAAAGCGATACGTAGCTGTATGAGTCCTAACCAAGCGCGTGGGAGTGTGATGTAGGTCTCTTGGTGATTTCAGAGTGGTATTTCGGGAATTGGTGTCGAGATACTAAGCAGTGCTAAGAGGACAAGTATGGGTATTATGATACAGATTATCGCCTCTACAATTCTCGATCTGAAGTGAACAAATGGAAGTAGAAATCCAACACGGTTTCTATATTCTATCCATTCTGAACCATAAACTTCATTCAAATGCAGCTCTTCAATTGACGCGATTATTGCATAGGCAATCAACAGAGCTACCCATAGTGCGATAGTCTGTTCAACAGAGAGCCAACCAATTCCAAAAGTGTTTTGCAGAATCCATACGCTCTGATAGGTAACGATTGTTGTAAAAATGATAATAGAAAAATATTGAGGATGTCGGACAAAACGATATGGACCTGTCGTAACAAGGCCGCCCGATTTCTTCGTCCATAGATATCCTACTGAGTAGGCGAGGAGTAAAAGCGCTAGTAAAAACGAAACTAAGTTGATTATGTCCGTAGGATAAAGGACAGTAGCAGAGGGGTTTGTCACTATGAGTATAATATACATAAGAAAGGGAACAGTCATTAAAGCTCCCCAGGCGGTTATAGGAGGGATGGACGCAAGAAAGGGGAGAAGCAATCCGATTGCACCAATTACTCGCATCTTCAACCGCTCAGCTGGGCTCCTATATTCCTCTTTTGGCTGTTCACTAGTACTCACTAACCACACCTGATTGAAACGCCCCTCGAACATTCATAAAACATGCCATCTACGTAAGAACTCTTGCTCAATAACAATAGTTAATAGTTATTCCTTAATGGATGACAGGTGAGACAGATGGCACATGATTCTAAAGTGACAGGTACAAACAGACTTGCAAATGAGAAAAGTCCGTATCTCTTGCAACACGCAACAAATCCGGTTGACTGGTATGCATGGTCAGAGGAAGCATTCGAGAAGGCTAAGAGTGAGGATAAACCCATCTTTCTCTCCATCGGGTACAGTACGTGCCACTGGTGCCATGTTATGGCACATGAATCGTTTGAAGATGGAGAAGTCGCTAAGTTAATGAATAGCACCTTTGTCAACATCAAGGTGGATAGGGAAGAGCGACCAGACATTGATGGTGTGTACATGCAGGTCGCCCAAATGATTACTGGACGTGGAGGTTGGCCTCTAACCATTATAATGACTCCTGACAAGAAACCGTTCTTTGCTGGAACGTACATTCCAAAGAAAACACGGTACAATACGTTGGGGATGTTAGATCTAATTCCACGAATTGGTCAGCTCTGGATGGAAGATCGAAACAACATAGAAGATGTGATTCAAAGAGTTGAGAATGCACTCAAAGAGCCATCCGCAGAAAAGATGAGTTCAGATTTGTCTGAAAACGACATCATCGCTGCATTTAGTGAACTCTCACAAAGATTTGATGATGAAAATGGAGGTTTTG
>JAEORO010000200.1 GCA_016840855.1 Candidatus Thorarchaeota archaeon | reverse complement strand
GCTAGTTTGACAAGTACGCAATCGTACTCTCCATTGAATGAATTATCGTACGCATTCACCATTGGGAAGTTTGATGATGACGTCCTTCCAGTGAAGAACACATTCTCTGAGGAGTCTACATCTATGTCCTCTCCTACATCCTCACCGCTACCTCCTAGATAGCTAACATAAGTAATGGTTCCGTCCGGTAATGCTTTGAACAGGAGAAAGTCGTACGTTCCCCCACCATATGCATCCTGATACGCATTCATTGTTGCTAAGTCTGATGATGAGGTCCACCCTACCACGATGATAGTTTCATCATTGATGATACTTACACCTCGTCCAGCATCGTAGCCATTACCACCAATCAAGGTTGAGAAGATGAGACCGTTCCCTGTACTATTGAGTCCCAATAGAATCGCGTCGTATGAACCAGAGAGTGTGGTGTCATGAGCATTAATGAAGGGGAAGTTCGATGAATACGTAACACCAGAAACGACAACACGTCCATCATTGAATGTCGCAATTGTGTATCCATAATCATCCGAGGAACCTCCTATGAAGGTCGAATACACTAGAGTAAGGTTCTCTGGATCAATCTTCAAAACAACGACATCATCATTGCCATTGAATGAGCTGTCGTATGCATTGAGAACAGGGAAATCAGAGGAAGTTGACCTTCCAGTGGCATAGATGAAACCATCGCTACCAACAGTAACGCCAATCAAGTCTTCAGCTCCGCCTCCACCAAAGTATGAAGAGAACACTGGAGTCCTGTCAGGCTCAGGGGAATGCCTATTCAACGGGTCTGAGAAGTATACGTACAGTTCATCCCAATCTCCAATGATGTCGTTATCAGAATCCCAGGAATTGGGGTTCATCCACCGTTGGAACTCCTCCAAGTTTGTGATTCCATCAGAATCAAGGTCTCCTCCTGCGTCATTCACTAATGGATTGAGTCCATGGAGCACTTCCCAGCCATCAGTCATAAGATCAGAATCAGTGTCATTATTATCTGGCAACGTACCATAGGTGAGAATCTCAGTTGAGTCACATATTAGGTCGAAGTCTGAATCATATAGTGTTGGGTCACTGTTATAGAGCGTAATCTCATCACTATCTGAGATGAGGTCAAAATCACTATCATTGTTGTTAGCCATAGTACCAAGTTGGTACTCCTGAAGATTAGTCAATGAGTCAAAGTCTGAGTCTAAAGCCGAATCATTTAGAGTTCCATCTAATCCGTTCAGGAACTCCCATCCATCGGGCATAAGATCAGAATCTGTGTCAGTCAGCAATTTGTTTGTGCCAAATGAAACTTCATCATCATCACAAAGCTCATCACCGTCATAGTCTGAGATATTGCTGAATTGAATAACAAAAGGCTCGCTGTAACCTGAATAGCTACGGTATTGAGATACAAGTGGGAAGTTTGTTGATAGAGTCTGTCCGCTGATTGTGACTTTTCCTGATTGAGAAACGAATAATCCTTGTGGGGCGTCTTCATCTGACCCTCCAATATATGTGGCATAATAGATTTGATGACCATCTGCACTCATCTTGAAGAAATAGAGATCATGAACACCACCATTATGAGTGTCATCAAATGGATTGACAGTAGGGATATCAATTGACTCAGTTCTAGCGACAACATAGATGTTGTTTATCTCGTCTAGACCAATACACCTCGGAAGAGTATCGTCGTCGGTTGATCCTCCAACAAATGTTGAGAAATAGAAAGATGTACCATTCTCTGCAATCTTTGCTACAAAGATATCAGAATCACCATTATGTGTTGAATCAAACGCATTCACCACGGGAAAGGTCGGTGAATAAGTTAGACCAACAATGTAAATATTGTCCGATTTGTCAACAACCACTCCTTGGCCATTATCGTGATTAGAGTCTCCAAGGTATGTTGAGAAATCTAACGACCCATCAGTGGCGTTGATTCTAGCCAAGATGGCATCATTGCTTCCACCATATGCGCTGTCGATGGCATTGACAACAGGGTAATCCGAGGAACTAGTACCACCAATTACAACAATTCGGTTTTTATTATCTATTGCAATGTCGTGTACTGCATCATCTCCTGATCCACCCAGGTAGGTGGAGAACATGAGCAGTTCTCCATCATTTCTCATCTTGACGATGACTGCATCACCATTTCCACCATGCTTCAGTTGACATGGATTCACGACGGGCCAATCACTTGCGGTTGAATAACCAGCAGCATAGATATCGTTGTTTCCATCTACCTGAAGTACATAGAACCCATCATTGCCATTTCCACCGATATATGTTGAGAACACAAGACCCGTCCCTGTAGAGTTCAACTTGACAATGAACCCATCTGTTCCAGAAGCCCTTGAATCATCGTATGCATTAAGAAGAGGGAAGTCGTCTGATGTTGTTACTCCCCCTATGTAAACATCAAAGTTGTTGTCTACTGTAAGGCAATACGCGTATTCAGCACCTGTGCCACCTATGAAAGTTGAAAACACTAGTGTTTGACCGTCCGGAGAGAGTTTGAAGACGAATGCGTCGTAACCTCCCGCATAAGTAGTGTCATAAGCACTCGTCACCGGGAATAATGGTGATGAGGTGTATCCAGTCACATAGATATAGCCTAAACTATCCATATGATTCGCGGTACCAACATCTGGCAAATCTCCACCAAAGTAAGTGGAGTATATGGGGTCTGGGCTCGTATAGGGAGAGAGTGGGTCCATCGGGTCGGTACCATAAAGATTGACCTCATCTCCATCAGATAATGAGTCAGAATCAGAGTCCGTGTTGTTTGGATAAGAACCCCAAATGTACTCTCCAAGGTTTGATAATCCATCTGAATCACTATCATTGGCGGAGTCATCAATAAGCGGATTAAATCCCCAGAAAACCTCCCAACCATCATTCATGCCATCAGATTCAGTATCATTGCTTGCTGGATTAGTTCCATACGAAAACACTTCGAAACCATCAAGCAAGGAATCATCGTCAGAATCCTCATTGAATGGATCAGTATTCCATATGTACTCCTCATAATTATCTAGACCATCTAGCTCGTAGTCTAGTGAAGCGTCATCAATTGTAAGATCAAGTCCGTGTGTATATTCCCAGCCATCTGGGATGAGGTCAGAGTCAGTATCGTTGTTATTGGGGTCTCCAGAATTTAGAAATTCCATTAAGTTCGATAGAGCATCCAAGTCCGGATCATCATCGCCACTAGCAATTGTTGGATCTAAGGAGTTCTCTATCTCCCATAAATCAGGCATAAAATCCGAGTCAGTATCATTACTAAAAGCAGCTGTGCCGTTCCCAAATTCATTAAGGTTGATGATCCCATCATGATCAAGGTCTTCATAGGCATCATCTACCAATGGATTCAACTGATTGACGAATTCCCAATAATCTGTCATCAAATCCCAATCTGTGTCATTGTTGTTGGGGAGTGTGCAGTTAAGATACTCTGCGAGATTATCAAATCCATCACCATCGAGGTCATCATTAGCATCGCTTGCATTATTAGGATTAAGACCGAAGTACACTTCCCAAGAGTCAATCATAAGGTCTCCATCAGTATCATTCGAAAGCCAGTTAGTACCATAATGCACCTCATCTAGGTCTGTCAATCCGTCTTCATCAGCATCGTCAGGATTGCTGAATTGAACATTAAAGCAGTCATAACCTCCGGATACACCAGAATAAACCTCCTCCGACTGCCAGTCTCCGTGCAATGGCGCAGAAGGCACGTACTTTTGAATATAGATAATATCATAATAGACGTCACAGTACATATTTGAAGTCCAGTAGTTAAGTTCAGCAAGAAGTCGTACTGAGAAAGGATATGTAAATCCACTAATAGTGCCAGTATATGACCTTGAATAAGTACCTGTCATCTGCATGTTGAAGTTCGTGCCACTTGTTACTCTATAGTTAAAGACTGCATTTCCGCTCGCATAATTACTAACAGATGTCCAGGTACTACTACCATCTACATACGTATATAGTGTGACCATATAATCGCCATAAGCTGATACTGTGAGACCAGTTGTTTGGTTAGTGCTATCAAAGAGGAATGGTGATGCTACATTGGATCTCCCTCGAGAATAATCGTATCCGGACCATCTGCTTTTTACGTAAACCTGATAATCTGTATCAGTGAAGTCTGCATATGATACAAAATGATAACCACTCCATGAGTTGGTTGTCGACTGAATATCAGCATGAAGCTCCCCATTCACAACTTCATAAGTACGTGGATCTACTCCAAATGAATAGACCCACCATTTGGTTGTGTTCAGAGAAGTACCAGAAAAATCATCAAAGAATATGAATGTGGAATCACCATTAGAGTTTGAGTCTGCAGTAGGATTTCCATAATAGAGATAGATTGTTTGATTAGTATCCAGATTGTCTAACACTTTCACCCAGAAGATAGCGCTGACTGAATCCGTGAACTCTTCCCTCCAATAGCTCAGTTCAGTCATACCATCATCATCAGTGAATCGTATATCATCAAAATCTGTCTGGCACGCTGAACTTAGATAGACGTTATCTATATTATCTGTGCCTGAGCCAAAATATATAGTGAGTCTGATTTGGTAATTGACACCCGCACCACTTGATCCAAGGACTTTGTGTGCTTTTCTAAAAGTCCAACCCATTAGCCATTGTGTCTGAGCTACAAACTCAGTAAGTGGAAAATTAGTAGAGTTAGTCCATCCCGTGAGGTACACTGTTCCAACTGAATCAAGAGCAATTGCACAAGGTTTTTCGTTGTCAGACCCACCAAAAAAGGTCGATGATATTAGGTTAGAAGCAGTTCTATTCATCTTGAGAAGGAAACAATCCTGTTCACCTGAAATGGTGGCATTATACGCATTAAGAACAGGAAATGATGAAGAAGAGGTCTCTCCAAAAATATAGAGATAGTCAAATCGGTCAATTGCCAGACCATAGGAATAGTCATTAGATGTACCACCAAGATAACTTGAGAAAATCAGTTGACTACCATTACTATACATTTTTAGATATACAACATCAAATCCTCCATTATTGGATGCATTCAAAGCAGCTATCGTTGGAAAATCGGTGGAATTTGAATATCCAGAAAGGCAAATCTCATCGTTTGAGTCAATCGCAAGACCTGTAGCAACATCATCATCAGCACCACCAATAAATGTTGACCAGAGAACTTGTTTTCCGAGTGAGTTTAACTTACAAATCCCAATGTCTGACCCTCCATTACAAGTGGCGTTCATTGCATTGTAAGTAGGCCACCCGGTTTGTACGGTACCTGCTACAATAATATTCCTATTCGAATCAATCTCAATGATTTCACCAATATCATCACCAGTGCCACCATAGTAGCTTGAATAGACTAAATCACCTGCAGGGCTTACAATTGAGAGAATCATATCTTTTGCCCCGCCAAGACTTCCTTGTATTGGACTAACAGTAGTAAAGTCTGACGAGTTAGTCCATCCTGTCAAGTGAAGATATCCTGAAATATTAAGTCGTATCGATTGGCAGATATCTGCACTTGTGCCTCCCAAATAACTTGAGTAGATTAAAGCAGAACCAGCTGAATTCAGTTTAAGGAAGAATCCATCCAAAGTTCCACCCAAAGAACCATCATAAGCGGAGGATAACGGGAAGTCTGCTGAGCTAGTTGTCCCGACAAGATGAATATTCCCAGCACCATCAACCGCTATATCATTAGAAGTATCAGATTCACTGCCACCAATGAATGTGCTGAATATCAATTCGCTTATCTCTAATTTGTACTTTAGGACAAAGGCATCCCTATTTCCTGAATAAGAGTTGAATATCCCGAATCGTACTGGAAATGTCGCTGAACTTGTATAGCCTGTTACAAATACAAAGCCATCGTTGTCAATTGTAATCCCAAGTCCGACATCGTCCTCCGAACTACTAATTAAAGTCGAATAAATAAGTGGATCAATCACCAGCATTTGAGTCGCATCATACTCAGGCACATTAAATCCATAGACATTCTCACTTAGGCGATTGAACTTTGTTTTCAAAGATTTCTCACCTTGATAGGAAATTAGATCCGTATCCACAAAGTTAGCTTTGTCCTTTTCCCATCGTATTTCTGCATCTAAAATTTCGAGAAAATCATATCCGTCAGTTTGCACCTGAATATCTTGGTAATCAGCTCCCGGACTCACATAAAATTGGTACTTCACTCCTTCAGGAGTAGCGTGGTATTCCAAATCAATTCCCGGGTATAAATTGGAATAAATGATATCGGAGGATGATCGTACTCCGACATAAGTCCCTCTGTCACCCAAGAAATAATTGTTCCTATATGAGGCATAGCTCCTAGCAATTGGTTGAACTTTATTTGATCCAAGAAACTTAATGACAATGGTATTTGTTGTATTCTCTAACCAAACGAAAATCGCACTGACACCAAATCCTATCATACCGCCTGGAAAACGGCCATAATACATAATGTCCCTGTTATTGACCTGTCCAAGATTCTCAGTGAAGTGACTGTATAGCATCTCTCTTGTGGTGGCGGCTATTTTTTCTCTATCAATGTCTGAGCCTTCAATAGGTTCAGAAGTGGGTATTGCATCACTATTCTCTGAAATCGAGGTAATGGAGAAAGGTATTGACGGAATATAGCCAACTAAAGAGGACAATATCAGTAGCAGAGCTAGGATATGTAGACCCCTCATACTAATGCCGCTCATAACAAATGATTCCTTAGAATTATCCTCATAATATGCTTTACGCAAATTGAATATTCCCCCTTCCTCGAAGACAACTGATGTTTGAGGGCTTTATTGGTGAACTCACCGGCTCCACCACCTCAATTTTATATGAAGATGCAAAACAAAAATACAACCCTCTTCATTCAGCATGCTTCCCAAACTTAATTCCTAAGGAAATATCTTCCTTAAGTTTCTTCGGGAATTTTAATCCAATGTATTTCACTCTTAGAAAATTCTAGCCTCTATCATAGGTTTATTAACATCCTGAATGTTCTGAATAATGAGGCTTCTTTACTATGGTTAAGATTTATGATGCCATAATCATTGGTGGAGGTCCTGCTGGTTCCTCTGCAGCTCTTCATCTTGCTTATCATGAACGTAGAGTGCTAGTCTTAGATAGAGGTACAAGTCCCATGCATTTTCACACAAACTCAATCCTCAATTTCTCAGGGTCAGTCTATCATGAAGGCAGAAGTCTGTTAAGAAACATCCAAGGAGAGGCTCGAGCAGCTGGAGCTGAATACATTGCTGCAGATGTTGTTCAAGTCGCAGGTCGCTATCCGAAGTTTACAGTCCGTACCGAACCGAGTTATCGAACGGAAGATAAAAACGAGTACCAGGCAAAAACACTTCTTTTAGCAATGGGAACATCTAGAAAACACCCGAAGGTTGATGGGAGATGGAGAAGCTGGCTTCCTGTAGCGAATGTTGGAAATGGAGCGTTTTACTGCCCAGATTGTGAAGCGCCGCTCTGTAAGAGCAAAGATGTCTTAGTGGTCAACGCGGGGACAGTCGGTAGCGCATTACACGTGGCAAATGCGTTGACACGTTTTACAAATAAGATACAGATTCTAATGACTGAGGATGCCTACGTGCCATTTGAGAATCAAGATCTTGAGAAGTTGAAGCAGTCTCCGTTCAAATGGACTTCAGGAAAGATCAAATCAATTGATTTCCCGAGACCTGGTGTTGTACAGTCAGTCACACTTACTGATGGTCGGAAATTGAAGGCAAATGTATTCTTCGTATCCTATGTCGCAATTGCACGCTCTGAGCTTGCACAACAGATTGGAGTAGAAGTGGATGCCAGAGGCAATATAATTACAGACCACAGAGGTAAGACCAATATTGAAGGTGTGTGGGCGGCTGGAGATGTCAGACCAATCACACAACAAGTTGCGATGGCTGTGGGTACAGGTAATTATGCAGCTCTCATGATGAATCAGTTTCTAGGAAATGAGTATGAGCAAGAAGCTGAGTTTGACCATCCGGACCTTAGGAGAGCGTTGCATATTGATTAGTTTGGTGGAAGTTGCTTCCCAGTAAAGAGTCATAACGAATAGTCTTATAAGAGATAAAGTAACTATAGTTAATTAATTTGTAGAATTTGTGGAGATGTTAGTGGATGACTCAATCCGAAGCGAAAGTTGTTGCTGTGATGAAGGATCAGATTCAAGTTGAACAAAAAACACTGAATCATTTGGTCAATCTAGAGGAACAAGCAAAAGAACCTGCAGTTCGTCTTGCCTTTATGGAATTGCGTCTTGATACTTGGAAGCATATAAAATTCCTTGAGGGAATGATTGAACATATGATCACCACACCTTGTGATGAATGGTCAGCAAAGGTAGCCCGGTATGCTGCGAGAATCAAACTCGAGCGTGAAATCGAGTCCTTACTACAAGACGAGAGAGAGATGATGAATTTACTTGATCAAGCTCTTGATAAGATTGATGATCCTGTAGCTCAGCTATTAGTGGAGCATCTAAGAGGCGAAGAAGAGAGTCATTTAGATTATCTTTCAAAGTGGGTCAAACTTGTACAAAAGACACCCCTGCAAGCTAAGAAAGGTATGAAGGGAACAGATATAGTCTGCGAAACTGAATAAGCGTATTAGAAATCAAGGAGATGAATAAAGTGCCAACCATAACTGATGTCCAAGTTGATGCACCATCATGTAATGAGGCAATAGAATCGATAAAACCAGCCTACCAAGGAGGGTTCATTCGTCAGAAAGATGAGTATAAGCTGAACCAAAAAGCAGTGTCAAAGCTAAAGGATCTATTGAAAGACTATAGTGTAGTTATCTTCTTTGCAGATTGGTGTGGTGATTCACGTCGAGCTCTTCCTGTCTTAGCATTACTTGAGAAAGAGCTAGACAAACCTATTCTAGCGTTAGGTGGAATGACCAAACCACCTTATGGCTCCGATAAGTTTTGGGCTGTTCCTCCTTCACCGCCTGAAGTTGAAACATTTGGTGTTACCAGTAGTCCAACAATCATCATCTTCGGTAAAGATGGAGAAGAAGTAGGTAGAATAAAGACACGAGCGAAGATGACTCCTACTATTGAAGAAGAACTTGTGAAAATCATTGAGGACACTCGCAAATAATCTTCGTCAAACTTGTGCAATTTCTTTGGCAATTGAAATCAGTCATATTGAGTAATGATCGGATTTTCACTTTCTGGAGTAACAGTTGAAATTACACAACTCAATCTAGCTCTAATTTTTATCTCTCAATTAATTAGGAGACACTCTTGAGATTGTTGGAAAAGAACCGCAGCCACTACTAATATCTCATCTTGTTAATGTTGACACTCATGGCAATGTTCGAAGCCCTTACCCATGCAGACAGCAACTACTCTACCACCATGCTTCATTCCCCAAGCTTGCATAGCTTCTAGAGTGGGTCCAAGGTCTCGACCTTTCTCTGTCAAAGTGTACCATGCCTTAGGAGGCATCGTACTTACATCAACATCCCGGGACAGAATGCCACTCTCTTGGAGTTCTCTAAGCCTCTGTGTAAGAACTTTCGGGCTAATCCAACTGAGCTCATTCTGTAGCTCATGAAATCGTAAACCTATAGTCGCCTCTGGTTTTAGAAGGACCTGTATGATTAAAATCGACCACCTTTTGCCTAAGATTCTAGATGCTGCAAAAACAGGACACATTTCTACATTTTCTCGTGTTCGCAGTGTCATGAAAACCACTTACCAAATGGTAACTACTATCTTTATAATAGTAACCTTCATTAAATTAACTATGGTAAAGTGAAGGTAGTTCAAATGATGATGGTAAAACGACTCATGATACATATCGATGAAGACCTTTGTACCGGGTGTGGAAATTGTGTGCCAGGATGCGCTGAGGGTGCGCTTCAGGTAATTGATGGAAAAGCACGGGTTATATCTGAATCATTCTGCGATGGTTTAGGAGCTTGCTTGGGAGAATGTCCTGAAGGCGCATTAACACTTAGAGAGGTTGAAACAATCCCATTTGATGAAATTGCAGCTAAAGAGAATATTAGAAAACAGAAACTTGCGAGTCACGATGTAGGCTGCGCAGGGAGTGAGAAGTTCACCTATGCTGAAAAGGAATTAGACATTCATAAAGGTCCAGACCATCTACTCCCTGAAACTGTTCTAGTTCCAAAAGAATCTAGACTTACACACTGGCCGATTAAACTCAGATTATTAGCCCCACAACATCCAGCTCTAAAGAATGCTAGTATGGCGATTATAGCTGATTGCGCAGCACTAGCATACCCTTCAATGCATGAGGATTTTCTAAAGAATAAAGCAATAGTGTTAGTCTGTCCAAAATTTGAAGATTATCAACAAAATATAGAGAAGCTCACTCAGATGTTTCAAATCAATAATATCAAAGATGTTTCCATTGTCCATATGGAAGTTCCTTGTTGTCATGGATTGGTCAGAGTTGTGGCTCAGGCTATTCTAGACACAGGTCTGAATATACCAATGAGGGTATTTGAAATCGGGGTAAAAGGAAATATCAAGGCGGTCTCGTAATAAATGGGAGTGATTTCATAGCAACTTCTTGACCTTTCTAACATAGCTCATAGCAATGTTTGTATCATTATTCCTCATGCCAAAAGCCACGCCAGTACATACGGTTACAGCAATAATCTGGTTGTCAATCTCAAAATACCTAGATCTTCTAAATACTAGTGTACTAGCTACTATCGAACCGGTTAATTTCCCAAATGTTACTTGGCTTCAAAATTGAAAAATGCCTTCTATTGAAATGGGTTTGAGCACTAATCTTTGTGAATTTGTTGTGCGAGATCCAGAGTTGCGGATTCAATCTCATCAAGCTTTTGAGCTTGTATCCTGATTTGATCGTAGACTTCAATCTCGGCAAGAATAGCCTTCTTGATCATATTGGCTACTGCATCAGATCTGCTGTGGTATATCTTTAGTTTTACAAGGGCATCAAGAAACTCCACTAATCTGTAATCTAGGCGTGTCATTACGGCAATCTTTTCACGTTGAGGATCTATCTCCGCAGCATCGAATGAGGCAAGAATCTCCTCTCTCAACTTCTTCCGTTCCTTAGATTCCTTATCAGTCATATTCCTTTCGATGACTATTGTTACATATGAACTATTTGATACAGACTTACATTAAAGCTGTTTCATATAAAATAGGTTCTTGTAACTATATTAATATTTGTAAAAAAAATATAATAAGTAACATTTATTAGATATGTAAAGATACGTTCTAGGCTGCCGAGGAACATAGCTTCTCTCGGCAAACGAAAGGAGTGATAGGATGCAATGATAATTAGAACAAAAGGGCAATTGCTACGAATTTCTGCGGCCTTGTTTGTCTGCTTAGGACTAACATTGCTGCCTTCAGCAGTAGCCTCGTTACCTGGGTTCCCTGATACAACGATAGGAATAATCTTTCAAGACGACCTTCTGAATCCCGTTTCGTATAATTTCAACGAAGGCGATCAAGTTTATGTCAAAGTGACAATACCTGATCCGTACAATGATTTAGATGTCTGTGTAATAGGACCTACGTTTGAATACATATGGTATGGCGGAAGAGCCCCACTCGCTTATGAAGATCCCAACATTTCGGAGGAGGGTTATTTCTACGTTCCAGAAACAGGACTTCACTCAATCTATATTATAGGCTATGATGTAGCCCCCGGTGGAGTTGAATTCGAACTGTTTGTTGATTGTGATGAGGTATTAATAGTAGTGCCTTCATTGGAATCAAGTGGTGTATCATATGGGACATTGAATAGCTATGTGAATAATGCAGGAACTGCTAAACTACAAGCAGATGAGAATGCTGCATTCAATAGAGGCGAAGTTACTCAATTGGTTGGTTCAATTTTAACAACCCGGGAGGGATTCATTAATTGGTGGACTGGTGAGATCACACCATATACTCTGCCTGGAGCACGGTTTTGTGCAGATGACCCACTCGCCATTGGAGGGCAAACTTGGCTATTGCCAGGGACATTTGATTATGATTTTGCTGCTTGGTTGTATAGCTACTACTACTATGAGCACTATATTGATGACATTCCTCTATCAGAGATTACAGAAGTAATCGATGTACCTATGCAGGTAATGACGGATGGCGGTGAAGTCATCTGGTATGCCAAAATCCAGGAAGTTGCACTATTCAAACCAGGTGAGCTAGTGGAGCTCATTGGCTATGGTCTGCATAAGTTGTATTCATACATTCCAGCATATGGCTTTGGGCTTGTTTCATACTTCTGGCTCCTACCTGAAGGCTCGACTCTACCACTATGAATGATGCACCAGGAACATTGCGTTCCTGGTTACTCTTTTTTTGTGTTGCCTGAAACAATAAAACCGAATTCCGTTAGCGTAGAATGTGGACTTTATACATTGTCAACTTGTGCAGACGATGAAGAAAGAAGACGGATAATATACAAGGCATAATGGCAAGAAGATGTACATGACTAGATGGATTCCTGACAGGAGTCCAAAAGCACAGGTAAGTGAAGCAGGTGAGTATTCCCTTGGAAGATTAATGCACATTGGTCATTGACAGGTTTTGAAGTCGGGGTAAAAGGAAATATCAAGACGGTATCATAATATATGTAGGCGATTTCATGGCGAGTGATAGGAAGAGCATTCTGAAAGAGATAGCTAATAAGATCAGTTCTGGTGAGAATCTTACAGATCTCAAGAATCAATTCATGAAGTCATTAGGCGTTGTGAATCCAGCAGAGATGATGCTTGTAAGGGGCGAGCTGATTCAGGACGGTATATCTGATACTGATTTTGAGGTTCTTTTCGATATGAGTCTTGAAGTCTTCAGAGAAACAGTCCAAAGTCAAAACCCGATTGCTCCAAGAGGTCATCCTATTCACACCTTGATGGCAGAACATTCGCTCCTCATGGAATATGCGAACGAACTACATACCCTGACGAAGACATTGAAGAAAGGAGAGAGAGAATCGGAAGCGGTGTTTATAGATCGGATAAGGCAATTACTCGGATTTTTTGCAGAATCTGAAACCCATTATCTACGTGAAGAAAATGCGCTGTTTCCTGTTCTAGAGAAACATGGTCTCACCGGACCACCAGCAGCAATGTGGAGTGAACACCAGGAAATTCATGAAATAGAAAAGATCTTGTTTGAGCATAGATCTGAATCGAACGAGAGGATAATTGCAAATCTAGAGAATTTAAACGAGGTTTCTGCAAGACTTTCCAATATGCTTGCTAGCCATTTCAATAAAGAGAACAATATCCTCTTTCCTGCATCCCTAAGGTTGTTCGGTGATCATGAGTGGGACCTTGTTGCACAGGATTTCAATGATATTGGTTATTGTAGCTATTCAATCAAAGCTATTCGTAAGGGGGTATTCATTGAAACAGAAGAACCAACTGTATCAGAAGCGCGGGAAGTAGTGTTTGGAAGTGGAAAACTTTCTGTTGATATGTTGGAAACAATCTTCAATCACCTACCAATCGACCTGACATTTGTAGATGCTCAAGATCGTGTTCAATTCTTCAGCGAGTCACCTGACAGAATCTTTGTCCGGTCGCGAGGAGTGATTGGTAGGAGTGTTCAGTTATGTCATCCAAAGAAGAGTGTGCACATTGTTGAGAAGATCTTAAGCGATTTCCGAGATGGAACCCGGGACTCTGCGGAGTTTTGGATTAACCTCGGAGGAAAGACAATACACATTCGCTACTTTGCAGTCAGAGATAGTAAACAAAAATACCTCGGTTGCTTGGAAGTAAGTCAGGATGTTACTGAAATATTGAAGATTACAGGTGAAAAACGACTACTGGACTAGGTTTCAACCAACTGGCCATTTGGGAGTCATTGAGCAGTAGATATCTTTCATATCCTTCGAGATTAGTGCAACTGGCATATGTGGTGTGTCATATTGAATTGCCACGTTACCAAGTCTGTCGACCAAAATTAGACCAGCCTCGCCGCTGGTTTTTTGGCGTAACTCAGCCATCACAGTTTCTGCTGATTCCTGCACTGATAGACCTTGTTCAACATGGAAGACAGACATTCTACCCATAGTTATCCTCAGAATTTGTTCTCCTTTTCCAGTACAACTTGCACCAGCAATATCATTTGCATAGACGCCTGCACCAACGATGGGAGAATCCCCTACCCTCCCTGGTAGCTTTCCCGGCCAGCCACTAGTAGAAGAGCCAGAAACGATCAGTCCATTTTTATCTACAACAATTGCGCCAACAGTATCGCAGCCCTGAGTAATAATTGGTCGCTCAGTTCTATGATAGGAGGTCTCATTCCGGTATCCTTCAGCTAACATCTGTTCGTATAGCTTGTTTGCTCCTGTACCTACAATCTGTGAATTCGAAGTTCTTTCTAGAACATATCTAGCAAGTGATATTGGATGGGCAATATTCTGGACTGCCATTACAGCTCCACTCTGTAATCGGTTACCATCCATAATCATTGCGTCGAGCTCGATTTCACCATCACGATTCTTGCTAGCTCCAAGTCCTGCTGTAAAGAGACTAGTTTCTTCTAAGATCCAAATTGCTGTTTCTACTGCATCAAGAGCTGATCCTCCTTGTTCTAAAGCGTACATACTCATCTTTGCAGCTTTTTTGACTACATCTAGAATAGTTGGGTGGTACTTTTTCTCAAAGACTGTAGCTCCGCCATGAACAGCAATTACTGGTAGACACACTGGGAACACCGGCTTTGGGAGAACCCAGTGCATGACAAAAACATATCGAGACAGTGATACAGGAACTATAGACCTAACCTATGTAATTCTTCCTCGAACATTTTCTTTCGGTCTGTTAAAGCCGTCCTTCGTCCAGCAAAGACTCCAAGATCTATTGTTCCAGTTTTGACTTGTTCATCAAGACGATCTATCTCTGCCTTTATTTCTGTCAGTCTTTCGCGAATTACATCGACTCGTGAAACTGCTTCTGACTCGCTATCAGCTGTTGGTGATTGAACCGAGATGATTTGACCATCCCGAATTCTATAGATCCGATCACATTGTCTTGCTACAGAAGGGTCGTGAGTGACCATGATCACTGTCTTTCCATACTCTTTGTTGACTTTATGTAGGTACTCAACAATAATGCTTCCAGTCTCCGTATCAAGATCACCAGTTGGCTCATCACATAGTAAGACCTTCGGATCATTGGCAATAGCAGCGGCAATGGCTACTCGTTGACGTTCACCGCCTGACAATTCATCTGGTTTGTGCTTCATACGGTCTTCAAGTCCAACAATAGAAAGCAATTCCTCAACTCTTGCTTTTCTTCTACCTCCATCCACTTTGGCTGCAAGCATAGGCAACTCGACATTCTCATAAGCGGTCAATGTAGGAATGAGGTTGAGTTCTTGAAAGATATGCCCAACAATCTCGCGGCGAAGTGCAACAAGTTGTACTGCACTTGCATTTGTCACATCGTAGCCAGCTACGACAGTATTGCCAGCAGTCGCTCTTGTGATTCCACCCAAGATATTGAGCAATGTAGTCTTTCCTGACCCACTTGCTCCAACTATAGCTACCATCTCTCCTTGGTGCACCTGCATCGAGAGACCTCGGAGAGCTTGGACCTCCACATTTCCTAAACGATAAACCTTCACAAGGTCATCGGTCTGAATATACGCTTTATTACTCATCATAATCACCTATGCTCTTAGTAAATCGACTTTGGACTCTGGTCGTCTGGATGCGAGCCAGACCGGAATTATTGCAGCCAATAATACAACTCCCACGAGAAGGAGATTTGTATAGAACGCAGCTCCTCCTAGAGTTACCTGATAACGAATAAGACCAGTTGCATTTTGATTCAACTGTGAAACCTGTCCAAGGTTTTCTACAACTCCAACAAAGACTCCAAGCAGGAGCGCAAAAAGGATTGTTACCATTACTTCCGCAAGAAGAGTCTTGAACAACTGCCACTTATTGAAACCTCGAACGGACAGTAGTGCAATTTCTACGTCCTTTTCCTTCAGGGTAAGAAATACCACCAGACCAGTACCCACCATTGCGAGGATGATGGCAAAACTGATGGCTAACCATTGTATCTTGGTAGAGCCGCTTCTAAGTGGACTTGACTGATAATCTGCCATTTCAGAAGTGACGGAATAACTTGTGTACACATCTTCGAGATCATTGACAAATTGATCTTGAAGAAGAGTGCCATTAACATTAGGGGCTGTATCAACTAGCACGTTAGCTGTTGATGTGTGAATGAGCATACTTTCATTCAAGAACATCTCTGATACAATTGATATATACTCCCCACCTGTAGCGATTGTTAATCCGAAGACAGTCATCTCAATCAATGTGACATAGCCGAGAAGACCAACAATTCTTAGCCCAAATGTTCCTGATCCAAAGGGACCATTCACATATATTGTATCCCCAACATCCAGCTCAAGCCTTTTTGCTATATCTCGAGATATGATGATACCATCATCACCAAGGGCATTAATCATTTCATTTACGTCACCCAGGAACCATTGAGATTCCCAGTATCCTACTTCAAGCCATTCATTAGGCCGAATTCCACGAGTTTCAATCGAAGTGGATCCAGCCCTTAGATCCAACTGGTATTCAGGGGTTACAGCTTCAACCCCATTGTAAGTATCTATAGCTGCAAGCATTTCTGTCATATTAGCTCCGGAATCAAGCTGGACTCGTACATCTGCTCCCACAGTATAACGTGCATTTCGTTCAATGAAGTCATATTGCGAGTAGAGACTTCCAGTAGCAAAAATTCCGTAGGACACAATGAGTGCAATAATGAACACAAGAGATGCAGTCCTAGCAGGATTTCGTTTGATATTTCTTGTCGCCAGATTTCCAAATGCTCCAAAGAATCTCCTGCCTGCACTTACAACTGCTTCTTGAAACCTCAGAGATCCTTTCATGAATACTCGGGTTGCACCATAGAGGAAGAGAAGTGGCCCAAGTGTATTTAGAATTGAATCGACTACAAGCCACGCAGCAAGCACCAATGCGATTACGAAATTTCCGAAACCTATTGAACTAAGTAAGCTACTCATTTCGATGCCAAGAATCCAAACAATTAGTTTGTATGTACCAAGAATCAGAGATATGGTAGGCAATAGCCGCTTGTATTCTGATACATCCTCAACGAATATGTATTGTTTTAGAGCGTCAAGCGTTTCAAGTTTTGATGCACGTCCCGCTGGTCTCCACACAGAAAACAGTCCTAGGAACATACCTACGATTATTGCGAGGATTATAGCTACTGTATTACTTAGGACAACAGTGAGAAAATTAGTATCAGTGATGCCAAGCACAAAATATGCTGCAGCAGTTCCAAGGAAAATAGAAAATGCACCAGCAATACCACCAACTAGAATACCTTCAACCAGAAACATCCTTTTGATAGTATGATTCTGATATCCTTTTGTTAACAAAAGTCCAATCTCGCGCCTTCTGAAATTATATCCTACATCACTGACCATGGTTCCAGTGAAGTATGCAAGCAAGAAGATTGGAAGAGATATAGAAACAAATTGAAAGTTCATCCCTATCTGTGTGAATTGATAGATAGATAGAGGAGATTCGAGGTTAGATATGACATCAGCATTATAGGGGTCTGACCGTGAAGCAATTAAATCTCCAATTTGATTAATTCTTGATATCGATGCACCAATATCGTAAGGATCAAGGTATCGCGATCGATCGATCTGAAGATGAATAAGATTTCGAACAGCAACCTTAGTGTGAGTAGGTACCTCTGAAGCTTCCTCAAGCATCGATTCTACAGTCAATTCCCAGTCAGTGAGCAATAGGTTGTACGATCTTCTACCAAGAAGTCCTAGTGCACTAATGTCACCGCTTGTAATAACATCAAGGAAGCTGCCAACTGAGGTTTGAAAAATTGAGTTTCTTGTGTCCCCTGGAATATACACATATCCTGCAACAGTCAGATTTCGGTGAATGAAACTTGGAGGATAAAATCCTCGGAGTACAGGTATTTCGACTTCCACAATCTGATCTAGCTCGAAGAGTGATTCATTTGCAGATCCACTAACAATATACGTTTCATTTGGCCCAAGTGTAGGACGTCCAGAAATTAATTGAAGTCCCGTTGTTAGATCAGAGAACATCTCCAATCCTGCTAGTGTCATGTTTACACCTGTATTATTGAACTCAAAAGTGAACTGAGATGAGTGGGTTGATGCTGTTATTCCTGTCAGGTTGAGGAGATTATCTTCGAGATTATTGATGTCCGTTAGGGTCCAGTTTGAAGACACGCTCTCGACCGAAAAATCATAGAGGTATCCTTCAATACTGGCATCAAGAGCGTCCTTAGAAAGCACATCAGCAGCTACATTCGTGGCTGCGAAGAAAGTGGTAGCTAAAAGCACACCAACAGTCAAAGCAATGAATAGACGATAGCTACGAGCAACTCGCTTGACGGCATATCTAAACATCTATGAGGAATCCTCCAGTGCACACTATTATTGGCTCATCATCTTATAAATTGTTTGATGAATGGCAAAAATCAAACGTATGAATTTTATCAAACATTCTAACACAGAAAAATACGTTTGGTGATGGCGTTATGTTCACCCAGTATTGAGAGCATATAAAACTCACGATTATATCAAATATGATATAATTAGTCCTTAGTACTTATTCTTGTGCGATGACACCTTCCCCAAGACTTTTCTTTCTGTCATAGATGCAAGCCAAACCTACTACCACAACCATTAGACCAAGGCTTGAAGACACAACGATTGGCATAGTCAATAAAGGATCTACTGGAATCACAGGATTCGACTCGAAATCGATGTATATTCTAGCACTGGTTCTTGAACCTCCAGCTAGGTCAAAGGCTTTAATCCTCACACTGAATTCTCCATCGTTTGGGAATGATGGAACTGAACCGACATAGAAGGTGCCATTAAAGGTCAAAAGATTGTTTATTGACATGTTGGGACCAACGACTTCTACTGTGACATTTGCTAGGTCGAAATCAGCATCAGTAACATTTGCCCAGACATCAAAGCCTTGACCTAATTCAGGTTCGCCTTCAATTCCCCAAGCCCAGATAGTTGGATTTACAGCTTCTGAGAATGGTGCTGATGATAAAATAAGTATGAATGTAATTGTGATTACAAAAAATGTCATAGGACGAAGTCGACCCATTGCTATCACAGTTTTGGAGGTAGTTGCCTTAATTAGCTCGCTCATTCACGCACTTCAAATAATCATCATTGGGATTTTGCAGAATCTCTCTTCTTATCATAACAACTGCAATCAAGATGAGCCCCAAAATACCAGGTATTATGATGAACATGGGGATGTAGATGAGACCATGATCTATAGTACTAGGATAGGTCGTGGGAGTTGGCGTTCCTCTTAGTATGAAGACAGTATCAGAAACGAGATTTCCGTATAAATCGGATAACACAAGAGTGATGTTATAGACTTCTTCATCTTCCACTTGTAGTGTGAAATCAAGAGTCCCAGACCTCCAAGTTCCATGATATAGCTCCTCACCATTTTGATATAACCAGTATTGGTTAGGTAAGATATCACTCACTGCCCAAGATATATTTGCATCAAAAACTCCCTGTTCAAGGTGTATATCAGCTGGGTGACTAATGACTGGGGCGACATCATCAACAAGTGGATACCTGTCTTGACTGCTTGCGACACCCGAGATGCTATATGGTCCCCCTGTAACGTAGTCATAGTCACTCCATAGATTTCCTGAACTTACATTATTGTCCCAGCAGTTCAAGAACCCGTTGTCAATTGCATTACCAGCTACATTTCGATCAAAGATATTTCCGTAGATGCTGTTGTTTGTGGACCCTTCGTATATCTCCAATCCTATGCCTGAATTATATGCAATCCTATTTTCAACAAACTGAGTCCCATTTCCAAGATAGAGTATTCCCCAATCGTCACCATCAAGAATTTCATTGCCAAAAACACTTGAGTTCCAGAGTGGAGCTGCTAGAATACCGAAGGAATTTGGAGGACTAATATGGTCATCAGATGCTCTCAGTATCGTATTCTCATTGATCTGTAACCTTGCTCCTGAAACACGTAGACTAGTATAACAATCATCAAATTTATTCTCTCGAATAATGCAGTCAAAACCTGAAACCTCTATACCAATGTGCGTGGTACTAGAAATGTTGTTGCCTTCAACAACCGTATCTTCACAGGCTCCAACATACACGAGAGTTGCGCCCCCATACTCATGTCCTGAAAGAACATTATCTCGAATAAGACAATCATAGGAGTAGTACATGGCAATTGAAAAACCAAACTCTGAGTCAATAATGCATCCAGACACCTCAGTATTGTTTGAATAATATACCATCACAGCTTGAGTGGTTCCTTGTGACCTCAAATTCTCTACAGAACATGAATTTGAGTGAAGGATTTGAACGCCATAAGGGACATTCTCCATGATTCCATTTCGCACTAGAATATCATTACAGTCCATCAATATGACTTGAGCATAGTTATCAGCCGGGATAATAGTATCTGTTGTACTTTCAAGGTAAATGATAGGTTTCCCGTTAGCAAAATTACCTGTTATGGTGTAATTAAAAGGAGGGTCATTGATTGTATGTGATCCAATTGTAATCCCACCAGTATCAAAAATGTTGTTCATGATTGTGATATTAGGACACCAGTTGACTTGTAGAACTGCTGTGTCAAAGAAACAGTCATTCACAACTGCATTTTCACATGCTTGAAGAGAAACTCTCATTGGAAACGTGGTTGC
>JAEORO010000199.1 GCA_016840855.1 Candidatus Thorarchaeota archaeon | reverse complement strand
GGATGTGATATCATCTGGAGCATTGACACATTCATTCAAATCTTCAGACTTCAACATGCTCTTATCGATGAATTAGAACATAATCCAACTGTAATTTGATTCCTTGAGATGTCGGAATTTTCTAAACTATATGTTTCTAGCCAAAAAGGAATTTCTTCAGCTAACATGATTTGATGTCAGAGGAATATAACACTGGTAGAAAATTAGATGAATACTCAATATAGGGCCGCTGTACACAAGTTCATAAGGAGCGATTCTGAGAATCTATTTGCAGGTAAACGAGAAGCGAAACGCACTTTCTATCATGGGAATTATCGAGTTTGTTTTTTCAGGCATCGCAAATCTCAAAGAAGGACACGCTAGTTTTGACAACTTGCATATCGCATAGAGCGAGTGAATAACAATGAGTTATGAAGAACGTGAGCCAATAGAGGCTACGGTGGCTGAATTAAAGCCGCGAATGAGAAATGTCACCATTTCTTTCAAGGTGACTAATATCGGTGAAGAACGCGAGATTGAATCCCGCAAGGATGGTTCATCTCATCGAGTTTGTGATATCACTGTTGGTGATGCTAGCGGAATTGTACAAGTTCCACTTTGGGATGAAGCCATTGATAACATTGAAGAAGGTACTACCTACAATCTGACCAACGGATATACTGGACTCTTTCAAGGGAACTTGCGATTGAATGTCGGTAGGTATGGTAAGCTCGAGGTAGCTGAAGAAGCTATTGAAGAAGTCAACATGAGTGTCGATATGTCTGCTGAAGAGCACGAGGACGACCGACCCCGCAGAAACTACAGCGGTGGTGGTGGTTATAGCAACCGAGGTAGCAGTAGAAGTTATGGCGGTCGAAATGGCAGCTATGGCGGTGGAAGAGACCGTCGTGGCGGCTATAGTGGTGGCGGTAATAACAGACGCTCCAGATACTAGATGTGATACTTAGAATCAATCTAAGCAGCACCATTTACTAAATTGTGGGTAATCAATAATGATTACTCACAAATCCTTGTTTTTTGATTCAATAATGTGAAACAAGTAGGATTTTCGTTTTAGATGAAAAAAGATGGTGCCCCAGCTGGGATTTGAACTCGAATGAGAAAATCTATCTGTCCATTTGTCATTATCTGATACCTGAGGGATTGTAACGATGCAAGATGCCCAAGTAATGTTTGGTTTTAGTGCTCCTGGTATTCTTGGTATTGGTTATTTCATTGCTATCATACTTATTGTGATTGGTCTAAGAGAGAAAGATGATTTTCAAAAGAAGGTTAGATATCTTCGATCAGGTGGAATTCTATTTGGGATTATGATCATAGTCACCATAGTTGCTATCTACGCGTATTTAGTAACGACTTTGATGTTGATTATGACTCTTCCAGATGTTATTACTTTGGCTTTGGTTTCATCTCTTGGTGGATTGATTATAGGTGTTTCAGGGTATTATCCAATTAGTGAATAGTACAGAAATTCAATCAGGTGTAACTGTAATAAGAGAAATGGTGCCCCGGCCGGGATTTGAACCCGGGTCTCAGAATCGAAAGTCCTGAATGCTGGGCCGGACTACACTACCGGGGCGATGTAGCATCGAGAACTTTGCTATGCTGTTATTAAGATTACGTAGAGGACAAGTTGTTGCTAGATGTTCTGAAAACATCTATACTGCATATCGATTTACCATCATTTTATAGGATTTTGCTACTATGAAAGATGGGCGGAGGATAGATGGATAACTCTCAGAAACCTGGTAATGAAAAGGATGGTAGAGTAATCAGTACCTTTGGGGTGATGGTTCGTGTGTTTATCCTCGCTCTAGCATTAGTGATTTCTAGCATTGCAGTTACATCCTATGAAACTCGGACAGTTGAACCACAAACAAAGTGGGAAGTCCTTGTTGACTCTTTTGAAATGGAGATAGACTACTGGGTGGACATTTCATTCTTCAATGCAACTGAAGGTTGGATTGTGGGAAAAGGCGATGTGGGGTCAGAGTACGAAGACCAATATCATGGCATCGTAATGCATACTAGTAATGGAGGTGTCGACTGGGAAATCATGTATTCAGAGAAGGACTTGGTCATATGGCAATTAGAAGTTGTAGACCAGAATACAATATGGGTTTCCACTAGGCAAGGTCTTCTTCACACCAAAGACAAGGGTGTGCACTGGGATTATAGTACAGGTACTGCTAGTGCATCTCCCGGTGCAGTAAGATTCCGTGATAATTCATACGGACTGGCAAGTATTGGAAAGGGATTGAAATACACTAACGATACAGGAGATTCTTGGCATGAGTTGGACACGTGGAATTATGAAGAGTCATTATATCAGATTTATTTCGTAGATGATGACATCATATGGTCATGCGGATATAGTGGTATTTTCCGAAGTTCAGATGGTGGTATTTCTTGGACAAGACAGAAAGACACCAAAACCAATGCAATGTCAGTTCTGAATGAAACTGAGGCATGGGCACTGAGTTTGGACCTAGGGGTGACTCATTCCACTGATGGGATGACTTGGAGCCAAGACTCTATTGTATCAGAATGGAGCTATGGGATTGACCACTATACGGATATGGAGTTTATCGATCAAAACAATGGCTGGCTCGTGGGATCTGGTGATCCAACAGTAGCTTACACGCCAGATGGAGGTGCAAACTGGTATTCTCAGATGGCCTCAACTCCACGAAGCCTCAGGGCTATGGATTTTATCAATGAAACCCATGGCTGGGCTGCTGGTTGGAACGGAGTCATAGTCAAGACGGAAAACGGAAACAAATTCGGCTCTAGACTCATAGTTGATGGTGATGCATTTCGCGTAATGGGGATTAGTACAATTAGGTTGCCGAAGAGTGTAGGTCTAATGAATACAATATTGATTGTCGTACTGCCAGTGCTTTTTCTCATTGAGAGAGTTAGTTTCGTAATCAAAAGAAACAGAAAAGCCTAGTTGCTGGTTTGCATTAAGCTGCTGGAATGATAATAAATCGAGGACTTTTTCATGCTATTATTGAGATTGTGCAGTTCGAACGATTGTATCATTAGATTCTGTAGCCCTAATTTGATGTACTTCGCGAAGAACGGATTTGACACTCTTTTGTCCATACCTAAGGAAGCCACTGGACACTGCTTGGAGCAAAAAAGAACGCAGATCAGTTGAAGATGGGACTCCAGAAATTTTGAACGATCCAGCAACGAGAGTCGGTACAACTAGAATACCATACGCCTCAGCAATTCGATACTGTTTTTCAACATCAACTTCATAGATATTTTGTTCTACACCCAGAGCCTCACTTTCATTCTCTATCATTGACTTAAGTGAGCCGCACCATACACAGTGATCTGAGGTGAACAATAGAATCATGGAATATGCACCTTGAAGTTGCCTCGTAGTTACTCCAGTTGAATATAAAGTCAGAAAAAGTGCAATCTCAAATCTACTCATTTGAACAGCTTCTTGACAATCTAAGTGAACCAAATCGTTCATCGTTCACGGAGCACGGAATTACATTTTAGAAACCATTCGCAACTTTAATATCTCAAATCAAGTGCAGAAGCATTGTTCTGAATCGGGCCCGTAGCTCAGCTTGGTAGAGCAGCAGGCTCATAACCTGTATATCTTGACAGTTCGTCGGGATAGGGGAACGGTCAGGGGTTCAAATCCCCTCGGGCCCACCACTTCATTCTCATTCAGATACATCTTCTTTTGCGCATTATAGGAATACAAATGATTGCAAGCTCAACTAGAATCGAGAAAGGAAATCTTGTAGGAATAGCGTATAGTCAGTATAAAACTAGATAAGGCGGTTCGATAAGAGCCTGATAATAAAATGATATTTTCCTGTGGGAATTGTTATGAATAAGAAAGGATTGAGCGTTATCACACTCATCATCTTGTTTCTACTACCTTTAGCCAGCCAAGCATTTACAACAGAGAAAAGTCTTGTTCCTGGTGAATTTTGTGCAGCATATAGAGAAGCGGATGCTGGTTGGAGAATAGAAGGCGCTTTCGTGACTACCAATGATATTGAGTTCTTCATCTGTGATATGAGTAATTATACTGCTTGGAGATCACAAGGAACTTTTGTTCGGTATAATTATAGTGATAGTACTTTGGGGGGACTGATTAGCTTCACCGTTCCATATGAGTCGGTATGGTATGTTGTCTTCTCAGATATCGAAGTCAGAGGTATTGATAATATGGAAGTAGAGGTTAACTATATTGATCAGTCAAACGTGACACAAACACAAGTATCATGGATTTCTCAATCTCCTGAGATAGATATTCTGTTAATCGGATTTGTTGGAGTTGTTGCAATCATCGGTTTCTTGGGAATATTGATTGTGTTGCGGAAGGTCAGTCGCCGGCATTGAAGAGGATGGTGGTATAGGCGCTCATGATGTCATTGTAATTTGCGATTATTTACTAATACACCTCAATGAGACTATATAGGAGTCAAATCCCCTCGGGTCCACCATTCCTCATGATTAACGTAGTCTTTTTCTCATTTCTCTTCAGTTATCATCTCTTTTGCAAAATTCCGGAAGTCTTAACCTAGAATAATACCTAGTATTAATCCGCTTGCGAAAGGTGATATCGGATGACGATAGAATCTGCTAAAGGAGAGATTCGTTATTCGACAGCATCCACTGATTCACATGTCGTGAGTGCTCTGTATATCTATTTACAGGGACTAGTAGTGGCTCTCTTTGGAGCACTGCTCTCTGTGGTAATCTGGTGGATTCCCTATGGTTACAAAGTACAAGGGTTCATGCTTGGCTTTTTGGTAGGTTCTTATTTACTAGGCATTGTCAATTCCAGAGTTACGAAGCGTTTCTGGTCCAAAGTTTATAGATTCTCGAAATTCACAGTCCTCGTACAAGGTGCGATTCTACTTTTCATTTGCATGGTTGTTCTCTCGAGTGTTGCGACAGTCTTCATAATCCAAATAGCCGATGGACCGCAGATTGATCCTTTTTACCAAATTCAATTGGGAGTTGGAGCTACTCTGATATCGCCTCCATTCTATGGGCTGCTAGCAAGGAGTGTAGATTCTTGGAAAATTAATCTTCTTGACTGAATTCTGATTAGAGAAGGGGGAATTTTCCCAAAACCAGTTCTAGTTTAAACCATGCTAGACTTACTATATCTCATTAGTTTTGAGAATTAAATTTTGCCAGACACCACTGGATTGACTAGTAGGAGACAAATCAGATATTCGAAAACATCGTATGTTTGTTAGGGGTTGTAATGCGTAAGAGTTTACTGAGCAGTTTAGCGTTCTTGACTTTGTTCCTACTACCATTATTCACTCAAGCATTTGGAGTAGACAGAAACCTAAGTCCTAGTGAGTTCTATGCAGCATATAGGGATGCAGATGCAGGTTGGAGAATAGAAGGATCTTTCTCCAGCGATATTGACATCGAGTTCTTCATCTGTGATTCAGGCAATTACACAATATGGGAAAGATATGAGAGTGCAATTCTTTACGAACACAATGAGGAGACTTCAGGCTTAACTTTTAATTTTACGATACCTCGCGATGGTGTGTGGTATGTGGTCTTTTCGAATGTCCAATCACCACATCCTACTAGTCTAGAAGCGGAGCTTTTCTTTAAAGACCTGTCAAACGTTGAACAAACGCAAGTCGCATGGATCACGAAAACCACAATTTTGAGTCCAGCATTTATTGGACTGTTGGTTGCAATCCCGGTCGTTTTACTTCTTGGGTTGTGGATATCAAGAAAGAGTGAACCATTCCCAGCAGTGAAATATGATGAGATTTTGAAAGAGAACAAGTGATTCAGGTAGGGTCAGTCATATTACTCTCCTATACTTATTCAATGATTTCTAGATTCAGGTATTTAGAACACAAGTTCTTAGAACTAAATCACTAAGCGGCTTCCTTAAGAAGGGGATGACCGGTCTCTTTCATTATGCAGCTCTTGGATGATACCATTATACTTGGCTTAACTGCTAGTCTATTGGCGGGTGTTGCAACAGGTGTAGGAGCTCTACCCATATTTCTCAAACGCAACTTTAGTCGAAGGACTCTTGATATTATGCTTGGATTTGCGGCTGGTGTCATGCTTGCAGCATCGTCGTTCAGTTTGTTGGTTCCAGCCTTGGAAGACGCAATGGTAAATGACTGGACTGATGTTCTCACCGTTGTCGCACTAGGGTTTGGATTGGGAGGTATATTCGTACATTTGGCTGACAAGTACGTACCGCACGTTCATTTTGAGAAAGGGGAAGAGGGGCCTTCATCAAGCATGGCGAGAGTCTGGCTTCTTATTCTCGCAATCACGATCCATAATTTTCCAGAAGGATTAGCTGTTGGCGTTTCATTTGGGGTTGCTGATCCATTAACAGGAGTTTCAGTTGCAGTTGCAATAGGGCTTCAGAATATGCCTGAGGGACTCGCAGTGGCTGCACCTCTGGTCAGGGAAGGATATCCTAGGGGAAAAGCTGCATTATTCGCATTAGCAACAGGACTTGTAGAGCCTATTGGAGGACTATTGGGAGTGTCCATAGTTTCCATCGCCGCATTTTTACTCCCTTATGGTCTGGCTTTTGCTGCTGGCGCCATGATTTTTGTAGTTGGAGATGAAATGATTCCAGAGAGTCACTCAATCGAAAATGCCCGTGTGGCTACGTGGGGGATTATGGTCGGATTTATCATAATGATGACTCTTGATAATGTCTTTGAATTTCTCTTTGGAGGTTGAGTGGCACAAGACTTCGAAAGTATATCGATATTATGAGAGATGCTGTTGAAACCACCTTCATCCTTTCGCACAGAAACTGGTTTTATATTCTTTCGAAAACCTATTTGGGCAATCTGGGATTTCTGAATGCAAAGAGTATAAATCAAGGTTCGTTTTCGGGTCGAAGTGGAGAAGTTCGGAGTCAATGAGAGAAAGATTTTGGATACTTGTCGTCTGCGCATTGGTCATAGGATCTGCTTCACCAACCACAGCAGTCACTAATCACAATCTGGCATGGGGTTTTGAGGTGGGAGACCAATTTCACTACAGGTATAGTGGGGACTTTATTCTTGGAGTCATAGACTTCTACGTAGAGATTGACTCACTCCAAACAATCCCAATCAATGTCACATCCTATCTTGAGATTAGTTTCTCTTCCTCACATTACACCTACTATTATGAAAATGGTACGGAGATGCTTATGTCATTGTCATGGGGAGCCGTGCCCATTGGAAATTGGTCACTCATTCAGGTGCTATTAAACGAAACGTCACCAATTGATTATGATTTGATTGACACCGAGAGTGAGTGGGGTGTGATTTACACAGAAGAGTATACCACATTAGTCAGAACAGTCACCGTCAAGTTCTCAAAGACGGATGGCGTCATGAGTCTCTACCATGTAGTTGATGACCCAGAGATGGGAGAGAACACGACCTTTCAAATTGAGAGGCGAGATGCTCAACCAATTCCCTATCTATACATTGGAGTCGGAGTGGTTGTTGTAGCCATCATTGCTATTGTGTTAGTTGTGATGCGACGTCGTTGATAATGTATCACGAAAAGTAGTTCATTCTCGCTATCTCTATAGCGCTGTGGGTTCAACAGCAATGTTAATATTCGATTCCGGAGCGTGACCCCGAGAACATGCCGCCGTGGCTCAGTATAGTAATGTTGCCACCAATTATGGTGAAATTGTGTTCTTGATTGCACAAATGGACCCAGAAACCCATGACAGGGACATTATAACTCGTTAAATTAATAGTATTCTCTTAAAAAGTCCCATAATCCAACCGCGTAAGTTATGGTTCCTGTTATCAAATATATAGAGGATATCAACCAATTTTCGCATTTGTACGAAATTTTTTGGATATAGTTTCACATTTCTTTAGACATAGTCTGAAGAAGGTAGGATCATGTTAGAATCGTGGATAGGCGAAATCCAAGTAGGAGCTATAGAGATTATTGAGATTCCGGAAGACTACCTAAAGACTGCGGACTCAGGGGATCGCGGTGCCAATTATAGACAATCGTTCAAAAGCATCCTTAGAGGAATGATTCATGCGAAAGTTCCGATAGGTCTTCGACTCGAACGCATTGATGGAAGGACTAGAGTATTCATTCTGACGTGGAGTAAGAAACAGGAAGAGCTGAGTAAGAATCTTACGACTCTTACCGCATCTGTATCAGCATATCTTCCGAAGTTCCTTATCTCGCAAGTGAAGGAGTTCAAGGGACTGAAAATAGGTTCTGAAATAAGTGGTGTCACAGCCTGTTTATTAGGCGAGCCTAAAGGTCTTGAGGATTCAGGAGAACAGGCTATTCAAATTGATCCAATGGATGCCGCGGGTGAGATACTTCAGAGTCTGGATAATGTTATCCTTCAGATTAATGTGGAACCGACAAAATCTGGAAAGGGACATGTCCGAACGCTTGAACGAGCATTTGAGAATGCAATGGAACGGTCTCAGAAGGTTGTATCAGGACCTAGAAACTCTTCTCGCGGTTCACAACAATCAACCACTATTGTTAATGCGAGTGCGTCAAGAGAGGCTGAACGTCTTAGCCGCCAAGTAAAGCGAATGAGCAGCCGCTACCTCGGAAAGGTTTCAGTGACGGTAACTCATTGGAATCAAGACAGAAAAGTAGCCACAACACAGGCAAAGCGTGTGATGTCTGTCCTTATGAGTGGGGTTACTCCTGCTGATAAGGAAGAAGACTTTCGTGTCACTATCAAGAAGAAACGAAAGGACTTCGAGAATGCTCTAGCAGGAAAACCAGTTGGAGATTATACAGTCCTCACACCTGACGAAGCTGCCATTTATTTTTCGTTGCCACGGGTGGATATTGGTATCAAGGTTTCTCGGCGAGAAGACTTCTCTGTTGCCAGTGTTGACGTTGAGGAAAACATGAAGGTAGAAGAGGTGAGTCCTAGACCAGAAACCAAGCATGAATCTAGCACAATGAAGAATATGTTGCTCGAGAGGGAGCATTGGAGTAACCCAAACTCGCAGTCAGTCTGGCGATTTCCACAGAAGAAACTCATACAGC
>JAEORO010000040.1 GCA_016840855.1 Candidatus Thorarchaeota archaeon | reverse complement strand
CTCTTGATAGTCTTCTACGCTATACCAAGAGTGTGGAGTGATATAGGTTGACTCTGTCCTAAAATTGAGTAGTCCTCTATTCATATTCAGTTCTGTGTCTATCTCTACATAGATTCTGGTAGTATTCCGAGAGTCATCTACATCAATGTCATATGAGATATTAGAACTCGCAGGGATTTCGATATTGAAAGTAGTATCAATATATGACACATGACCTTCCATTTCCCAGGATATTGGTGGTGGCGGATTGTTCAGCCACACTGAAACAAGTGCTGTAGTGAGAAGTATCAGGAGCATTAACGCAGCTGCTTTGCTTGCTCGTTGCAACCGCACATCCATATTCACTCCCTCGCTAATTATCGTAGAGCCATTCACATGCAATGCACTTGTGCATTTCGCACGAATCTTATCTCAATCTAATCATCGATTCTATTCAGTAATTTGAATTGGTTAGGCGGTCTAACAAAAGAAGAGGGTCATTTTAGCCACAAGCTAGAAACATGTTCTATTATGAGGATATGTTCCAAATAAAAGATCTCAGTTGATTTTTATACCCTCAAGCAATGCTTCATCTCAGAGGGGACAGTCATCATATGAAGGAACTTGGAATTAAACTACCAAGACAGGGATATCTTCCGGGCGAGATGATTAAAGGCAAAGTTGTCCTGAAGTCCGATTTGAATTTTTCATTTGAGAAAGTTAGTGTTAGTATCGTTGGTCACATGATTCAGACCTATGTTGCCGCAAAGTCCAAGGGCAAGAGAGGTCTATCAACAGAAGTGAGAGACAGAACTTGGGGGCTCCATGAAGAAACATCTGAAATTGCTGAGAATATGGCTCTATACATAGGTACGAGTGAATTCCCTTTTGAGTTTCAAATTCCAGACCATCTGATACCGTCTTATGCGACATCAACACTCGTTATTGCCTACCATATTCATGCGACTATGGTGGTCACAGGAAAAGAGGTACTAAACGCTATATCTGAAATCACTTTACTACACTCAATTGCAGAACTACCAGATGAACCGATTGAAGCATCTGCGCCTCATGACTTCACTGATAAATCATTGATTGTTCGACTGGATTCACAGAGACTATGTATCGGTGAGAGTGTTCTATTCGATTACTACATTGGCACAGATATGAAATTCAACGCTCTTCGTGCTGAAATTGAACATACTGAAAAACTTACTAAAAAGACAACGCGAGTCATAATAAAGAGAGAGATCCCAAGTGACGAACTAACACGTCATGAATGGAAGAAGCTAGGTCTCTTTTCTGAGAAACCGATTCCGCCATCAATATCTATCGATGAACTACAATCAAGTCTTGTTTTGCGAGTCACACTAGTAAGAAAGTTAAATCTAGACCAGAGTGTCACAATCTCGTTGGTTGCTGGACATTGCCTAAAACAGGGATGGAATGAACATCAAGAAGAAGATGCAGTTCAACTTCCACCAATTTATATGAGACAGCCGACACCCCCAAAACCAGCTGCAGAAGTGACCCTTTCTGATAAGGAACGTGTTGCTCATAATTGGTACAAAAAAGCAGTCAGTTTCAAGGAGTTTGGCGAGATTGACCAGGCTTTGATGTCAATTGAAACGTCACTTAAATGGGCACCTGACTCTGAACAGGCGCTTGCGTTGAGAGATGAGTTGGTTTGGCTAAAAGAACATGGAGAGTAAAAATGCAGACTGAACCTCGGCTCTATTAATCCTAATGGATTAAGCCATAGTATATGCTGCGCCCATAACTAAATCTTGATTCATCATTTTTGTAGATTCTGATTAATGAATCTTTAAATCAAAATGAGATTATAGGTAAATGGGACATGATTTGGCTGAAAGTCAACCTGGGCAAATCAAGAAACGAGTATATGCCATTATCAAAACAAAAAGGGCGATTCTTGTACGGCGTGCTGCAATCATACTGATACTTCTCTATTTTGCAGCCATGGTGGATGTGGGAAGTCATGTCTATGGGACTGTCACTCAGGGATTCTATTTTACATATCTTGGATATGAGTTATTCCCAATACCGTATCAGGGTGTAATCGTTTTTCCTGTAATAGTTGAACTGGACCTACTTAGATCATTCATCTTCTACACATTCATCGGGCAGGGGATGTGGATTGTCTGGACATCATTAGGTATCATTTACATTTTGATGCCATTTGCTCTTTGGGCATACAACACCAAGAAAGAACAAAATTCAGAAATTAAGCAAGTTCGGTCAAATAAAGATGAGAGAATAGGAGTCATCACTGGGATAATGGCAGTTCTCTCAATATATCTTTCAGTTGAAACCTTCTGGACTAATCTGGGGAATTATGGTCTTCTACCCTTAGTGGCAATATTAGGCCTATCAATTGTAATCTTTTGTTTCTTGGTAATTGAGATTCTGAATGTAATTAGGAAATAGAAGAGATTCATACTGGCAGAAGTAGCAGGTCAAAACGTTCATTCGTTCTTTTTAGGGTCTAAATGTTCTTGCATTTTTTCTTCTCCTTTCCTACAAGGATGTACGATTTCTCGATGAGTAGCATCTTTATTCAAAAAGAGCAATTGCAGGAGGCCCAGCAAATAGAAGCCAGAAGAGAAACCACACTAGCCTTAGAAATATCCATAGGTATAATGCAATTCCTAATGCTATTAGGGGCTCAAGCCAAGTCCTGTGTTTGTTGAACCGATCCATCACACGGTGTTTATAATGTCTGTAGATAACCACAGTGGATATTACAGGGAGCAGCATTATCCCCACTGCAACGCCTAACCTGCCTGTTTCGAAATCCAAAATGCCATTATTGACTATTCTCAGTACTTCAGCTGATTCGCAAACACAGCCTGGGACATCATATGCAACAAGTTTTACAGCATAAATAGAGTTTTCGCGACGCCTAGTGTCCCATCGAATCACACCCTCCACTTCCACACCAGATATATCATGGGTTTCTGAATAGTCGTATTCTACTGCAACACATGTACCATTGGCATGAAGTTCCACTTTACTAATGAGGCCTCCATCATCACGAATCCTGAAGCTTACATATATGTAGCCTGACCAAGGCCCATCAGGGAAATTAACATCTATGATGACAGGATTCTCAAAGTCCCGTCCAATCCGACCCTCAATTGACACAGCTGAGTCTGCATAGGGAACGCCACTCAGCTTAGAGAACCAGACATACCATGTACTGTCATGTGGGACATGGAAGTAAACCAGATTCAATTGATCATCTTCCGCGCGATAGGTTTTCTCCTTGTATTTAGTTGCAGGAGTGCTCCCGTTAATGATAGCATCCTGACCCTCTTGGTCAACAATGAAGAAGTAGATACCGTTTCCATCGATAATCCGAAAGCGGCAATAAAGAAACTCATCTTGTGCAAGATACAATGAAACATTGTGAAACTCCCCCGGTTCTATTCTTAGTGTTTCAAAATCTTCGATTACATCTGCCTTAACCTCAAAAGGAACGTAAAAGACAAGAGAGAACATTACCAAAGCTAACAGAATGCCAGTCCTACTTGGTATCAAAGGTAATCCTCTCGTGATTAGTCATTCGTTCAGCCCCTACTACAGCAATTCCAAGATGAGGTTTTTACTATAATTGTATTATGGAAATCGTTCAATAAGAAAATTCTCTAATCCGACTATGGATGAATTGATAACTGTTCGAGATTATTTTTTTGCAAGGGTTTTCGCAAGACATAGAAAAGGAGTGTTACAATATGGGAAAAGCAGGAGTCGCTGTTGGCGTTCTCACATTCATATTTGGCTTGGCATTGGTCTTGGATGACCTCCATGATTTTGTACCAGGTACAGAGTTTCTTCAGTGGATACCAGGTGCATCTGATCCATTCATCATTGGTGGATTTCAGCTACACCATCTCTACCTTGGAATCATAGTAATGGTGATTGGACTAGCCATTGCTATGAAGTACGATGAATAGTAGGTCGTTACCTATCTTTCATTCTTAACTCTGGGTTCAGCTACAACCTGTATTGGATTGCCCTCGGTGTCCTTTAGATTGAAATAGGAAACCATGTCAGGAATATCAATTATATCAGATGTGTCTAGACCCTTGCTCTCAAGATATGTCTTACAAGCATCGAGGTCCTCAACATCTAAAGTAAGAGTTCCTGAGCCTTGACGATGTTCACCCTCACGAATGAGATTGATTCCTAGCTTGGCACCCTTTGCAGGTAAGTCGAACTCAGCCCATCCAACCTCAGCTCCACCATCCCATGTTATCTGAAAACCCATGATTTTGGAGTAGAATTTTTTCGCGCGGTCGAAATCCTTCACTTGATATTGGAAGTACACAGATCCTTCTTTGTAGGGCATTGGCCATTTCTTATCTTTCATAGCAATCACACAACTATCTACAATGTAGTACAGATTTAACTGGTATGTATGACGTACGAGAGGGGGGCTCACCTATTAAGACATGCAAGTATAATCAATGGAAATAGAATTGTTGCATCGCCAATTACTGTCTCAAAGTTAGCTTCGGTTTGTACCTTTTGCCAAGACACACCTTCAACTAAAGGTGCACCACTGAGACTACCAGCCTCAGGTCTATCAAGTGTAATTTGAACAGCCATGTCGAGACCTCCTCTCAGAATCGTAGAACCCATCGTGAAGTGTTTTGTGAGACCTCCTCCGAGCATTATCGCTCCCGTCTTCTTTTGCTCAGTTACGATTTTACCAAGGATTCTGAGGTCCTTCACGAAATCAAGAGCGAGATTCTTAGTTGTGCTATATGTGTAGAGATGGAAACCTAACATGGAATCCATGAGACCAGGGGAAAAGACTGGAATATTGTGATCTGCACACTGTTTGACTATCGAAGCATTATCTTCTACAGTCTTACCAAGTTCAGCAAGAAACTCGCTGGGAGCAAGTGTTGTTAGACACTCTTCTGGAAGAACATCAAGGAATCTATAGATGCCTTTCTCAAAAATCTCGAAGTCCTTCTCATTTACAAAAAGGTCTGCTATTCTTCCCATTCCAGCCTCACGAAGTTCGATGTCATCCTTTGAGGATGGAACCCTGAAATGACTGCCCCCGTATGCTTCAACAAGATCATGTACAATGTTAGCACCACTTGTGACAATTGCTTGAATGTAGCCTTCTTTGACAAGATGACTCACAATACTTCGCAGACCTCCTGGAACCATAGGTCCAGACATGGAGAGAAATGTGAAGCAGTCCTGATCATCAAACATCCGCATCACAATATCAGTAGCTCTTCCAAGTCTTCCTGCACCAAGAACGCCAACCTTTCCCATGGCTTCCAGATACTCAGGGATAGTCTTGATTTGAGTGGGATTCACATGGCTAACCTTGTCCAATCGAGTCACCAGCTGCGAACCATGTGTATCTTGAGATAAGTCATTCTGTAGAGATAAAATGAAAGAAACGAGCCCAGATCATTATCCGGGAGGTGTGACCTGGACTCGTGGACCCAGAACGAATTCTAAGGAAATCAATGTATGAATAATGTTCAGCCTTCCCTTACACCTGTATACTGTCGAGAGCATAACTGCGTAGTAGGGAGGCCTCCGAAAGTAATCATTTGACGCGTACTTCAATACGTTTAAACGCGAAAATCAGTGGCTTGTCTTATGCAGTTTATTCCCTATAGCATTCTCTCGCTGGTTATCATTCTTCAAGCTTTGCTCCTACAGGGAGTCTGGCTTTTCATTGCTCGTCGAGCTAGGGACATATATCTTGCAGACCTCATGCATTTCCGTACACCCAAATCAGCCTTGTCAAGATACTATGACTGGCGTGTGACTAGATTCTTCAACGCCTTGATAGAGGGTATTGCTTTTCTCATCATATTGCTTGCTACGCTAATATCAATTTCATTGACAATGGCTGACTTTTCGGCTTTTTTGGATGCGATTTTCTATGTCGTATTTGTGATGTTCCTCTCATTCTTGAGCGCTATGCAGACAACTTGGCGTGTAAAAGAAATTAATGAACGTGAGGAAAGAATATTGGCCTCTCTCACAAGTTCCGTCGACAAGATCGGTACAGTTAGAGAGATGGTTGAGAATCTCATAAATCAGGGAGCGATGGGCGATGGGAGAATCTGGTTTGCTCTCTACAGACTATCACAAAGACAAAACCGAGTCGGATGGGCGATTAGAGATGTTCTGATTGAAAAAGGGAGAGAGATGAAAGAGATGGATGAGCGCACACAAAGCGAGCAAGAATCTATCTCACGAGATAAAGGACCTGGAATAGAATCATGATTTTGCAACAAAGTCTATTCAGTAAGTCTTATATCCGATTCTTAGGGCGTTCACGAGAATCCCATGGGAGGAACTCCGTATGTCAAAGAGTGACGTTTTGAAAGGCCGTAAAGGCGTTGTCACAAGTTATCGTAGGGGTAAACACCTACAGCATCCGAATCAAGTGATTCTGCTATTTGACGAGATTAAGACCAAATCCGAAGCTGCCACACTTGTTGGACGAAAGGTGAAGTGGAGCTCAGCTGAAGAGAAGGAGTTCTTAGGCAAAATACTTGGCCCTCATGGAAACAGTGGTGCTGTTCGAGCAAAATTCCGAACAAACCTACCCGGTCAGGCTATTGGAACACCAGTTGTTCTAATATAGACAAGCACGAACTTTTATCTAGCTATCATTGGATGCCTAAAAGGCTCCGATGATGCAATTGGCTATCTGAGGACAGAAATGTCCAGCGACGAGTCATAGTTAGACTGAGGAGCCACTTCCTGAACGCAGTTGTCTACTTGTGGATGGAGAAT
>JAEORO010000198.1 GCA_016840855.1 Candidatus Thorarchaeota archaeon | reverse complement strand
TATCGGTGACCTCAATGTTTTGGGCTGGGGACCCATCGTCACTAGAATAGGTCACATCCACGTAGTAAGTCACAGAGTCACCGTGATAAGCTGTTTCTGGCCCGGTCTTCACCACTGTCAGAGTGCCTTCTCGGTGGAGGATATTTGTAGTCCATGTGTCAGACCCAGGAGTCACTTCATCTCCATCAAGATCTTGACCTGTAGCTGTAGCAAAGTTGACAATTGGGTCTTCTTCTCCCTCAACATGCATAGTTTCAATCATACCTGACACTTCATAGTGCCAAATCTCATCCACATCAAGATACCCATCTCCATCAGCATCCCCGCCAGTGAAGATTACCGCAGTATAGTGGTCATCTGTTAAATGAATATCAACAGCTGGTGAGCCATCAGAACTCCAGTAAGTTACATCCACATAATAGGTCACAGAGTCACCATGATAAGCTGCTTCTGGTCCGGTTTTCACTACTGTTAGAGTGCCTTCAGTGTGCAAAATGTCTGTCGAATGGTCATCAGATCCAGGAGTCACTGCATCGCCATCAAGATCTTTACCTGTAGCTGTAACAATGTTGACAATTGGGTCTTCTTCATCGTCGTCGTGGACTCCAATAGTACCTGACACTTCGTAGTACCAAATCTCCCCAAATTCGAGGAATGCGTCACCATCATCATTATCACCAACTCGTACACGTATTACTGTGGCATACTCATCATCAGTGACCACAATGTTCTGAGCTGGAGACCCATCAACACTTGTATAAGTCACAGCAACCTCATAGGTCACTGATGCTCCATGATAAGCTGTTTCTGGCCCAGTCTTCACCACTGTCAGAGTGCCTTCAGTGTGTAAGATGTCTGTCGAATGGTCATCAGACCCAGGAGTCACTGCATCGCCATCAAGGTCCTGTCCAGTCGCAGTAGCAGTGTTGACAATTGGATCTTCTTCTCCCTCAACATGAGCTCCGATAGTACCGGACACTTCGTAGTACCAGACTTCACCAGGCTCGAGGAGTAGATCGCTATCATCCTCTAGACCAATATCCACACGAGTCACTATAGCGTACTTGTCATCTGTGACCTCAATATTTTGCGCTGGAGATCCATCGTCACTAGAATAGGTCACCTCTACATAGTAAGTCATAGAGTCACCATGATAAGCTGTTTCTGGCCCTGTCTTCACCACTGTCAGAGTGCCCTCTCGGTGCAAGATGTCTGTGGTCCATGTGTCAGACCCAGGATTCACAGTATCGCCATCAAGATCTTGACCAGTCGCAGTGGCTGTGTTGACTATGGGGTCCTCTTCTCCTTCAACATGCATGGCTGGAATAGTACCTGATACCTCGTAGTGCCAGACTTCACCAAGCTCGAGTAATGCGTCACCATCATCATCGTCACCAATCCGGACACGGGTCACGGTGGTGTACTTGTCGTCTGTGACCACAATATTTTGGGCTGGAGACCCATCGTCACTAGAATAGGTCACATCCACGTAGAAAATCACAGAGTCACCATGATAAGCTGTTTCTGGCCCTGTCTTCATTACTGTCAGAGTGCCCTCTCGGTGTAGAATGTCTGTCACCCATGTGTCAAACACAGGAGTCACAGCGTCACCATCAAGGTCTTGACCAGTCGCAGTGGCTGTGTTGATTATTGGGTCTTCTTCTTCATAATCATGAATGTCTACAATGAAACCAAACACCTGGAAGACCCAAGTTTCATCCACATCAAGACATCCATCTCCATCAAAGTCCCCACTTACATAGGTCGCCGGTCCGTAATGGTCATCTAAGACCTCCACATTAGTAGCTGGTGAGTCATCTGGACTCGAATAAGTCACCTCAATTGTGTATGTCACCGGGTCATTATGGAATGCGGCGACAGGACCGGTCTTCACAACAGTTAGAGTGCCCTCTGCATGTAGAATATCTGTTGTCCAACTGTCCTGAACTTGTGCCAAAGCATCACTATCTAGGTCTTGACCAGTGGCGTCTGCTATGTTGACTATCGGGTCCTCCTCAAGGTCATCGTGAGCTAAAATGGTCACCGTGGCTTGATAGACCCAGACCTCTCCCACATCCAGCAGGTTGTCTGAGTCAAGATCGCCACTCATGAAGACCAGCGTGTAGTGGTCATCAGTAACTATGACGTTCTGAGCTGGGGAGTTGTCAGGACTGGTGTACCACACTTCTACTATGTATGTTACCGTGTCACCGTGATAGACTGTTTCCGGTCCGTACTTGTCAATGTGGAGAGTGCCTTCATAGTGCAGAATATTTGTTGAAACACTGTCAGACACCGGACCCACTGGGTCACCATCAAGATCCTCTCCTGAAGCTGTGGCAATGTTAACTATTGGGTCCTCCTCACCGTCAAAATGATCTGCAATAGTCACCTCTACATAGTAGATCCAAATTTCGCCAACATCGAGCTGCCCATCACTGTCATCATCGCTCGCCGCGTCAAAGGTTAAGGTGTAGTGATTATCAGTGACCAAAACGTTCTGAGCTGGTGATCCATCTGAACTTGTGTACCATACATAGACATAGTAGAATACCGTTTCACCATGATTGACCTCAGCTGGACCTGTCTTGTCGACGTGGAGAGTGCCTGCATAGTGCAGGATATCTACAGTCGCATCATCAGTGTCGTCGACAGTTTTACCAGGAGCATAAGTACCCTCGACTGAAGCAACATTAGGAAGTGGGTCTGGGTCGGTAAGTGTGACAACGTGCGTGCAGGTGTAGATCCAAATTTCACCAGGTTCAAGGATATCATCATTATCTCCAAATTCATCAGGACCTCGAATCAGCGCACCATCACAAATAGCTGTAATATCAGAAAGGATGATATCTGTTAGATCAACATCACCAGTATTCTCGACCTTAAACACATAGGTAATCGTATCCCCAATATAGGCTTCAAATATCTCAAAACCAAATCCATCGGTAGCAGTTTTTGTTAAACTGATAACTGGATGAAGAATATCCACCTCCCAACTAGCCGAATCAGTTTTTGGATCACATTCAAACTGATTTTCTACGTGAACAGTGACCTCATTTGGCAATGGATCAAGGTCACTGGACATAACAGTATATGTGACATCAAATGTTTCTGAGCCCTCTAATAATGTAATGACTCCATCGCTAATGAAGCTAGCTAAATCTCCAAGAAGATTATCATTGAGAGAGGTGATATACAAGTCAACCTCACCAGTATTGGTCACTGTAATCGTATATGTGATAAGTTCTCCAACCTCTGCTGATGTAGGACCTATCTTCTGTATAGAAACTCCAGTTCGAAGCACATCAACTTCATGACTGTCTTGATTATTCTCAGTATTACTATCTAGGGTTGATGATTCAACCAAGACTGTATCTACTATGGGATCGTTTCCTGGTATAGGGATAATATGGGTAGCAGTACCAGTTGCAATTGCATCGAAAGCAAGATCATCAGCAAAACCATCTCCATCTTCATCAGTAAGGCCAGACAGCGTTATTGACCCAAGTAGATTATCTGTAGCTATAACATTTAGAGCATCACCAGGTCCATAGTTGGTGACTTCGAATTCATAGGTAATTTCATCCCCAACCTCAGCTGATGCAGGTCCGGTTTTCACAATTCCAAGATCTGCTTCTGCTGGTACAATTGCTTCACCCTTAATTTGATTGTCTTGAGACCCGAGAGAGTAACAATCTAGTTGTTTGAGCTTAAAGTGATAAGAGCCACCTGATATCACGCTTGCTCCAAGACCTGTTCCCCAAGCAACAGGATTACCAGTTGGATTTCCTGAAACAGCAAGATGTCCACCCATTTGTATCAATATCTGGTCAGATGCAGAAACCCAAGTTAGTTCGTATTCGATATCGGAATCACCAGTGTCATCACTCAGTGGGTTATGAGAGAAGGATGTGAAAGACGCGGAGCTGATTTCCGCATTCCCACTGATTTTTATTTGTCGATTCCCATTTACTGCTTCATATGCATCTATCCTGTCTTGATAGCTTCCACTGCCCTCGTAACTCATGCTAGTGAAGCTATCATCTGGAACATCCACAAAGATATAGTATTCAGAATTGTATAGATCTTCACAGATTTGAGATGTCACATGCGGACCTATTTCTTCACCCCAAGGATTGAAATCCAATGGAGGTTCATTTCCTTGGTTCCATCCTGTTAGCCAATCATATGCATGTATTCCGCCCTTAGTTGCCATGTGTGAGAAGGTCAAACAATGCTCATTTCCTGTTGTAGCAAAAATATCAACAAAAGCTACTCGTTGTGGAACTGACCTTCCTTCAAAGTATAAGGAGTTGGAACTTCCTAAAATTGCTCCAGTCCATTGATCAGCAATGTTTGCATATTGACTGAAATCTACATGGAGTCCATCGGTGAAAAATGTGGCTGCAACCGAAATTCCATCAGTTGCTGTGACATTGTATTGACCTATAATTCCATCAAGATCATAATAATACTCAAAACACCCAGTACCATTAGTGGGTGCAACATCTTTGTCAATTGTTGCATCAGGACGAGTCACATTTATCTCAATGGTCGAATCTGCAAGAAATCCTGAACCAAATATCGTGACTATTTCTCCTGGTAGATAGTCAGGCTTATCGGTCCATATCACAGCCTCAGAGGCTGTATACATATTATCAACAATTTCAAAAGATCTGACTGAATTTACTGGTGTGATAAAATATGGTGCAGAACCTGCACTTGTTACCATAAAAACAGCCAAGAATATAGCTATCGCTAAGATGGCTCTTTTCTTCAATTTATGCATCCCTCTCCCTTAATTTGGAAGCGAAGATACCTACCTTCACTCGCCTATATTTCTTTTGGAGTTTCTTTAGCTAAATATCATAAGAGCTATTTAGTGCAACATTTTTTTATACTATAAAATATTTAATGAATTATTATATATATATCTAAATTGGTCTAAATATATTATTATATATTCCCTTTATAATTTATAATATCTATTTGACATATTTAACATAGATAACGTACTAATAAATATAATAATTAGTTAATTTTTACTTAATTTCGATTTCTATATGATTTTATATAGTCAAATAGATGTTTTATAAGTATAAAGAATATACAAACAATTAAAATGTTAGAACTATGTTTTAATAATAAATATTATTGTAAATTATAGATTAATAAATTTATATAATTATTTAATAATTTATATCAAGTACATGTTTGATATAAAGCAAATTGAATAGTATAATGGTTGTCAAGAGGAATAACTAAACGGTAAATTCAATTCTTTTTACCATCAAACCTTTTTCACTTCAAAGTAAATCAGGGAATGTGGTGAATATTTCTCTCGCCATTCTTTTTGCGCATTTTCTGGTTCTGTAATCCAACCCCTAACATCCACTTCGGATTCGCCAAATTTCGTGAACTTCAGGTGTTCAGCAACATAGACTTGATCATAGTCCCCCTCGTGGGTACCATTGCAGCTTCTGTATGTGAGGTGATGTGACTTCTTTAACCGGCGCATGTTGTATTTCTTACATTCATCATCATCCCACTTTCGAAGCTCGGTTTCACCATCAATACTCCGCCCGTAAGGATGATTCATTCCCATGATCTCGAGGTCTCCAAGAAAGATGTAATTCACTTTAGCATCTCCCTGCTCCCATGCAAGTTTGTCTAAACGTCCGCGATACTTGAATGCTCTGAGCATCATCTCGTGACGAAGACCCATTCCTTGAATGGTGGGTGTACTATCTATGTTCATGAAAAGCATAGGATAGAGACTTCCTTCGTGAATTACTGTTACCAGAAGACCTGGGCTGACATGAGTGGTTCCAGAAGTGAACTCAAGCTTTTGAGTCGTGAAGGAATCAAGAGAATTCCTAATACCAACAAGAATCTGCTGTGATTGTTTTCCTTCAGTTATATGAAATGAGTACCCAGGAAATTGTTTTACCATCTCAGAAAAAACGTCCTTCCCAAACACTTCATACAAAGCTATTATGTCTGCATCTTGTTTGCGAAGAAACCCAACTGCTCTGTCAGCTCGCGCTTGCGGGGATTTGAAATGTTTCACATTCCAAGAAGCCACAGAGAAAGCCTTTGACAAGTAATCACTCCTCCACACTTAATTGGTAATGGTTACACATTGTAAGCTTATCATAATGTATTGCACTTATTCATAATAATTCTAATGATTACTTGATGTTTCCAATTGTGCATTAGAGTTACTTTTTGTAATCAAACTATTACATATTGTAATCATTACCTAATATTATCATTAATTGTTTGATTTTTCAGCTATGGAACAAAAAAGAAAGGCCATGAAGAGATTCTACCGAATCAAATCAGGTGTATTCTATCAACATACAAGATTGCTCACAAGATTCATATGTAGCATGTGAGGGGTAGCACACCCGTTGGCTATGTGGGAAGAACTAACAATCGCCTTCAACATAATTGGCGGACTTGCTCTCTTTATGTATGGTGTGACACTGCTTCGAGAAACACTTGGAAAAATATCTGGTCGGAGTGTCGTGCGAGTTCTAGAGAAGGTAAGCAATAATCCAGTGAAAGGGATGGCTGCAGGAACTGCTGCGACTGTCATGACTCAGAGCTCAAGTATTACCGTTCTTACCTTGATAGGTTTTGTTAATGCAGGGATGATGACGTTCAGACAGTCCGTCAACGTAATGTTAGGATCTGAGATAGGAACGACAGTTACTGCTCAGCTTGTTTCATTCGATGTAGGTTTAGCGTTTTGGCCACTTGTCGCAATCGGATTCTTCCTCAAGATGTTCTCAAAGAAAGAGAAAGTGCAATTAATTGGTACAGTAATTTTCAGTTTGGGATTACTATTTCTGGCAATGGAGTTTATGAAAGAGGGTGCTAAACCACTAACCACAGATTATCCTTTCTTTCGAAATCTCATCAATGACTATGGCGCAATTCCAATAATTGGCATTCTCATTGGTGCGCTCATTGCAGGTGTAACTCAGAGTAGTTCTGCAACAACGAGTTTGGTCATTGCTATGAGTGGAGCTGGAGCAATTGATCTTGGACCTGGTATAGCGCTAGTAATGGGTGCGAATATTGGCACATGTTTCTTGGAGCTCTTTGCAGGAATCGGTGCTACTTCACCAGCAAAACGTACAGCAATAGCACAAGCAATGATCAATGTGATAGGGGTAGCGCTTTTTCTTCCGTTTTTAGCTCCATTTTCAGATTTTGTAACACTCACCGATGTAGATCCTCGCCGTCAGATTGCTAATGCTCACACAATATTCAATGTGATTGTGAGCTTCATATTCATTCCACTTGTTGGCTTACTGGTTCGATTTTGTGAAAAACTAATTCCTGACAAAGAAGGAGAGATAATTGGAAAACATTTCTTTGATGAGGAGATGCTAAATCTACCGCAAGCTGCGCTTCTTGAGTCTGAGCGAGAAATACTGAGAACAGCAGAAAAGACCATTGAAATGATAAGTCTCAGTAAGACAGCCCTGCTAAAGAAAGACCTTGAGGATGCTAGAAAGGTCATAAACCTAGAAGAGGACGTTGATGAGAGATGCAGAAGTACTGAAGATTTCATTGATAAAATCAGAGAAGAGGATCTTAACGAGGAAGATATAATCTGGAGAATCAAATTACTGGCAATACTTACTGATATTGAACGTGTGGGAGACCTCACTTCAAACATTGCTGAGTTTGTCCTTGATAAATTGAGGAACGGAATCACATTTTCACAGCAAGGCACTAATGATATTACAGAAATGTTTGATCTTGTTGAAGACACCTATTCAACTGCAATTAAAGCTCTGAAGACAAGGAACAAAGATTTAGCTAAAGTTGCTGAGAGACTTGAAGACCAAGTCGATGTGCTCGAACGAAAGCTGAAAGCAGCACATATAGAACGAGTTAGAAAAGGGATTTGTGATCCTCAAGCAGATGCTGTCTTTATCGAAACTCTGAGAAACTTGGAGAGGATAGGAGACCACTCAGATAACATCGCATATGATGTGATTACAGACACATGAAAGAGTTCAGTCCTTAGATTCACTATGAGATGCTGATTTCCTATCATCGCGATTAGCAAAGCTCGCTTGGGTCATACGTTTGGGTGAAAGCAGGACATCGAGCCAATCTGCATCCAAGAGACCCTCTTCTAAGACAATTTCTCGGATTGGTCGGCCTGTTTCCAATGCTTTTTTCGCCACTTGTGATGTTGCTTTGTATCCTAACACTGGATTGAGCGCAGTAACAAGACCTATACTTCTATGAACAATGTCCAGCCCAGGATGATTTGGTCTTATACCCTTGATACATTTCTCAGCGAATATCGGTATTGCGTTCTTCAGAACTTTTAGAGCTTGGAAAAAGTTGTAGGCGATTATGGGCTCGTAGGCATTTAGCTCTAATTGCCCTGCTTGTGCAGCCATTGTGATTACGACATCATGCCCGATCACCTGATATCCGACCTGCAAAACCATTTCTGGAATCACAGGGTTTACTTTTCCAGGCATTATCGAAGAGCCAGGTTGCACGGGAGGAAGGATTATCTCATGAAATCCACCTATAGGTCCAGAAGAGAGGAGAATGAGGTCTCCTGCAATCTTAGAGAGGTTCGTTGCAATTACTCTAAGGAGCCCAGATGCATGAACAAACTCATCTGAATTTTGAGTGTCATCAATAAGGTTCTCAGAAGTTGTCAGTTCTTCAATACCTGTCACTCTTCGAAGATGATTTTCAGCTAGTTCGATATACTCAGGATCGGCATTTAGTGAAGTTCCTATTGCAGTCGCACCAATATTATGTGTTTTTAGAATATCAATTGCCCACCCGATTCTCTGGATATCTCTCTTCAGGGCGCCAGACCAAGCTCCAAACTCTTGTCCAAGAGTGATTGGGACAGCGTCCTGCATCTCGGTCCGACCTAGTTTTAATATGTCCTTGAACTCTTCTGCTTTCTCATCAAGCGCTTTAATTAGTCCTCGAAGATTGGTTGAGAGGTCTCGAAGACTATAGATGGTAGCAATCTTGATTGCTGTGGGATAAACATCATTTGTTGATTGAGAGAGATTAACATGGTCCAGTGCAGAAATTGGACTCATAGTGTTTCTAGGCTCGCCAAGTATCTCGTTTGCTCTAGAGGCAATAACTTCATTCATACACATGTTCGTTGATGTTCCAGCGCCACCTTGAATCATATCAACTACGAATTGATCCTCAAGTTTTCCGGAGATGATTTCATCACACGCCTGGATTATCGCTTCCGCATACTCATCAATAATATGACCGAGGTCATGGTTAGCTAGAGTGCACGCTTTCTTGACCATCGCCATTGATTGAATTAGCGTAGAGTAGTTAAATAAGCGAACAAGAGAAACACCAAAATTCTCCTGAGCACGAAGTGTTTGAATTCCCCAATAGGCATCTTTTGGAACCTGTCTTGCGCCCAAAAGGTCTGTTTCCTCTCGAAATTGCTGTTCTTCCTGACTCATCAGAACCTCACCACAATTCCATTTTACTTTTATTTTATTAATAACTATTAGAAGCCGGCAGCTTGCCCATCTTTACGATGGTCAGATCCTGCGATCCAGGCATCATCAAGTCTTAGAATCGCTTGCCCTCCACCAAAACCAGAGGTTGTTTCATCAACTAAGACATGGCCAATATTTCGAAGCTCTTGCTGTACCTGATTTGGAATCCCACTTTCGAGTCCCACCTTATTCGTTGTGTGTTCATGATTGAATCTTGGAAAATCCAAAGCTTCCTGTGGATACATTCCATAGTCAATGATATTACTTACAAATTGACCGTGTGCTTGAGCTTGATGAGCACCACCCATAATTCCAAACATACCTATCAGATTCTTGTTTTTGTAAAGTGCGCCAGGAATAATTGTATGGAATGGTAGTTTTTTGGGAGCATAGCGGTTTGGGTGCTTTGGATCAAGGGAGAACAAATGACCGCGATTTTGTAATTTTATGCCTGTTCCGGGTGCAACGAGACCACTGCCTAAACCCATATAGAGACTATTAATGAAAGAAACTGCGTTCCCATCTCCATCAGCAGTGGCAAGATAGACAGTATCATGACCTAACAGAAGTCCAGGAGCATAAAGGCTCATTGCATGGCTCTTATCGATTAGTGTTGCGCGTTCTTCAGCATATGATTTTGACAGGAGTTTCTGCAAAGGTATTTCATAGAACTCTGGATCCGCATTATGTCGATGCAGATCGGCATAAGCTAATTTTTTTGCTTCTATCATCAAATGGTATCTCTCTGCACTAAGGGGAGATACTTTTGACAGGTCAAATGTTTCCATTATATTCAACATAGAGAGAGCGGCAAATCCTTGTCCATTTGGTGGATGTTCAAAAACATCCACGCCACGATATGAAACTGAGATAGGAGCAGTTTCCGTGGTCTTGTGTGAAGCTAAATCTTCCATTGTCAAAAATCCACCATGTTTTTGCACAGTATTGATAATTGTCTCCGCAATTTTCCCAGAATAGAATACAAAAGGTCCCTCTTCAACGACCTTCTCAAATGTATTTGCCAAGTCCGGATTCTTCATAATTTGTCCTATTTTGGGAGCCTCTCCATTTAGAGCATATATCTCACGTGCAGCATCATTCTTGAGATTTCCAAGTATCCCTTTCCAAGTTTGAGCGATAAGTGGAGAAACCGGAAATCCATAGCGGGCGTAGTGTATTGCGTGGCCAAGTATATCCTTCATCTCAAGAGTTCCATGTTTTTCAATAACATGACACCAAAGATGAAGCGCGCCTGGGACTGTGACAGGTGGACCACCGCGTTCGGGTATGCGTGTCCAACCCAGAGCAAGAAGGTCTTCAAGAGAAGCAAGTGATCCAGAACGACCAGAACCATTATAGCTCAGAGGACTAGATTTACCAGATAGATGGATGAGAGCGAAAGCATCCCCACCACAACCGGTACTGAAAGGTTCAACCACATCTAGCACAGCAGCAGTGGCTACTGCAGCATCAATGGCATTTCCCCCAATTCTTATGATATCTAAGCCTGCTTGCGTTGCAAGAGGTTGAGACGATGCAACAACTCCATCGCGTGCAATTACATTAGAACGACCAGTGGGTATCACTTTATACATTTCATCTACTCCGCCATAGCTCATTCCTTTTCAAGAGGGAAATCATGAGATTTCCAGACCTTCATTCCATCTAGGCTTACAGTGATGTTTTCATGACCTTGACGCTTCAGGATGCTAGCTGCGGTTGTACTCCTATGACCGCTGTTGCAGAATGTTGTGATTGGACCATCAATCTTGAGATTCTTTCCATCCTCTTCAAGTCTGGTGAGAGGGATAGAAAGAGAGTCTTCAACGTGTTTTTCATCAAACTCATGTGATTCCCTAACATCTATCACTTTCACTTCACGTCGTGTTTGCCTTAATCCAAACTGCTCCAAGGACAGGTCCTCAATACAGCCAGTTTCACGACCACTTGCAATCCATTGTGCAAGACCATTTTTTATGTATCCAACGATATTATCGAATCCAATACGATGAAGCATAGCTGATGCCAATAAGAAATTATCATGGTCATTCCTCAAGATGATAGAGAACATTTGATGATGACGTAAAGCTAATCCTGCTAATCGTCCCATGTTTGATATGCTCAGACTTATTGAATTTGGTATATGCATTTGAAGAAACTCGTCGGAAGAACGCGTATCAATAGCTCTGTGGCGATCTTCCAACAGTAGTCTGCTTAATTCTTCTACATCAAGCTCTTTTGGTTTTGGCAAGTCAGCCAAAATTGGAGGACCAATTGTATTCAAACGTTCACAATGCTTGAAGTATGGCGCTCTTGTAAGGCGTTGATGTATCTTGGATGTTACAAACTCTTCTTGAGTCATCTTTAACCAAGAATTATTTGCTTTCTCAAAACCAATTGTTGAAATCTCTCTCTCTCCAATATCGCCTCCGCAGACAGATCCAGCACCATGACCAGGATAGATAATGACTCCATCTCCAATGCGTAGAAGCTTATTGTGTAAGCTGTCATAGAGCTTAAGGGACATTTCCTGGTGTTTTTTGATATCGACGAGGTCTGTTCTGCCAACTTCATTGACGAACAATGTATCACCAGTAAATGCAATTATTGGCTCAGCACCAACTGAGAGATCTGCAACTGCATAGCAGATGCTGTCGTTTGTATGTCCTGGAGTTTGAATGCATGTTACCCTCATTTTACCGATATTGAAGGACTCGTTGTCTGCTAGTCTATCATCACCATAATCAAAATTGGTTTGATTTGAGTGTCCGACACGAGCGTCAGGAACTATTCTCTTCAATTCTAGAGAACCGGTCACATAATCTTCGTTTCTATGAGTTTCAAAGATATGTACGATTTCAGCTCCATTTTCTTTAGCAAGGTGCTTGTAGATGTCAGAATCTCGACGGGGATCAATAACCATTGCTTCGTTCCCTGAACTCACGAAATATGAGAGTGCTGCAAGTCCTTCGGATTTTACCACTCGTATCCTCATCTTAAAAGCCACAATGTCAAATCTAGATAACTATCTTTTAAGAAGTAAGGTGAAGATAGCTTTCTACACATAGGCAAAGATTAAACTTGTGGGAAACCAATATGGTATCGCTATGGACGAACGCCGTGATACTACAGACTCTAAAGAGGGAATAATCGTAGACACATCTCTTGAGATTCTCAGAAAAGCTGCAAAGAAGGTATTATACGAGTTTTGCGAAAAAATCTTTGATATGGATGGTGAAGAGCTGCCTGAAGGTAGTGAAATTCGTACAGGAGACACGGTCCTGTTCGAAGAAAATATTCAGAATTGTCCTGCAAGAATCATTGCTGTAAGAATTATCAGAAACTACTGGTATGTTAATGCCACTTCTGAAACACCAAAAGGTGGATATCCCTCTGGAAGAGATGCTATGAAAGCAGCAGAGATGGATGAAAAAAATCTAAGAATTCTGGGGCGTTTTCTAGTTGCTGAAGCAGGAGCGGATCATGTACGGGATGTTCGCAATTGGAAACCAGATCTAAAAGGTGAAGCTGTTGACGTTCTAGGGTTAATTGGAACAGCTACCAAAAGGTGGTCATGAATAGGTCGTCAGTTTTATTAAACATACAATTTCAAGAATTCATCAGGCGAGAGAACATTGGAAACAATTCGCAAGAAATTGAAATGGGACAAATGGCCCGAGTATGGAAAAACAGGTTTCTTCATTTTACTTATGGTAGGAATTACGCTTGGAGGATATGGCATTTTCATGGTGGCGATGGGGACATCAACACCTTTGGTTGTCGTGACAAGCGATTCAATGGTTCCAGCCTTGGAACGAGGCTATTTACTCGTTCTTCAGCACCAATCTCCCGAGGACATCGATGTTGGAGATGTGATTGTGTATAATGCTGAATGGCATTCAACAGCGCCTGTGGTTCATAGAGTTATTCTAATTGAATACGTTGATGGAGAATACAGATACTATACTCAGGGAGATAACAATGATTCACAAGATCCAGATTATCGAACATATGATGACATAGTAGGAGTTGTAGTGTTTGATATCCCATGGATAGGTAACATTACTCTTTTCTTGCAGACACCGGGAGTATTACCAGTCGTGCTATTCTTGCTCATTTTATTATTGGTTGCACCTGAATTGTTACCAAAGAAGGACAAACAAGGTATTGAGGACCAAAGTGAAATAAAATCTGAAGAAGATTAACATAGTTTCTTGATGAGAATGCTATTCAGAAGGGGATTTAATCAGTCAAACAAACCATCAATGAGCCCAGTGAAGTGTTCTGCATATCCATGAGGGAGAATTTCCTCATTGGATTCACGAATGAATAAAGTCGCAGTTTCCTCATCAAAACGGAGTGTTAGCATGTTACTTCCAATCTCTTCAGCGAGAGCTTCAAACTTCGCTCCTTTTGTCGCTGCAGGAACTGCGATGATTGTTGCTTTCACAGCATTAACATCTAATACTTTCTTGAGACGATTTGCTGAATAGAAAGCAGCTACGCCTCCACTTCGATCCCAATCTTTTACATTGGGTAGATCGATGCCAATGTATTGAGTTTTGTTGTCCCTCGTCAACTGTACAATTGTTGCTTCTTGCTTCTGTGTTCCAGCTCCTGAAACCTGTAGTTCAACATCAATTCCAAGTGGCTTTGCAGCTATAGTTAGAGCTTTTATAATCGAATTCAAAACAACTGTTGCTGTTAATTTGATAACATAATCTTCTTGGGGTATTATTTCAAGCTCTTTCTTGTCAAATAGGATCTCGTCAAGGCGAGGAATTAAATGACGAATCGCCTCTCGGGGATTTCCCTCGCTCACATCAAAGGCTGCGGTGACATCATTCTCTGTATATGGGTACAATGGATCAGAGGGAGGTTCAATGTTTTGTTGTAGCCAGTAATTAGTCATAGTTTCTTTTACAAATGCAAAAACATCATCTTTCGAGAAAGGTTTTAGATGAACAGGACTCTCCATTCTGGATTTTGTAGGTCCGTCAGCTAGAGAGTATATTCTATCCCAAATATCAGTCAAACAAGAAGCAATAATCACGACATTTTTCGTTTCATTATAGAGTCGTTTCAATACTTCTAGGAAGTGACGTTCAGCTTCTTCTCCATATGCATTAAATGGACCTTCCATCTCATCAACGAACATAACAATAGGCTTCTCTGACCCCTCAGTCAAAATCTTCAGCATCGCTAGTGTGACGTCATCTTCTTCGAGGATAGTCCGAACACCTAATCGCTCGAGCTCAGCTTCGTTCAAAGCATCTCCCAGAAGCCAACGTCGTGCAAGGTCTCTTGAAGCGGGATCTAGTCGGTAACGTAGTAAAGCCTTGACAGCATCAGAAGAAATACCCGGGTAATCCACAAGGAGCCGTTCCATTGCATATGTATAGTCGTAAATCTCGTGTGTTACTCCTCTAACACCTCCAAACTTAGTGATTAACATATCAACGGTTTCTTCGAATAGCTCATCTCCAGCTTCATCAACAATGCAAGCGTGAAGATGAAGGGGAATTCGAACTGGAGATGGTGGAGATGGAACATATACAACGAGAAAATTCCCAGCTGCAAAAAGATACTCCTTTTCTTTAATTGCCCAGAAGAGATGAGTTTTCCCCATCCCAGCATCGCCAAGTATTGGTTGGAGTCTGGGAGTGTGGTCTTTCATTGTGAATCTTGCCACTCGAAGGATCGCACGGTCTGCATCTTGATGGGGTCCAGGGATATCAACATCATCGGGAGTATCTCCTCTTGAAACATAACGTTTCAAGGGAGGATCATTTCGAAGAATATCAAGATACATTTGTGAATCAAAATCTGAAGGAATATCACTTGGTGGACTAATCTGTACCTACCTCCTCGCGCAGGTTTTCATTTGAGTCGAAATGATTTGAATGTACCGGAATTTAGTCCTTGATTGAAACAAACTGAAACTAGTCTGAGTTGATAATAGAACTCGAGGAGTATTTTTCCTGAAACTCTTTTCGAAGTATATCCATGATTAAAAGTCCCTTATGTGAACCGTCGATGTATTCTGTTTCTCGTAAAAGACCAACTCTCTTGAAACCTATCTTCTCGTACACATGAATGGACCATTCATTGTCTTCCATGGTATCAAGATAGATGCTGTTCAATCCAAGAATGTAGAATCCAACCCAAAGCGTAACCAGCGTAGCATCGGTGCCAAATCCTTTTCCTCGTTTTTCAGGGTTGTATATAGAAATACCAAGTTCTGCACGTTTGTGAGGAAGTAGAATGTCCTCAAGTCGAGCTATTCCAAGAAATTCACTTGAATTCTTATCGACGATAGCCATGACAAGTTGTCCATCACGCCAAGGATCCCAAACACTAACTCTGTCAAGCCACTCTTCCATATATTTCCTGGACCGTACGATGGGTGGACCTTTTCGTCGCCGAAGCTCTAGGGTATTATAGAACTTTAGAATATCATCTAAATCAGATTTTTCAAGAGCACGCAGACGAACGAGTTTGCCTTCATACATATTTCCTGCTAGACCTATCTACCTGATAAAGATGGTTTTTGCAAAGGAATTGAATCCGGAATCTTTAACATCTGCATGAAGTTCACTTTATGGATATCTTGAAGAGGTGAGCAGCGAATGTCAAGTTCATTGAAAACTCCGATTGGTATCCTAAGGTTTCTAATACTTCTAGTAATCCTAACAGCAGTTGCGCTTCTCATAATAATTGTAGGTGAGTCAACACCAAATTGGATCTTACTTGCAGGTTCTGGAATGGTTGTTGTTCTCGCCCTGGTCAACTATATAGACAAAAGAGCAAATGCTGATTGGTCTCGTTTTGTGCTGATCATGTTCTTTGCGATGCTAGTTTGCTTTGTAGCTGACCTCCTAATGGCGGGGGTATTTGCGATTCTTCCTGCAGACAATCTGATTAATGGTGTACTGTTTTTCGCCTTGGGACATGTTGTTTATCTCCTTGCATTAAGAGACCGCTCGCCGCTGCTATTAAGGAGTGAATCTCCAAGGCTGATAACAAGAAATCTAGCTATTTGGATTGTGAGTATCGTTGCAGTTTTCATCCTATTCTACTTCACATTATACAATCCAAGTAATATGGTCATCAGTATTGGACTGTTCGGATATGGAATTTTCTTGACATCATCACTGGTTTTCAGCATAACGAAATGGTTTGATCAAAGTCCTCGATTTTTCAGTATCAGCTTAATTCTAGGCTTCATGTTGTTTTTCATATCCGATTACATTCTTGGAATCAAAATACTAGTGGATCCAAGTTTTCTCAGTGGTACAGATGCTGTGAATATTACCTACCTTCTCGGTCAGATGACTATTCATATTTCATCTTTATTCGGAACTAAATAGCGATATTGGAGGAGTGCTTCTGTTCAACATTTGCCTCTGATACAATGCTTAAATTCAATATAGTGAACTATCTATCATTCTAGTTGACGAAACGAAGGAGAAAAGACTGTGCCACAGGTTCGTAAAATCAAGACAATCTTGAAAGCAAAGCCAACAATAGAAGGAGCAGGCGTCCGCTTAAAGCGTGTCTTTGGGTACTATGAAACAGAGCTCATGGATCCGTTCTTACTATTGGACCATTTTGGTTCAGAAAATCCAGATGACTATATGAAGGGCTTTCCATGGCACCCACACCGAGGAATTGAAACAATAACCTACATGATTGACGGTCAGGTAAAACACGAAGATAGCCTCGGAAATAGCGGCACAATCGGATCAGGCGATGTGCAATGGATGTCAGCTGGAAGTGGAATCATCCACCAAGAGATGCCAAATCGTTCGAATGGGATTATGATGGGTTTCCAGCTATGGGCCAATCTTCCAAGTTCGAGCAAGATGATGCACCCAAGGTATCAAGACATCAAATCATCAGAGATACCGGAGGTCGTTAAAGAAGGAGGTGCTAGGGTCAGAATCATCTGTGGAAGACTAGATGGCACCTGCGGACCAGTAAGTGAGATTGTTACAGATCCAGAATATATGGATGTCATTGTCCCACCTGGTAAAGAATTCAGTCACTTGGTGAAGAAAGGACATACAGTCTTTGCATATGTATTCGAGGGCGATGGATATTTTGATGAATACAAAGAAAGGCTCATCAAATCAGAACATTTGGTGCTTTTTGAGGATGGAGAGGAAGTAGTTGCTCAATCAGAAGACAAGCAACTCCGATTCCTATTGATTTCAGGAATGCCTATTGGAGAGCCAATTGCGTGGTATGGACCAATTGTCATGAACAACAGGGAAGAATTAGATTTGGCATTCCGTGAGTACCGTGAAGGTACGTTCATCAAACACGACTAGTAGACTCAAACGATTAGCAAAATAAATTATCTTAGCCACACTCAATTTGCATGCGATGCCTTTAACTCATTTATTATCAGTAATGTTTTGAGTAAAATGGTCTTCTCACGGTTATTAACTGAAAAAGAGCTCAAGATGCTACTTCAGATGCAGGAGTTCGTCAGGGATGCGCATGCAGTTAGCGACAGCCATGATTATTCTCATGTCTTTACAGTCTGTCGCTACACAATTGAGATTGCCAAGAACATAGAAGAAAAAGTGGACCCCTTCATTTGCTTTGCTGGAGCGTTATTACACGACATTGGAAAGACTAATCGTGCATTCGACCACATACATGGACTTCTTGGGGGCACACTAGCTGAGGAGTATCTTGATGGATTACAAGTCAAACCCAAGATTCGTGATACAGTAGCTCGAGTGGTAATCAGACATACTCCAACTTCAAAGATACCACCAGAAACTGCAGAGGAGAAAATTGTCTACGATGCAGACACACTAGATCGTCTTGGATTGATGGGACTTTTGAGGGGATTTGTTGGGAAAACCGGAAGTTTAGAGAACATCTTGACCAAGTACATGGAAAAACGAAAATTTGACTATGCCAAATTAAACTTTGATTATAGTAGAAAAATGGGAGATAATTTGCATCACGAACTCCTAGAATTTCTACTAATTATTGAAGATAGATTACAATCACGAATGGCATCGATAAGACACTTATTCGATGAGGAAGGATTAGTGCAGGCTTCATCGAAGACATAGCATACTAGTATCTAATTAAACTCTGAAGGAGAGGAAAATCGTGACGGACTTCAAAGATTTGACAAGAAGTCAGATGCTAAAGAGAGCAGAGAAGCATATCTTCTCAAGTGGTTTGCACGACTCTGCGAATGCATTATGCATAGCAAATATGAAGTATGGATTAAGCAAAATTCACTGGGTGCAGTATCAAATTGGTCTTGAACCTAATGCCACATTTATCAGTGCGCCAGACGCGACTGTGACCCGCAATCTTAGAAGATGGCAAAGTGGGCTTGGATACGGGGGAAAACTATCATGGGGAGATGGAAAACAGAAGATAGTGTTTCTGGATTCGATGCCCAATGCATGTGGAATGCTTGTAGGTGGTTTACAAGAATTACCTGACATGGACGCTCTTATTGAATCCATTAGTGCTGTTCTCGCGGAAAAGGAAATAATTGACAATGTTTCGATTGAATGGGATTTCTCAGTAAGCAATCATTTCATTGACCTGTTTCGATACAAACCAGTCGATAATACTGCAGATTCGAAGTTCAACTATGTATTCATAATCCATGGTTCAGTACCTGAGCTGAAAGGAGATAATTCTACACGTTTTGGTTTTGGATTATATCGCCATAAGAGTACAATTCTAGGAAATATGGCTGAAGAGTTTGATACACCTTTTGGAAAAACATGGGTTGTCATGGAAGACAATGCATCAGAGTATCTAAGATTGAATGACTTTGCTTGTGAGTTAAGTAAGAAAAAACGATTGAGGGCTGCTGAAGCAATTTTCGGTGAGTTTACAGAGATATGCAATCCGATTCACCAAGGACTTCTGAACATGAATGAACATCTTCTCGGTTGTCAAGATATTCAGGGTAAAGACAAGAGCAGCCTTTTGCCAATAGCTCTTAGAGCTGATCTTCCAGCATATCTAGTTCGAGGTCTTCCAAACTTCAATGAAGAGATTATAGAGCACTTAGGATTTACAAAACGTGCAGAGAAACATAATGTCAAACATAGATTATTGAACGCCAATATTTTGCCTCATGGTGGAGGATATAAATTTCAATCGATTCTTGGCATCGAGCAGGTTATTGAGTCAAGTAATGGAACGCGCTATTACATTACTGACCTTGCAACAGGTCATGAATCAAGAAAGATCTTTTCCAGTCCGCGTGAACTTGAATTTACCTATAGAGGGAGAGAGGTTGTGAGGCGTACTTTGGATCTCCAAATGTGTGAAATTGTAGCACGGCTAATGCCCCGAACCGTTCTCAAAATCTGATAGCGGATTTTGACCTGAAAATAAGTACGAAGCGAAGCTCATATATACTCGAAAATTCGCGGCGCGGTTGAGTGTACGTCCCCCAATTGAGTGGCGCTATACCGTTCATATTCACGGTGAAAACTATGAGAGATCCCATTGCTTGGATGAGAGACGAGTATAACAAACTCGTGGAACAGAATTTTGACTGGAAAATCAGGGAGTTGCAGGGGCCTTCAACTCCTCGTGCAAAGATTGATGGCAAAGAGGTAATCATGCTCTGCAGTAACAATTACCTCAACTTGAGCAACCATCCTAAGATGAAGGAAGCAGCTCTTCAGGCTATCAAGACCCACGGAGTTGGTTCTGGCTCGGTTCGAGCAATCGCAGGAACCATGGACCTGCACCTAGAGTTAGAACATAGACTTGCAAAGTTCAAAGGTGCTGAAGCCTCACTCACATACAGTGCAGGTTTCACAACCAATGAAGGACTTATTCCACAACTTGTGGATAAAGGAGACGCCATCATCTCAGATGAGTTGAATCATGGTAGCATCATCGACGGTGTTCGTTTAACAAAAGCAACTCGTTTTGTATACAAGCACAATGATGTCGCAGACTTAGTGAGAGTACTTGCAGAGGCTGAGAAAGAGAATCCTGTCAAGATGCTAGTCATCACTGACGGAGTTTTCAGCATGGATGGAGACATCGCACCTCTCGACGGAATTGTCAAGGCCGCAAAACCACACGGCGCGATGATCTATGTTGACGATGCACATGGGGAGGCAGTCTTGGGCAAGGGTGGCCGCGGTATCGTTTCGCACTTCAACCTAACTCACAAAGATGTGCATTTCGAGATGGGTACTTTCTCAAAGGCGTTTGGCGTAATGGGTGGGCATGTTTCTGGAAGTCGCGACATGGTAAATTATGCTTTGAACAAGAGTCGTTCTTGGCTCCTTAGTGCTTCGCACCCACCTGCTACAGCAGCTGCATGCATTGCTGCTATCGATGTTCTTGAAACTGAGGAGGAGCATGTTAAGACCCTCTGGGATAATAGAGAGTACTTCGTGAAGGGACTCCAGCAGATGGGTTTTGATACTGGTAACAGCCAGACACCAATTATTCCAGCAATGACTGGTGAGAGCTCAAAGGCAGTCGCACTGAGCGATGGTCTCTACAACGAAGGAATCCTTGCTCTACCAATCGTATTCCCGATGGTTGCGCGTGACAAGGCAAGAATTCGAAACATGATGAACTCGGGTCTGACCAAGGAGCAGCTAGACATTGCATTGGCAGCATACGAGAAGGTAGGGAAAAAGGTAGGTATCATTTAGTATTGAGATATGGAGCTCAATCTTGAGCTCCACATCTTGTAATATTATTTTTCAGAAAGTTCTTTTTTCAAAGCTAGCGCTTGTGGAAGGTCGGGTTGCCATTTCAGGGCTGTTTCAACTGCATTAATGGCAGCTTTGAGGTCGCCAACTTCTAGGAATCCAAATGCTCGATTATACCAGTTACGAGCCATTCGATTCTCGTCTGATAGAATTTCGCCTTCTATCACTGGAATCACTTGTTGTTCTGTTTGTATCGATTTGTCAGTAACCACTCGTTCAGCTACTTCAGCTACCTCAACAGGTTCAGATGGTTCTGGTAGCGATACCTCTTCAACAGGAGGCGGCTTCACTATTGGTATATCAGGCTCAAAGTCAGTTGATTGAACAGGTTCTATGGTTTCGATAGATTCCTTTGGTCTTATGACTGGTTCCTTCTCTAAGCCGGATTTAATTAGGGTTTCAGGAGTTATTTCCATAGGTATAACTTTCTTCTTTCGTGGAACGCCGTCCATCTTCACTGTATCTACACGTAGTCGTTGAACAGTGAAGTAAATCATTAGAGCCAATAGAGGATAATAGAACAGCTGTACAGTTTCAAAGAAATCGCTGAACAAGACTATTGGGGCATTTGCGAATCCAAAGGCACCTATGATGGACCAAGCATTTCTTGGTTTCAGGACAATGAGCATAGATCCAAGGCTTACTAATACAAAGAAGAGAACATCAAGATATAGAAAGGAAATTGGTCCCAGATCTATAACAATCACGCCCAAGGGGATAGAGAACAGACCTACCATCCCAGAAATTAGTCCTGCAAAAACAAGAAGTAAACCTATTCCTGAAATTATTCTCGTTCTTTCTCTGAAACGAATTCTTAGTGATTCGCCAAATGAAAATGAACAGAAGAGAAGCAAAGAATGTCCAATGACTGCAAGCGTTAGTCCTCCACATACTACTACAAGGTTAATGAAAATACCAAGGAGGTATATTACAACCCCACCAACAGCAAGTACGAAACCGATTAAGATGCCTATACCAGTAAGTACCGGATGTTTGGTTTTTAAAATTTTCATGGAGAAGTAAATCATAGCATAGATGGCAAATACTCTCGCAGGACTAAAGATGAACAAACGCTGGATTAGAGAAATCTCTACCAGAATCCAGAGAGTAGTGATGATGTATAGTGGATTCTCCGGATGATCTTGAGAATAGATTGGACTCGAGCCAAGAGGGAGTGCAAATAAGATGAAACAGATTGTTCCAATAATCCGCAAGTAATAACCCAGGAAAAATGTGCTAACCTCTTGAATAACAAGGAGCCCCCAAAAGGCCAGAGCTAAACCTAGAACATAATAAAAAGCAGAGATGAATTGCCTACGAGGCACAAATAAACTTGACAAAATAACCAATATTGTTGAGTAAAGTAGCTCAATACCAGGGATAGGAAAGTCCATGTTCATTCCGAAAATCCAGACAAATATTACAATGGCAGTAAAGAATAGAGCACCATACTTAACGTCTGTTTGTTTAGTATCAAGGGGAGTACTAGCTAACCAAAGACCAAAAGATGCAGCCCCAAGAAAAGCAAATGCAGACCCAGTAGTATTCAAAACTGCTAATGCGATTTGAAGGGATGGTCGCAGTACTAGAACTATCGTAGGGGTTTCCAAAATAATAATGAGTGTTCCATAGTATAGTCCAATGCCAATCACAAAGCAAAGTATGCCAAATAATTTGTAACCATCTTCCAATGCATAAGAAACGGATAATACAAACAGTGCAATGCATAAGGTGTTTAGCATTACATAATCATAAACCCATTCAGGATTGATGTTGACAATGCACCAATATGCAAAAATCGCTATCGCAGGAAGGAATCTCATTAATGTTTTATAACTCACTTCGACATTTCGAATAGATATTGTTCTGCCCATTAACAACCCATCTCCAAGAAATTGGAGCTGGATGTTCTGCGATAAAAGTATTCCGAGTAACTAAATGAGCACTAAGTTTCGAATTTGAATAGTTAATTACTTGACCTTCTGATCAACTTTCTCAAGTTCGACAATAGGCGCAAATCTGAAACTGACTTCCGGAAGATAGTGACGAGTGATCTTAACAAGGTGCTCAGGATTCTCGGTTTCTACTAGTTGAAAGCCTTCAGGACCATCAACCATCGTGTAGTTCTTTGAAATGAATTTTGCATGCTGATCAGGATTCTTCTTCACTAAGCTTCTGAACTCTTTTAATTTATCCATGACCACGTTGTGGTCAGCAGGATCGTATTCCCAAAACATGATATATTTCATCTAATTAACTCCAATAGATTTTCTTAGATTTTGTAGGGATAGGTTAAGAGAGTTGTGACATAGCTGTTTCTTGAGAAATACAACGATTAGAGAATCATTTGCTAATGCTTAAGTTACAAGAAGCTAATATTATAGAACATGTCAGACTTCGAGAAGGAAGCAACCCTGCGGAGTGTCTTGCTCGATGCTGCAAAGTCGGGAGAACGAATGAGATTCTATGGACCAGGAATGATGATTGTCGCAGAGGGACAAATTGCATTTGTTGGAAAAGATGTTGTTGGCTTAAAGCATAGTAAAACCGAAGATGCTGACGAATTCGTCTGCATTGAATGCATTATCAAGGTCCAGATTCTGGGAGAGTACCGTCACTACTAGAGCAACCTCAGTGTTTGCAAAGTTAATCAAATACCACCATAAACTAGAAGCAAGTATAACATCATAACAAACACTGCAATCATTGCTACAGACTCTAACGCATTTATCTTCGAGTCATCTGTAATCATGATACGTAAGATGAACATAGTTGGAAATGCAAACAACAACAAGACCACTGAGTAGACATCTATAGGTAGTATATCAACCCCAATGTAAAGTGGGTCGATAAAGCTAATGAGTCCTGAGAAAATCATAGTAAATCCAAAGATGACAAAAAAGACCTGAACAATCCCTCCAAATGCGTTGGAAAGAGCAACCTCAAGCTCATTCTTTCTGTGACTACTGGCTACGATGATGTATTCAGGTGTACCACCAAAAATAACCAACAACAATGCTGCATGTATTATTGGCAAGCCAATCTCATTAATTGCATAGTGCGCGAAAGATGAAAGGGCTTCTCCACCAAGCAAAGCACCAATAGATGCCGTGACAACAAAAATGATGACTGTTTGTTTGGGCATAATCTTGTATTCTACTTCACATGAAATATAGGGATCTTGTGAAGTTGGATCACACCGACCATAGTACTTGGTAATTCGATAGAGATAAGCAATGAATACAATTACCAAGCAGAAGCCAAAGAGCAGCAACTCGCCTGCATCAAGGTATTGTCTAATCTCACCCCCTGTTGGTGTGATTGGGAATAGATGTACCAACATCATAGAGAGACCAACTGACAACGAAATAACTGCGCCCATGGCAAGCAAGTCGGACCCAACCCACATTATTGCATCCGGTAGCTTGTAATTCCCGTGTTCATCTTTTGGAAGTATAAGAGTGTATAATGCAAATACGAGTGAGTTCATGAATATCGTTGCAAGAGCAAGAATCCAAGCCATCTCATACTGACCCCCCAAGATGAGAAAGAGGAGTACACAGAGCTCTGGAATTGTACTGGCGATGCTTGCATAAATGCCAGAAACATAATCTGTAAGATGCATATTATGTGCGATACCTTCTACTGAAAGAACGAATGCTTCACATGCTCCTGCAATGAGCATTATACCTCCTATCAATTCCAGAAGAGGCGCGATATTTTCAGGAATCAGATGTAGTCCTAGAAATTCAATCAATAAGAGAGGAGCTACAATTGCCAAACCAATTATGTATGACCATTGCCAGAGATGCAGTTTCATTTTGCCAGCACCTTTTATGAGGCGTACCAGTCATATAATTAAACTTCTCCCCTATAGGTGGAGCATTATCATATGTCTTCTGCGAGTACTTTGCGAATAATTGTTGTAGCGGTTCGTCCGATCACAGTGATAACAATCTGAACTAGTAAAGCAATGAAGAAGATACCAACTGAAATTGACATGCCAAAGAAGCTGAGAGATGTTGCAGCTTGTGCTGAAAGGAAGTATACCCAAATAAGGTAATAACCATAAATTCCCAATATTAGAATAAATCCTACAGCAAGTCCGTAGATAATGACAACAGTCTTTACACCGGGCCTATTTAGATCGACCTCGCCGACCCCTTCTGCGATTACTATTCGTCCAATCCGACGGTTGAATCGAACAAAGAAACCAATCGCAGCAAGGAAGATAAAAAGCGTAAGCATAGCTCCGACTAGCAGTAGGAGGATTGCAATGTCAAGTTCAATGATTGATATGTAATCCCTGAGCACATATGCAGTTGCTGAGCCAAGGAGCATTATAGCAGAAACTATCTCGGCTACAAGGGTTATTGTGGCGGTTCCTCTGAACATTGAACCTATATCAAGAAGCTCTTCATCAGTAGTCAGTGTGATTCCCTCCGAAAGCGTGCACGTATTCCTAGTTGTGAGCCCTCATAAAGACTTGTTGTCTTGAGTGACAAACCTCAATAAGAAAAAGGTATGACAAAGAAAAGAGATGATAGAATGACAAACTACCTTCATGACATCCCCCCAGGTCCTGATCCGCCTAGTGAAATCTATGTCATTGTCGAGCTGACAAGAGCAAGTAAGAACAAATACGAGTATGATGCAAAACTGAATCTCTTCAGACTGGATAGAGTCCTCTATACTTTTGCGCCATTCGATTATGGATTCATCCCACAAACACTGGACTATGATGGTGATGCATTAGATGCTATTCTTCTCATTAGTGAGCCTACATTCACTTCGTGTGTTGTTCATGCACGACCAATCGGAATTATGGAGATGGATGATGCGGGTAAAATAGACGACAAAATAATAGCTGTCCCAATGAACGAACCGTACTATCGAGATGTGAAGAGCATCATTGACCTTCCGCGAAGCAGGATGGACGAACTTCGTCACTTCTACGCAACGTACAAGATTCAGGAAGGGGGTCATACAGAGATTAAGAAATTCCGAGAGCTAAATGATGCGTATCAGACCATAAAACGATGTATGGATGATTACCAAAAGAATCTCTAGTTTGTATGCCACACCAAAAGCATCTAAAGTGTAACAAAGAATGAAAATTCCTGAGATGGTTTCATGGTGAATAAACTTCCATGCCGTGCAGTTGTTTTAGATTTCGATGGGACATTGGCTGACAGTATGCCATTTCTGCAACGCATTGGTGTTGAGATGATGATGAAGCACTTTGGTATATCCAAAGAAGATGCAACAGATCGCTATGTTTCAACTACAGGCCTCCCTTTTGAGCATCAAATTAAGATCAACTTTCCAGATGACCCCAGGAATGATGAAGCAATCAAAGAGTTTGAACAACTAAAAATAGAGCGTATTTTTGAACAGGATCTCTTTCCGGACGCAATTAATGTTGTTAAAGCGCTCAAGGAAATGGGACTCGATATCTTTGTTTCCTCATCCACATTCCAGCCTACTATTGAAGAGTACTTCAAGCAACGTGAAATTAAAGGGCTATTCAAGCACATCCTAGGCTACAGACCAGGCTTTGAGAAAGGAGTTCATCACTTAAATTATATTCATGATGAATTCAACATAAGTTTCTATGACATGGTATTTGTCGGAGACTCCTTGAAAGATTATGAGAGAACTCAGGGAATTTGCAGTTTTATTGGACTTGTTGGATTGTTTTCTGAAAAAGACTTTAGAGATGCAGGACATAGAGATTACGTTGTTACTAGTCTTTCTGAAATTCTAGAAATCATTACTCTTCAAGGCTAGACTTATTCAGAACCTATAGAAGAGTTACATTATGATTCTGCGCTTACCGCCTTTGCAGGACCTTGGCCTTTCACTTTGTTCATCCTTTCAAGTACACCTCGAATGTGAGGTGCAGAATATTCGGGTACTTTCACGAGATTAGCCTCTGGCAGATTCTCAAGAACATCGAGTATCTTTTCTAAGGTATGTTTCTTCATCTGGCGACAGATCGCACCTTCGTAGAGAGGAATGATTGTCTTGTCAGGATGTTGTTTCTGAAGTTGATGAACCATGCCCATTTCAGTGGCAATAATGAACATCTTTGCATCTGACTCTGCGACAGTTTTCGCCATCATCCCAGTGGAACCGACCATATCTGCAGCCTCTTGGACTTCTATTGGACATTCAGGGTGAGCGATGGCAACTGCATCAGGATACTTTTCCTTAAGTTCAAGTAGCATACTCAAATCGAACATGTTGTGAACATAACACCTACCTCGAGAATCAATATCGATAATGTTTACATCAGTGTGTCTTCGAACATATTCAGCCAAGTTCGCGTCAGGTCCAAAAAGAACAGTGTCAGCACCGAGTGATTCTACAACCTCAACAGCACTACCTGAGGTGCAGATGACATCGGTTTCAGTTTTTGTATCAGCAGTTGTGTTCACATATACAACAACGGGTGTGTCTGGATATTCTTCCTTCTTCTTTCGAACTGATTCTGCATCAATATATGCAGCCAAGGGACACAAAGCCCCTGGGTCTGGTATATAGACGGGTACTGTTGGAGAGAGTACTGCAGCCATCTCAGCCATGAATCTCACACCTGCAAAGATAATCATATCATACCCACGACTTTCAGCAGACTTACGCGCCAGCTGAAGAGAGTCTCCAACATAATCTGCAATTTCCTGTATCTCAATGATTTGGTAGTTATGTGCAAGAATGAGAGCCTTCCGCTCCTTTTTCAGTTTGATAATTTTCTCTTGCAGAGCTTTGCAGTCACTAGACATCAGATGCACCGTATAGAAGGTCCCTTGTTTATGCTTTTAATAAAATTCCAATCGGCAATCTATTCCAAGCAGCAATTACTGATGGCAACTTTTGCCTAACTTTCAGTGCAATTTAAGTGTACATTGGAATTAATTGAAGATTTGAGTTAGATTAGTGGAGGTGTAAGAAACGAGAATTGGCGTCGCTGCAGGAACGGAAGCAAGCATGCTTGAAGATGCTAAGTATGTATTAGATATTTTAGCGAAGAGCGGCGTAGATTTAGTTGTTGAAGACAAGCTATCGGGATTTCATAAGGAAGATAATTGTGTCCCAATCAGAAAAATGGATGTAGATGTTCTGTTAATAGTGGGTTCAGATAGAGTTCTACTTAGAAAACTCCTTGAACTTAGACAGACAGATATTCCATTGCTGCCCCTTGCATCAAAGGGACAGCCAGACTTTCTTTTTGAGATATCTACAACTAATTTCGATGGAATCATTGGAGACCTTCTTGAGAATAATTGGAAAAAAGAGGAGCATCGACGCCTAGTTGCTGAGATCTCAGGGAAAGATACTCCACCACTCCTCAACGATATTGGCATCTTTGCCCGGAGAAGTGCAACGCTAATTCGGTATTCTCTGCTTATTGATGAGGAACATTTCTGGAAAGACGGAAGTGATGGACTGATTATTGCTACTCCTACAGGAAGTACTGCATACTCTCTCAGTGTAGGAGGTCCAGTCATATTAGCCTCTGCGCCTGTGTTTTCTATCATCCCTGTGAATAGTGTCAATCCTGCACGGCGACCTTTAGTAGTTTCAGACGATCTAAATGTAGAGATTAGAGACCTTACCAGTTCTGTAGCAATTGAGGCGGTCCTTGATGGACAACTCAGGAGGAAGGTCGATAGTCACCCAGTCAGAATAAGGAAATCAGACTCAAGCGCAATGTTTGTCAAATTCTCAGAGGAACGCGTTGAAGAGCTTCGTGGCAAGCTTCTACGAAAGACTGAAACAGCAGAAGATGTTGCTCATGAAATGCCACCAAGTGCCAAACTTGTGTTCAAGGTTCTTGAATATCGTGGACAACTCAGTCAGAGAGAGATTATTGAAGAAACAATGCTTCCGCCCCGTACTGTAAGATATGCAATCTCACTTTTAATGAGTGAGGGTCTGGTTAGAAAGAAACTCTCATTGAGAGATAGCAGACAAGGTCTATATCATGTCACCAATAAAGGCTAAGAAGGAGCCCCCTAGAAGAACGAATGCCAAAATCATGTGATTACAATGACTACACTGAAAGGGATTCCAAAGACAAAGAATAAGGCGATCAGGCAAATACTCGATCAAGCCGCATCAGATATTGAACTTCTGAAGAAAGGAAAGGAGATACTTGATGGAAGTGGAGCATTTGATGAATCTCGAGAGTTCATAGTATATGAAATTGCTAAGGCTAACTCCATTCCAACAGATGGCCTCTTGAAAGCAGTGGCAGCTGATTCTATTTTGATGGAGATTTTCAGGGATGCACGTGATAATCCAACTTCAAATGATATTATTCAAGCAATGACCTTATGCTTGTACGGGTTTATTATTGGGAATTACAATGAGGAAGATTTCAGAGTTCTCTATAGATACTCGCTAAGGCATATTCGGAATCAAAAGCAGATTGAAGAGTGGCTTCAGCGGGCGCTTGTATTTCTAGCAGCTATTAAACATGATACAGCAAGAGATGTATTGTCAATAGTTAGGTGGTGGCTTCAATATTTAGGAGCCCAAATTTTTAGCCCTCGACTGCTTGCAAATGCAGGTCATTATTTTGGAGTTGATATAAACTCAATTCTTGATTCAGAAGATTTCAGATTAGTAGATGCACTTACTCGGCATCCAGAATATGTGCAGGAAGCAGTAGAAGGAAGACCATTGTTAGAGGTCATGGAGCAATGCCGAGAATGGACACCAGACGCATTGCTATCAGAGGTTCTTAATGTAGCACAGACACATGTCTACTCCGAGGCATCAAAATTCGTGAGTCAGAATATGAGTGTGAGCGAATCAATTGAAGTGATGAAAAAGCACTTTCAAAAATCCAAGTTTCAGAGTCACAAGAATGCAGTCTTGCCGGTACGTTTGCAGGAGCTTGAAAACCCACCTCCGGGAGAAGCTATTGATCCAGTGATATTTGAGCTGATCCCTCAGAAACTTAGAATAGGACTACTCCCCTCAGTTGCTTATTCAAGCAAGACGAAAAAAATCGAGATCATATTTCTAGGAGGGCAAGAAATCGGGAGAAGTGGAATTCTGATAAAGACAGACACCGGGGGTGTTTTGCTTGACTATGGTTTGTCTGTATCAAATCACATGATTCCAGAATGGACCCCAGAGCTTGAGATGATTGACACAGTCCTAGTGAGTCATGCTCATCTCGACCACTTGGGAGGCCTACCGGTTCTTTTTGATACGTTTAATGGAAAATGGTGTTCTGTTGGATCAACCGGAGGAATAGCCAAAGCACTTCTTGTTGATGCACTCAAAGTTGGAACTCCGTTTCCTCCTAGAAAATTCGATAAACTGGATTTGATATCACGTTTCACTGAAGACAACATAAAGAAAGTTACAGATAATCATGTCCGCTTGGAATTTGGAAAAAGCAATGAGGTGGGGTCAGGCATTGTTGTTACTCCTATAGAAGCCTGTCACATCCCCGGCAGCGCTGCATATTCTATCGATATTGAAGGTGTAAAAATCCTCTATACAGGAGATTTCAACCTAGACCAGTCTGTACTCTTTCCTGGTGCAACTATCCCCACGAATGCTGATTATGTAATCTTCGACGGCACTTATTGGGGAAGAGAAGATTTCAATCGAACGCAAGTGAATGAATCAATAAGTCAAATTGCTAGTGAATTTGGACCAGTTATTATTCCAAGCTTCGCAGTAGGTCGTTCCCAAGAAATACTCATGATTTTAGAAAATCTGGGTGTGACTAAAAATCGGAATGTAATGATAGCGGGTCTTGCAGAACACATTACTAACCTTGTTGGAGTTCAAGGACATTGGCAGAGCATCAAGAAGAATAAAGTGCATCTCGATAAAGACGACGTCCTTGTAGCTGGTGGTGGCATGATGGGAGGTGGCCTTGCAAGACACCATTTCAACGAGGAACGGAACAATCCCAAGGCTGCAGTGATCTTATGCGGATATCTAGCACCACGAACGCCAGGTTGGAACCTTCTTCACGGCTACGAACCTCATCAATGCAAAATGGATTATGCTAGACTTAGTGCTCATTCTTCATCGACAAATCTTCAAACATTCATCAACTCATGTACAGGAAAGAAAATCATGGTTCACACCCCGACGAAGGTTGCTCCAAAGGGAATAATGATTCCTGAATATAGACAGAGAATAGTGATTGAAACTTAAAATTTAAGCAACTACTTCTAGGACTCCATCGAGAACGAGTTTGGTAGCCACAAACTTCATAGCTGGCAGACTGACATTGAGTTTCTTAACGACATCTTGCAGCGGGAGTGTCCCATCACAAAGATCAACAAACTTGACGACAACATTTCCATAGGCTTTTTGTGTATCCTCGTCTACTTGGCCTAATTTCTTCAAGTGGCTTGTTGGTCCAATTTCTACTCGGAAATCTATCCATTCATACTGATTCATTATTTGAAGACAGCCAAGTACTGTCTCACGAGGCAAATCTAGACTCCTGACTAGTCCACCAATCGTATCATTACTTTCTATCGCGCTTTTGACAGCCACTATCGCCTGTCCCACTTCACGATTCTTGAATGGTAGTGGCTTTCCAGCTTCACGTACACGTATAATATAGTCAAAGCTAATTGGCTTTACTGGTAACCTAGTAATAACATTAAAGACGGATGACTCGAAAACAGACGCGTCTCCCTTCCAAGTGTCCCAGACATCTTCGTATTTCTGCTCAATTTCAAACAAGAGTGAAGTTATGATACTTCTCTGTTCATCTTCTTCACTATCATTTGTGACAATCAGAGCCAGAACAAAGTGCTTTGATTTTTCGACCATTACAAGATTTCCTTCATGCTCTATGGTTTCTAATGCATCTGTAGCACTAGATCCATCAGCAGGCTCAGCGTCTATCCCACCAAATGAGTCTAGAGCAGAAATCAGAGAAGCGACTGCATTTGTATCAATTTCATCATCTCCATACTTTAAGTGGAAAGCAACATCAGGCATACCCTCTTTCTGTACAATAAGTAGGAGATGGAGTATCTTTGATCTGTCATAAATTTGCTTAGCTACAGCCTTTTGCACTGCTGGCGTTTCAGCTTCCGTTTCAGCGGCTTCAGCCATTTTCACAGCTTGAGTATTTGTTGGGATTGGAGTTTCACTTATTGCTTCTATGCTCCCATCCGCATAAGGCACTGTTTCAAATCCGGTTTCAGTAGCTGTTTCCTGAGTTGTTGCAGCTGCTGCCGATTGTGCACCTGGCTGGTCAATTTCCTGAGTTCCTCTTCGTACTGTGATCATTTCACTAATTGGCAAGTCAGGAAGTGTGACTCCCACTGTCTTTGCAGCGACTTCTAACATAAGTCTGATGAACTCTTCACGTCTCGACTTGTCTGTGGCAACCATAGCAAAGGTCGGAGCACCCAATAAACGCTTGATCTTCTCAGCTTTCATTGACTCTGGAAGGTCTTGTTTATTGGCTATGATGAATAGCGGCACTGCAGGTGCTTCCTTACGAATATTCCGTAAGAGAGACTTGGTTTGCATGACATTCCGGAAACTTGAATCAGTAATTAGAAAGATTACATCTGTCCCAGAGAAGTAAAAACTCCAGAGGTCTTGGAACACAGCCTGTCCAGCGAAGTCCCAGACAGTGACCAAGAACGTACCAAACTGTATCGTTTCAGATGAATCAACCGCGACATTGATAGTGGGCACATAACCTCCAGGAGCAGGCTCTTTCCCAAAAAGGAGTCTAAGTAGGGTGCTCTTTCCAACACCACCGCTTCCCACAAAGCTGACCTTGAATCGTGTAAAGATGAGCTCACCAAGGATATCATCGAGGTTATCTCGAATGTAACCAATACTGTTCCCTCGAAGTGCTGTAGAGATCCGTGAAGCCCCCTCACGCACACGATGTTGAATCACACGGTCCTCATCACGGCCATCTGTAACGAATAGAAGAACCATGTCTCCATCAACAGATCCGTGGAATACCTTGTGCTTCTCTGCAACAAAGACAGGTGTGTCCTCAGCAAGACCCTCGGTTGTCTTTAGATCCATATAACCTGCTAAGAAATCATGTATATCATGTTCTAAGAAATCTATCTTCCAGAATCTAGTCTTAACCACAACGTTACCATTCGCCTTTTCTATCAACAATACGTTGTGTATCACTGGTTATCACACTCTGTCTATCATCTTGTTATTTCGTGATGAGTTATCTACTTTTCTTACATTTCTCATGTTGAATTCCATCTATGAACCTTATGTGTGCGTGCATCACCTTTCTTTAATCGAAATTACGTCACGTCTATGCAATTCAGCAAAGACTGTTACCAAAACACTTGGTTGTATTCCAAGTTCTTTTGCTATATTCACAATAGTCCTTTTCCCATTAACTAGTTTGACGATTTTGTCCACACGAGAGTAGAGCGATAATACTTCATCGTCTGGTTCTTTTAGTAATATTGGAATGTCATCTGGTCCAATCTTGAGCTCAAAATGAATAGCGCCCATTCTATGAAGAAGTTGGATTGCACCTAGAGTCATCTCAGTTCCCTTACTAGGAGCTAAGAGAGACATTGTTATTGATCCATCAAGACGATTCCAGACAGCTTCGATAAAATCCCTTAGAGGTGTATTTTCAAACCGTTCCCAAAGTAGTGTTCTGTTTTGTTTAGGCGCCATTCTTGCTGGTATTAACTGAGGGGGAAGTATTGCTAGTAGCTTGAGAGTAAAAGGTGGTGAACGAAACAGATCTGTTGGATCGTCAACCAAATCGGGCACTTCATCCATGAAAAGATCAGGAAGGACTGAGAATTTCTCCCTCAGAGCTTCAACATCTACACGAGTTCCTGTAATTAATGTGTAAACATAATGGCCCCTTTCTATAGTGATGTAATTCAAATCACCTGTTCTAAACACAGAGGTCTCTGTAGGATTATTGGGATCGAATTTGAAGGCTGAGATTGCAGCCACAATATTTGGAGCCATTTCCAGTAATTTTGACCGTTCCTCATAATAGTAGCTATATGCTGCTTCGCCAGTCCGACGATCTACCACAAAGAATGCCTGATGACCTACATCTTCCTCTACGGGTGCTTCGCTAGTTGAAACTTTGTCAATCGATGTTTCAATATCCCATCGCTGGTATGCTAATTCAGGGTGCATATCCATAAAACCAGCAATAGCCATTGACGAAAGGAGTAAGTGCGTTGGCTTTGAAGACACATCAGAGAGCTCCAATCCATATAGCTCTTCATATTCTCGAGCTAACTCAAGTTGGCTATCGGAACCAGGAACAACTATTAGCTTTGCAGATGACTCTTCCCGAATTCTCATCACAATCTGTTCCACTGTATCAGCTGTTGGAAGCGGCGGAGATATAACTAAAACAAATAGGGAAGCGCTTGAAAGGTCCTCTGACCATGTACCACGTGTAATATCTTCTTGCGAAACTCGCATTACTTCTACTCCAAATGGACCTATTCGGAGCGAATTCGAATAGGATCGACCTTTTCGACTCCGAGCTTGAAGTATCAAATCAACTGCAGTTCCTGATTTGTCCTCATATGAGGGGTTCTCACCAGTGATGAAACAAATTCTAATTCGTTCTCTGAGGAGCTCTTCGGCAAATTCTGAAAACTCATCTTTGAAATCACGTACTGATGATTGTTTGATTTCCTTTCGTGACACTTCTTGAATTCTTTTCATTCGTTCAATGTCTTCTGGAGGGATTGTATCAGCATCAGAAATACCCACAATGATTGTGACCTCGCTCACTCTGCAGATACAGGTACTGTTTCCTTGGATCTTAGTGGTCACAAATTCTCGAGCAGAGTCTTCCTGCATAAGATGATAGTACGCATCAACTACGTGTTGGAGAAATTCGTCTTCGAATTTCTCTTTACTAAATGATATGGATGCTAATGCTTTAGACCCCAATAGGTCAAAGAGTACAGCATTTAGAATCATATCAGGAACATCCTATTTTATTACGTAGGAATTGGCATATGCACTCCAGTCGCACTTGTCATATTTCACTAATCAACCTTACTTGGTTCTCTTTATAATGAAATCCTCCAAGGTCATCGAATCCCGCATAAGTCTTTGATAGTCAGTTTTAATCCAACACCAATCGTATTCAACTAAATCGTCGCCACTACCCGAGGAAATCTGAGGGAGATCAGAGACGGCGTCCCTGACATTCACAGGGGGAAACAAGTTGTCACAACTCTGATTGACCATATTCTTTTTCCTCCCATGGATAATAGGTGCAAAATAACCCACTGGAAATTCTTCAGTAAGTGCATACCTTGAGCCAATAATGAAAATTCTTCTTCGCCGCTGTGGAACACCATATTCCTCAGCACGCAAATGAAGTTTGCATACCGAATATCCCATCTCTTCTAGTGTCTTCAGGATTATTCCCAAAATCTTACCATGTTGTATCCACTTCAATCCAGGAACATTCTCAATCACAACAGTATCAGGCATAAGGACCCGTACAAAATCCAGCATTTGAAAAACAAGATTATTTCTGGAATCATATGTATCTCTATTGCCTGCAGTTGAGAATCCTTGGCATGGAGGACCTCCAATGAGTGAATTCAGAGTTCTTCCAGAAAGAGTGTTTTCAATTGCTTCAAGAAGTTGATTCGCATGTTTGTCATGATGGAGATCTGCTTTAATGACTGCAGAGTTAGGATGGTTATGTGCAAAAGTTTTACACATATTCGAATTACAATCAGATGCGAGGATAATTTCATTTCCAGCTTGCTGAAATCCTTCTGAGAGACCACCTGCTCCAGAGAAGAGATCTATTACACGACCGGATTTCAAGATTGATGCAACTGCACGAGCTAGTAATGGTGGTACTGCATTTCCTATCTGCTTGTATCGTGAGCTAAGACTACCGAGGAAACGAAAGTGATCTGGGAATGATTGTAGACGAGCTGCTTCTCGCAATGAAATCAAACGATTCTGTTCAGGATGGATGAAAGTGCCATTTCCAGGACGATTAAAGTATGTATTAATTGTGTAGCTTGGCAGGTCCTTGTTTAATCTGCCATAATACGTTGTTCGACCTCCAGATTTGTGTATTTGAATAAGACGTGCAGATTTCTGAACAATTGAGGGAGGAATATCTTTCCAATTCCCGCCTTCTGGAATTGATTGAACCATCTGCATATCAAGCTCACTGAGTGGAGCGCATAAATGGTTGTAAAGAAGCTTTGATGCTTCACATGTTTCAGAGTCAACTGCTGCGAGCGATACCGAGGTCACAAACAATCAATTTTCTTGTTTGAATGTAAAATGTTTGTATGACAATGATAGATTTCAATGGATTAAATTCCTTAACTCAGTCAATATTGCAGTAGATTCTCTCTCAGGAGAGAAACGCATCTTTAGAACATCTCTTGATTCACTAATTGAAAAGTCGTACAAAGTAAAAATAAGAGCTTCAACTAAAGGTGAATTTCGCTTTGATTCAATCTTCCTAACTTCATCAATAAGTAATGATCTGAAGTTCAAGGAATCACGAGATTCGGTCTTTGCTATTGGAAGTTGTAATAATTCGCGAGTAGATACATGATTGTTAGTATTTGTGAGATTAAACCTCCAGTTCATCAACTCAGAATTCAATATCCCCAAGAGAAACAATCTACAAGAATTATTAGGATTGCCTTGATCTAATATGTAGTTACATGAATTTGCCAAGATGGCATTGTCAGGAACAAGTGAGAATTTCAATCGCCATCTTTGTGTTCTGTTTGAAATTTGCTGACCAACAATTCTGGGTTGGTTAATGTGCCCTATTCGTTTTGATTTACCAAGCTGTTGCTTTAGCCGTTTTACATCAACGTACTCAACCCGTGCTTTTTTCCAATCTTCTAATGAAAACCGGGAGATATCTGAACCACGTATTAGACGAAACTTCGTTGGTTTGGATGTTATACATTCACGATTTAATGTAAGATCCAATTCACCCCGATGTACAGCCAAATATTTCAGATCGAACACAGAAGGATTCCTGTGCATTTTAGAAACTAACTTCCATCCTATTTTGTCTACCTGAGGAATGGTGAGTAATGGTCCACCAGTTCGTTTTATTTGATTAGCAGGAATACGTATTGGCTTGCGAGATTTAACTTCAGCAATGTCGCGAAGACCAAATCGAGCTATTATCGATTTTGTACTTCCACCTCTTTCCAAGGTCATGACTGTCACAGACTGGGTGACACTATCAAATAGTCGTGAAGTTTCAGGAAAGTCATCAATTGTTAAGAGCGTATTCTCTTCAAGAATATTCCTTCTTAGAGGGTATGAAGAAAGATCACCCAGGATTGTTGAAGGAACGATAAAACCGATTCTACTACCATTGCTTGTTAATTGAAGAGCTCGTTCAATGAACAATCTATGAATATCAACTGTATATTTACTACTCTGAATGTACTCACCGGAATTTCGGAAATAAAGAATATCTTCATTCATTCTTTCTTTGTGTTTCGAATAATTGTCTATGTGTATTTCACGTTCTCCAGTAAGGAGACGCTCTCGGAGGAATTCAGAAAGGTTTGCTTTCAAGCGTTCATATGGAGGGTTCATTACTAAGAAGTCAAATCCACCTTCAGTCAAAATATTACTGAATTCATCTTGCCACTCAAATGGGAAACGAGAGGATGGATTCTCAAAGAAAGCTTTGTGATTCGCATTTCCTGCTAATCCCTTTAATGAAATAAGAGAGTTCCCTCGCTTCAAAGTTCTACCCAGTGCTGAGTTTCCAAGTTTTTGAGAATTTGTTTGTGAGATTAGACGCAATGAAACATCAGTAACTTCAAGAGCACCAGGATCAATATCTACTCCGAACATGTTTTCGTGAATAGTTTGTCTGTAGTTTAGAACACCAGCAGCATCAAGCTCGGACTGACTTGTCCCATGTTCAAGAGCATTATCAATCCCTTTCTTCAAAGCTCGTTCAAATGCATATATTGCAGAAACAAGAAATACCCCTGTTCCGCAAGCTGGATCCAGAGTTTTTAGTGCGAGAATACCCTTCAACGGTGAAAGGCCTTTGTCTGAGGCAAGCTCAGCCAATTTTTCAAGCCTAGGAGAAATAGTCAATGATACGATATAATCAGCCAACCATGGAGGTGTGTAGTAGGCACCCAAAGGTCTCTGGGATGTCCCCCGATTATAAGAGAGAGGGAGAACATAGCAGCCAATAGAATGTATTAAACCCAGAAGAGTGGCAAGATCCTCTGAGGATAGGTTCTCAGGAATTGGATATCTAAAAGTTTCCAAGACCTCGCGAGCAAGATTATTGATGTACTTTGGAGAGATACCTACTCTTTCTGCTTCGTATGAAAGTTTCGAGAAAAAGTATGTTTCATTTAATTTCCTTGATGCCATCACATATGTGAGTCCAGCAAGCCGAGTAGCTTCAGAAATCTCAAGAGGTTTGTAGGATGTAAGTGAAAGGTTGTTGCTAAGAGCTTGATGGAAACCTCTCACAATCGACCATGCTATTTCATGGAGACTTGGTCTCACAACAACATCCTCAATTAACCAGAGAGGAAGTGTCACAAAGATGTTTTGCTACGGTGTCTATTTAGCGTTCGTATCATTCTGCATGATACCCCAAAGATTCCCTTCAGTATCCCTGAAGTAGGCAAGAAATCCGACACCAGGAATTGCTTGTTTGGGTCTCACAATTTCGCCTCCATTGGTTTTGATCTTCTCTATAGTTTCATCAACAGACGAAACATCTATTGTATTAACTGTGACATCATCTTTGTTTTGTCGAATTCCAAATGCACCATCGATTCCAGGTTCTTTCTCATCACCTGTCATCAGAAACCAGTAATCCATAGGTCCATCCCATTTTTGAACTCGCCATCCAAAGACCTGTTCATAGAATTTAGAGATGCGCTCAGCATCGTCAGCGACTATTTCGAAATGAATCACTCGTCCCAAAGCAATCACAGGATTTTTTTAACTATAGTGAATATTAGTGTTGCGTTTCAAAAGTCTGAATATTTTAGGCAGTTATGATTTCTAATTAGCTATGGTGAGTGAGAAAGAGATTGCGGAGCTAGAGATGGTTGCTTCATATTGCTGGCCTGCTAGAGAGATTGTAAAATACAAAGGATGGATAATCCATTGGAATGATGGCGTCACTTGGAGAGCGAACAGTGTACTTCCAAATGAGTGGGAAAGTAATGTCAGTGTCGAACAAGTTTTAGATTACATAATTGACCTCTACAATGAAAGGAATACTCCACCTGCTTTCAAGATATCTAAAGCAAGTAAACCAAAAGGACTGGATGAGTTACTTGAAGATAGAGGCTTTGAACAGAGAATGGTTACCCATGTACAAACAATACCAATTGAAGAAATATCATGTTTGGATCCACATCTACCGGTCGACTTGTTTAAAGTCACTGATGAATCACTGGACATTTTAATGCATCAATCAGAGAGAGAGAAGCGAGCAATTGAAGTGAGAAAGGAAATCATTAAGCGAATTGCTGGTGCTAAGAACATAGCAAGAGTTCTACTACACGGTAAGATTGCAGGGATGGGGCTTGGAGTTGTTGAAAGAGATTGGCTTGGTCTGTTCTCTATTAGAACCTTGCCGGAGTTCAGACGAAAAGGAGTTGCTTGGTCTGTGAATTGTGCACTCGCAACATGGGGAGAAGACCATGGAGCAAAACAGGTTTTCCTTCAGGTGGAGGCAGATAACTTTCCAGCTCTGAAACTCTACGAGTCAATGGGATTTAAGACCATGTACACCTATTGGTATCGAATACTTGAAAAGTGAACCAATTGAGAGATTAGAGAACTTTTGAATCCAGAAGACAGTATTCTTTCCTTCTAATCAATTACGCCAAACCTACATCTAATATAGAGCATAAGCAACCATTTCACGATTAATATGAGATTCAAGTTCATCCTGGTTGTTTCACTACTTGCACTGACAATAGCCATTTCCAATCCCACGATTGTTCAGCCAATCGAAGCTGCAGATGTATCTGATGTGAAGGTATTGATTCTAATCTGTGATGGATTTGGCTGGAACTATTTTGATGCAAAGGAATGTTTGGAGTCATGGGGAGTCAATGTTACGACTGTAGCATATGCAATTGATTATGAGATTGATTCTTGTCTAAATAGAGAACCAAGACCAATAACTGCGGACCTCTTAATGTCTGAAATGACTCCAGATATGGTCCAAGAGTTCAATTGCTTGCTCCTCACTTCGGGTGGTCAATGGGCAGGATTAAGTAATAGTCCGTTGGTGTTAAATTTCATATCTGATTCATTTGATTTGGGTCTAATTGTTGCCTCCATCTGTACTGGTACTAGGGTCGTTGCAGAAGCAAATGGAATTGTGAATGGATGTAAGGTGATAGATTTCACTCTAAGTAGTCCACAAATGGTAGTTGCAGGAGCCACAACAGTCTTGGGAGCTGAAGCAGTTGCAGATGGTTCTATAATTACAGGAGGACGTGGAGGAGGACCAACTGGTGGTGGGTATCTTGAGGCACCAACCTCAGAAGTCTGTGCAGAGATTGTTAGAGAGTCTTTGGGACTCTCTCGAGTAGGACTATGCGCCATAAGTCCTGCAAGCGGACCCTATGGCACTAATTTCTCTCTGTGCGCAACTATTGATAATTTGAATGATACATTAGGGGAGATATTATCAACAGAAATCGAACAGGTGACCGCGCTAATCTATGGTTTCGGTAACAGGACACTGGTCAATACCGTTCAACTAACTGACAGGAATCATGATGGGAACTATACTGGTTACTTAATAGCTAATGATGATGGTGAATTTGTCATAGACATTGAAGTAGAAGACAGTAATTCAACTTTTGAGATCGTGAAAGAAATAGAAACCTTCAGTGTGGGGCCAGATCCGACAAAGCAGATGGATGCTGTTCTAGTATTTGCTGTAACTGGAGGAGGTATTCTCATCCTTGTCCTAGTCGCTGCGTTGGTCAAGAAGAAATAGAAAAATCTCATGTTCTATGGCTTTAGATAGTAAGCTTCCCAGTGTTTCGGATTAGTATAGCCAAGCTTCAAAGCAAGATTAATTGAAATTTCATTTGCCGCATCCCAATGAGGAACAATTCCGTTCTCAAGAGCGTGGATGATTAGAGCTGATGAAGCTACAGTCGCTAGACCTTTTCGCTGATGACTGGGATTCATTGTATCAACTTGAATTTCGAACTCATTCGTATATGGCGTGAAAGTTGATGCCATACTGACAACCTCATCTTCAAATTTGATACAATATCCTACACCCATTTTATGGAATTCTGTTGAACTCCCAAAGAAGGTAGGAATGTGCATAGCGATTCTTTTGTCTACATGTTTTATCGTTTCAAGATCCATACGCTCTAATCTATAACCATCAGGCAGCTGACTTCGAAGCCACTTTAAATGGTCAATATCAAGAGATTCAGGAGAAAGTAATGTCCGTTCTTGGATTCCCAGCTGTTCACCCCACAAATCCTTGATTAGTCGATTCCAATCATCATTAGGCCCGATGACTAGCTGCAGCGGTTGAATCATTTGAATCAGTTCTGAAGCATCAGCAATTGTAGGGTCTCCAGCTACTGCATTAATTATAGCAAGTTGAAGTCTAGCAACTGTCGGCGCTTCAAGTGAGTTCGACCAAATATTTCCTCTTCCTTGATCAAGAGCTGGAAATATTATAGCACGAGCGCGAGTGTGTGAATCAAAAAGTTTGCGAAGTTTGCTACGGTCTTCATCAAGCCATTCTATTATCATTTAACATCTAATCAAGTTATTTTTGTAATTAGTTATGAATCAGTTGGAACTAGCAGTATATTGTTCAAGATTCATCATTTGGTCAAAAGATTTTTAGATGAGTTGGGTAGAGGAAAAAAAGGCTCTTTGAGTCGCGAGGTAGGTAATAATGGGAACTGAAAATGAGTATCCAACTATACTGAAGTACACATTTCTGCTTCACTGGTTAGTGGGATGGTTATTTGGAATATGGTTATTTGTTTTACCAGATTCATTCAATACATTCATTGGTCATACTACTCCTGCAGATGCAGTGAATATCGCCTATGGCGCACTACTCATAGGCATTGGACTGACTTCGTTTTTAGGTTTCAGAGCAGGAAGCTGGAAAAGCGTCAAGATTTTGGTTGAGATGGAGCTTATTTATACGCCATTAGCAATAATTGGTGGAATCATCTCATTAGTGGCTGGTAGCTACCCGGCGTGGTTTCTATATATCTACATGATAATTATGGCTCTGTTCTTCATCCTGTTCTTCATTTCATATTATCAATATAGGAAGTCCTGAAGGTCGAAGTCATCGTTGCACCTTTACCACTCTGGTGGCTTTCCATCAAGGTGGTGAGAATAGTGCACATAAGGTTCTGCAATTCTATTTCAGAGAATTTTAAATTGCAATCAGAAACGATATTTTTTAACATTAGCTTCTGTTAGTTTCAGAGTAAGCATCATGAAATCAGGCCCATACATACGGAGGGCAACACCAACCTCAGATAGAACGCCGGGTATTTCTCTTCGGATGTAATCAAATAGTGCTTCCTCTGACTCCTTTAGTGCTGCTTGCATATTGACCATGTGGGCATGCAACATACCTTTGCTGATTCGTCCAACTTCTTTCTTTAACCATCTTTCCAAAGCATTCTGAATTTCAGTCCCTACAAGTTCTGATTCTTGGATGAGCTCAGGAGTTATTCGTGTTGATTTTTGAAGACGTGTAGGTTGAACTTTTCGACTTCCAAGTGCTAATCGCATTTCATCGAGCGGGTCCTTTGGTAGTATCTCTTTCCCAATATCGTTAGAGATTAGCAATCTACGATAGGCACGTTTTCCATGAAAGTCCATGGGAGCAAGATATCCTTTAGCCTCCAATGCTTTGAGATGAGATCTAAATTCATCTTGAAGCATTAGTGACCTACTTGCAGAAAGATTGAGATACCTTTGATACAGTGCATCTTCGGTTTCTACTATAGCCCACCCAAAGGATCTCATTATATCTAACTCAAGCGGGGTGGGACGCTCAGTCTCGCCTCCTCTCTCAGGCAATGTACTACCCCAATATTATGTCTGAATTATCATAAAGTCTTCTAATAAGTGTTCTAATATTTCTCAACGTCAAAGAACAAAAATCAGAAGTAGTCTTTTGACATCTTTTTTTCTAGCAATGGAGATTAAAAAAGAAGTAATAGACACTTTACTAATAATGGATGACTCCAAAGGATTGGTATCTTTAATTGACGAATCTCTGAACAATGATGTAAAGTCTAGAGAGGACTGGGAAAATCTAGTGACAACACTGCAGATAGCTTGTAGGGAAGTCTATCAAAAACATTGGCTGAAAACTCATCACATCATACTTTCAATATTTGGAATGTCAGAACTTGCAGGTGTTGATTGCACAGTCTTCGATGAGCTACGCTCAATCGAAACCCCAAAGAACATCAATCATGCATCTAGGCTTCTCTTTGATGGCTTAATAGAAAGGATAAGTACCCAGCTAAAAAATGGAGGATCGACTCTTTTTCTTGATATTGCAGCTATATCATCGACTCGTTCCGCAATCATTGCATCGGATTTGATTCAAGCAAGATACAGGGAAACGATTCTCGTTTTAGGCGAGATTGATGAGAAACTTCCTACTCTAACAAAAGAATGGGTAGATGTGTCTCGACTCTGGAGGACAGGCAATGGATTTCGATTGCTAAAAGCAAGAGAACTTGGAATTCATATTCATATTAAGGAATACAAGGAAATAAGAGACCTGTTGGCAAGAGAAATGAAAGTTGATGTAATAAAGCTATCAGAAGAAAGAATGAAATTAATAAAGAAAGGATCAAGGTATCTGCAGTTTTCTGAAAGCTTGAGTGAGTTTGTAGATGGTTTGATCGCATCTCGTGGTATTAGAGGCTCATTTGATCCTTATTATAAGACGTGGATCGACCATGAGGGACTAGATGAGTTTTGAAGACAATACTAATCAGTGATACATATACATACCAACACGACTGTCGAGGAAAAGGTCACTATGTCAAATGCAGAAGATGATGTGCAGAAGCTTATAGAAGACTTGGGAGTGAATCCTAAAGATTCTAAAAAATGGCACATCCTTGGAGTAACATACCTATCATTGAATGAGGCAGACAAGGCAGAAGATGCATTCAAACAGTGTCTCAAACT
>JAEORO010000197.1 GCA_016840855.1 Candidatus Thorarchaeota archaeon | reverse complement strand
CAACTCAAACACTTAAAGAGAGAGGCGATTTGCCAGAGGAAAGCGAGCCTGCCTTTTCTCCTGAAGACTTTGAACCTCAGGTGCAACGATTCTAAGTTCTATTCAATTATGGAAACGACGCCATTATTGGCGTCAACTTCCACTTTTTGCCCAGTTTTGATTTTCTCAATTTCAATCTGGTCAACCGCAGGAATCTCTGAGATGATACAACCTACAGCTACCACAGGATCCGTTGTTCTGTTTATTATTGCAAGTGGCGCTCTTTCAGCCTTCTTCAGTGCATAAAGGACGTATGATCCAACTGTGGAACCCTTGCCTGTGGGAAATACAAGTACCTTGCCTGAAACGGATTTTCCCTCCAGATGATGACCCTTCTCAACTATCTCTCCACTTTCAGGGTCACAACCACCATAGAATGAGATGTCTTCACCTGTTACAAGGGCTTCACCCACTACTTTACCTTTGAAAATTTTCCTGCCTTGCACTAAGACACAGCCTCCTTGATGCATTCCTCAACAGTTCGAATCTCTGTCTTGAACTTGTTCTTTCCTCGAGCATAGAAACATGCTTTTGCAGAGTCCGTCATCAACCCTGTAAATCTCCCCTCTAGTGGTGCTACTGCGCAACAAGCATCAGCAACAAGGAATGCTCCAGATTTCTCTATCTTATCATAGAATCCCATCTTTATTGCAAGATCTTTTGTTGGCTTCGCAGTTGTAATCCAAACGGTCTTCCCGTCAGACACTTGCTTTCCTTCAAGCATCTCTGCTATATTGGCAATTTCCTTGATGCTTGCATGAGGACATCCCACACTGATGAAATCTATCTCTGCATTTTCATCATCAAGTGCAACTCTGGCTCTATTCAAGTCATCCTGTGTGACAATTTCTGTTTCTTCGGGAATTGTTGTTCTATTGGGAGTGATTCCTTCTATATGGAAAATTGCTACTCCTCCATATGTTGCGACTGACGCACTAAAAGACTTCAACTGCTCCATGGTTGCCTGTTTGATTCCGGTGATATATGGAATCTCTTTACCTGTCCGTTCTCCAATTACCTGCCCCAATAAGCCAAAATCATCTGTTTCTTTTAGCTCTACATCTATCTCATATTTTACCTGAGCAACCCGATTCTCTTGAAGATGAAGACCATACTCTGCAGTTCTCCCTGTCAATGCTGATGCAAGCGCACTAGGCCCTCCCTCTCTGTTTGTGAAAGCCCCTATTACTGAATTTGAGAAACAAACTGCAGAAGACTCTGCCCATGCAATGTGTTCTCCATAATGAGGTAGATTTCCAATTAGATAGGGTGTACATGTACATGTTGTAATCACCCCCATCTTTTCAAAGGCGTCAACAACTCTCTGTTGGTTTATCGCAAAATCCTCACTAATTCCATGCTTTCTCCACTCGGTAAGATCCATACCTGCAGGATTCAATGTAGTTAGAACTCTCGTTCGACCATCTTCCGCCATCTCAGCTAGATATTCTAATCCTGCCTCTCCTAGATTATGATAGGATACTCCAGCAATCTGTACACTTGAAACCGGTATGAGTCTTTCAGCACCGTAAATCTCACCTAATGTTGTGATTATTTCTATAGACTTACGCGTAGCTCTTCCATGCTTACCATCAAGCATCTCTCTCTCTTCTTGTGTCAGTTTGAGTCCCATGTCACTCACCTAGATACTTCTTGAGATCCACTTCTGGGAACTTGGCCTTACTGAAGCTCTTTCCCTTGGCATCAAGAACTTTTGTACAGTCAAATCCACATTTTGTTGTCATTTTAGTTCCAGGTTCTGCACTAGGGTCAAGAGAACTTCCCGGTTCGCGATCCTTAATGAGCAAATCATCATCTGCTTGGAACCTGGTGGCCATTGCCCATTCTCTTTCCTCGTCTGAGTAGATGTCTATGTCGTCATCATAGACCCAAATGTGCTTTGCACTCTTATGTCCCGCGAAGGCTGCCTCTAGAGCCTGAATACCATCATCCTCATTCTTCTTCTGAATCTTCACTGCAACATGTAACCAGCTTGCCCCACCTGGCGTAATGTAGACATCTAGAACGTTAATTCCACGTTCCTTTATCTTCTTGAATACTGTAGGTTCTCGAGGCATACCCATCAATATCTTGTGTTCTGAACGACCTGGTAACAATCCTTGCCAAATCGCAGACCTTCTATGAGTTATCTTCTTCACTTCGAATATTGGCTCTTGTCTAACTACATCTACAGTTTCTGTAAGGTCAATGAAGGGACCTTCTGGATGCCTTTCTTGGAGTGCTACTCTACCTTCAAGTACAAACTCACAGTCTGCTGGAATCATAAGGTCTACAGTCTTAGCTTTAGTAACTCTAATTGGACGCAGGGCATTAGCTATCTCCAACTCATCGACTCCTGTTTCAACCGAAGTTGCAGCGGCTATCAACACTTCAGGTGTGTTACCGATGCAGAATGCTACATCCACCTCTCCATTACGCTCTAGGAATCTATGAAAGTCACGTCCACTAACAACCCTGACGACCATTTGGTCCTTACCAATCTGCATCGCTCTATGGAAATCTAGATTTTGCCCATACTCAGGGTCTGAACCAACTACAACTCCGGAAGAAATGTATGGTCCTCCATCAATCTCGTTATGAAACAGAATTGGTAACATATCAAGATCTACCTTGTCTTCAACTTCTTCTTGGCAAGGTGCTTTGCTGGTCTGTTCCGGCTTGCTCTGATTTTCAATGGCATTTGCTAAGGTCGGAATTATCTCTTCACTTGTTATCCCAAAATAATCTGCAACTTGCATTTTGTTACAGAACAAATTACCTGCGACGCGAAACCTACTCTCCCTCACGTTTTCAAATAAAACAGGCTCAGGCTCGAGAGCTTTTAAAACTCCAGCAATCTCTAGATTCTTCGAGATGCTTTTACTTATTGTAGTTATTTTCCCATCTTGTTTTAATTTCATAATATATTCTTCAAGTATCATCAGCTCACCTCAAACTCCAAATGATGTGGTCCACACACCTGTAGCACCACCTCTCTCTAGTGCGGATGCAATTCTTTTCATTGTTGTTTTATCCGGAGCGAGGGCTATCATGTTTCCTCCTCTTCCAGTCCCCGTCATTTTAGCTCCAATAGCGCCATTTTCACGAGCAATACTGACCAAATTATCTAGTTCTTTGCAGGAAACTGTCAAATTTTGCAATAACTCATGATTTTTGTTCATCAAAGTGCCAACCTTGTCAAAATTCAATTCAATCAGTGCTTTTCTAGCATCGTTAACTAACTGGTTGTATTCTCTTGATATTGAATCAAACCAATCTGGATTATCATCTCTCTTTTTTCTAACATCGCCAACAACCACCTTAGTACTAGCAGTTAGTCCTGTAGATGCAATCACAAGGTCTGCAGGACTCCCCAGCTTTAGAGTTTCGAACTTAGGACGTCCTCCATCCAAATCACGTACAAACCATATTAGGCCACCATATGTTGATGCGGTGTTATCAATTCCTGAAGGAGTTCCATGATATCCCATTTCCCCAATATAGGCTGTTTCATTAATCTGATAATCATCTAAACCAAGCGAATACTCCTGATTCAGTGCACGAGCAATGGCAACGCAGCTCGCTGCACTCGCTCCAATTCCAGAGGCGCACACTAAGTCACCTCCTAAATCAATCTGAAACCCAGTCTTTGTAGTATCTATATTGAGGTGCTTCAGCATGTTTTCAATCGATGCTTTCTGTTCCTCATACTTCTTCTCCTTGTACCCAGGCATGGCTGGTCTTTTGTCAACAAGTTTCCACCCAAAGGAACGTACTCGCGTGACTATAGCTTTTGTTTCTGATGCTATTCCTGCAGCAAGAGCTGGAAGTCCATAGACCACAAAGTGTTCTCCAAAAAGAATTGCCTTACCTTTTCCAGAACCTGTTGACATTCTCTCTCACTCAAAGCAGTAGTTTAAAACCGCCGTAGATAATCAGTGCTTTTGAAGTCTTCCTTCGACATTGTTATAATCAGAGGTATATGCAATACAAATGAAACGGATTGTGAAAAGTGCATGAAGATTCTTGATTTATTCTGTGGTGCAGGAGGCTTCTCTTACGGATTCAAACCCTATATTGATGATACGCATCTTGCCATAGATAACGACCCTTCAGCTCTAGAAACATACAAGCTCAATTTTCCAGACTCAATTGCTTGGCGGACTGATATTCATAGTCTTCATTCTATTCAAATCGAAGAGAAGTTTGGCGGAAAGCCAGATGTCATCATTGCATCACCACCATGTGAGGAGTTTAGTAAAGCTAATCCAACCAGTAATAGACCAGCAGCTGAGCGGGTCTATGGTGAAGGATCAGCAAAACTGCTACTAGACACAATCCGAATTATTGGTGATCTCTCACCACCAGTCTTTGTAATTGAGAATGTGGCAGCATTACTTCATGCTGGTGGTAAAGAAATTCTTCAGAAAGAGTTTGAACGCGTGGGTATTCATGATGTAAAAATCAACCTAATTCGTGCTCATCAACATGGGAATCCATCTAGGCGACTTCGCGTCTTTATCAGTAACATTAGGCTGAAGTTTCCTCGAAAATCGCCTCCAACAGTAATGGACACAATCGGAAATCTACCAAGTCTTGGTCTTAACCAGATATTCGACCCTGAAACACATATTCCAAATCATATTGACTATCCACTCTCTGAAGAGAAAATCAAAGCTATTTCTAGAACTCGTTGGGGTCAGAGTGTGAAACAATTTCGTGTTTCAAAAACAAGAAGTCTACCGAACTGGGTCCGTTTATTTCCCAACAAACTTTCAACATCAATAATTGGTCTTTCTCGATATATTCATCCTTTCGAAAACAGACTCTTGACTGTACGTGAACATGCACGATTGATGAGCTATCCTGATTACTTTCTCTTCACTGGCTTTGCCGATAGCCAATACAATCAAGTGGGTGAGAGTGTTCCTCCAGTAGTATCACACCTAATTGCACAGGAGGTTTGTGCTAAAATTGTCTGATTCCTTCAAGAATATCTATGTAGTCTTGCATAATGTCCATTCAGCATCAAAAACAATCGAAACAGCTCAAGTAGTATACGGACTTGGATTCTCAAATTTTGTAGTTTCCAAGGCTGAAGGTTCTGCTGCACAAGCAGGTGTCCCTGATGCAAATCGATTAGCTATGAAGATGAAACAGAACTTCATGGTCTTACCCGATCTTAAGGATGTTCTGGAAGTTCTGAGTATCAAAAATCCCCTACTCATCACATCTCCTGTGCTCACAAAAGACCGTCTAGATTTGAATCAGTTATCCGAGCGAGTAAAATCAGGAGAGCGAATAGTCATCATGCTCTCTGGAAGTAACAGCTCTTTCTCAAGAAAGGAAATGGACCTAGGAGAATGCCATAGTTTAGATGCCATAGTCGACATTGGTCCTGCAGGGACTGCAGCTATCATCCTTTACGCTTTGTCCATGAAAAAGTAATAATGGTGGGCCGGACGAGATTTGAACTCGCGATCCCTTGGATCCGAACCAAGAATCATACCAAACTAGACCACCGACCCATGAGTCCAAATCAGTCCCTGCTTGGACTGGATTTAATCATTTCGTTGAAACGTTCTCGAAGCCACTCCACAGACCCTAAAAAAATTCCATCAATGCTGTAAACCTCCGAATCCGATAGGTGTGCACACTTGTTTTCGAAGAAGGGACCAAGAAAGACAGACTTAGGATAATTAATAGAAACCCCTGACAGGAGTTTATTGAAGCTTGGAAGAGTAATCAAAGCGCATTCCGGGTCATCAGGAATCTCAAGTGCTCCGATTGCATTTCTAACACAGTTCTTGTCTAACTTCGACCTCAGAACAACTGGTACTGTCCCTGCATATCGTTTTCTTGAGGAACGACCAATCTCAGGAACTGATGCATCTCTAAATCTTCGAACCGTTGGATGATTGTGACCAATGACAATCAGTTTGGCATCTAGAATATGTCCAGCAGGCCAAGAATGACCATGCAGAAGACCAACCTTTTCATTTGTAGGACCAATCAATATACCATAGGTATCAGTAACATCGATATTTCGAGGAAGTAAAGCTCTCAAATCCCCATCATGATTTCCTGGAATTACGGTCGTTTCCGCATAATTTGAAAGTGTTTTCATGAACTCTGGTATGATTTCCCAATTATAGTAACTATCAGTAAGAATAGAGTGCTTTACATCTCCGATAATCAATAGATGTGATATATTGTACTTCTCCACCAAGACTTCTATCCTTTCTAACATGGATGGATGTTGATATGGAAAATGTACACCTCTGCTCTCAGCAAGCTCTTCTTCAATCCCTAAATGAAGATCTGATATTAAAAGGACTGAAGAATTGTCGAATGTGACAACCATGCCTCTATCATCAAATACTGTTTCCATTGCTGGTCTGCCTTCTAATATACAACATTTTAACGTGGTTATGTAAGATAACAGCGTGAATATTATGTCCCTTCCGCAATCTGAAATAATTCGTTTCTCAAAGGAGAACCTCACACAAGACGACATAGAGTATTTCAAAAATAAATATGGAAAGAAGTTTGTTAAAGCGTTGAGGGCTGTGGATGAGAGGAAGATTATCAGATATAAGTTCAGTCCAAGTGAATCAGTGACATGGATTGTGAAGGGTCGTGGTCGTCAATATCTCGTTATTCCCGAATTATACTGCACTTGCAGAAGTTTCTATCAGGAAGCAGTCATTTCACGAGAAACCAACATGTGTTACCATCTCTTTGCTCAAAGAATTGCTGAGATTCGAAACGAGTATGAAACTCGTACATCTACTGACAAAGAACGACGTAAGCTGTATATCGAATGGCGAAGAACGGATTAATCACCAAGAGCATATGAAGATAACTTTAAAACACGGCCAAAGGTCAGGCACGCTGACTGAGCCATAAGGTCGGAATATCAAAATGAATCAGCTCAGGATTGCTAAAAGAGTACTTGCAGTAGTAGTAGCCGTAATAGTTCTTTTATCCAGCTTCCAGATAGGAGTTAGAGCTCAAGCGGATCTTGATCCCATAGTAGTACTCTACGACGCTGGTCATGGCCCACAGCATGATGCAAGCAATGCAGAAACAGGCTTGAAACTCATGCTTGATGCGGTTAATGAATCAACAAGATATATGGTACGAATCACTACTGATGATTTAACAGACAAAGTCCTCAATGATGTTGATATTCTCATAATAGCTGGTCCAGACGACAGTTCACCGTTCACAGCTGCAGAATGCAATGGAATTGCAGAAATGCTTGTAAATGGCAGTTCGCTATTCATTTTGGGTGATCCCACTATTACACAAAGCTCAAGATATTGGGCTGATGCGCTTATGCAAGACATGGGTGACAACATCGCAATTAATGACCTTCTTGATAGTATCAATGTGACTGGTGTAAGGTTCAGCGTCAATGAAACTAGTACAGGCACTTTCTATTCAGATACAATGTTTGATTACGATCATAGTGTGTTCAATGCATCGTACCCATACATGATAAAACTAGATACGACAACTTGGAAGGCAAATCACCCTATATTTAGAAACATTAACGAGCTCTACACAATGACTGCCACACTCAAACCAATCGAATTGTCAAGTGGAATCGCCTCAGGTTATGATACTACGTTTGCACAATTCAGGGGTGGACCAAATACATGGGCAAACTACTCTTTTCCAAACATGACCCTCTCAGAGTTTGAGCAGGACCCTCTCTCTTATTCTGCAATAAATGGAACATTCCCATCTTGGATGTCTGCCTTTGAGTATAACGAAAGTAAGATTGTTATGATAGGCTCAACACTCATGTTTACCGGCAGAGTGCTAGACCATCCGGATACTGACGACCGATGGTTCTACATGGGTGACAACGCACGACTCTTCATGAATATTGTAGGTTGGTTGTCGCAAGATTTCATAGAAGCACCAAGTGCAATCGTTCCAATGCTCATCATCTCATCTGTAATCTTGGCAGTAGGTGTAGCAATCTATATACTCAAGAAAATCAGGTAATGGCCCATCTAGGCTTATCTAGACCCTGTTGTACTAACAGATCATCAATAATCGAAACCAAATCTGAGAATCCTTCTCTTTTCAGAGCTGATGTAAGTACTATAATGGGGGTCTTACTTGAGCTCGCTTCTTTGAGCTTGGTTTGCAGGAAATCAACCTCATTGTGAAGAATCCGTTTCTTGATTTTGTCCATCTTGTTGGCAACAACAATCACGTTGGGAGCTATCTCTGACAGGAAACTATAGAACTCTACATCGATAGGAATCTCTCCACGGTTCGACCATTTCTCATATAGCTCTCTAAAGAGGGAGATGTCAATTATCAGTACTGCTATAATCAGATTATCACTCCAGTTTTCTAATCTCTGAACGATGTTTGTCTTTGTTTCCTCTATCTTCGTCTTACTCTGTCCTGCCATATACCCAAATCCCGGAATGTCTACAATAGTGATTGGTCCAAAATCAATCATCAGCTCCCAACGTGTGCTACCAGGTTTCTTGCCCACTCGTACCTTCTTTCCTGTGAGAACTCGAATCGTACTGCTCTTCCCGACATTGCTTCTGCCAGCAAATACTATCATCGGCTTCTTTTCGTTACCAATACTGTCGGGTTCTTTCATACTGTAGCTCTCCTTTCGCTATAGCCCTGAGAATATCAAGTCTATCCTTCAGACCAGGTTTGAGAATCCTTGACGCTGTGGTTGCTCCAATTCCTCTTCCTGCCAAGACTAGCAGTGCAGTCTTTCCATAGTTTGAAACCAGTTCTGCGATAAGGGATGCTGATTTATGTTCCTTCTCTTCACTCCTTGTGAGTTTTTCGCCACGAATTCGTTTCGCGATGATTTTTGAAAAGTCGTTTGATCTTGGTGCTATCGCAGTAATCATTCTTGACTCACAAATAGGGCATCTAATATCATCATTAAGTGTAGACAGGGTTCTAACTGAGTTCCAGTGGTTTCCCGCCATGCAGACTAATCTGAATTTTGTAGAGAGTAATCGCTCCTCCATCATACGAAGAACTTCATCTTCATCAGTTATCTCTCCCATGACCTCAAACCTTGTCTTCTCTTCAATGATGAGTCGTGCAAGAGGCGACGGTTGCTCAGTAGTTACAATATGAACACTGAGTTGTCCTTTGGAATACTTGCTGAAGACGTCCATAACTCTCTTCTCATCTAGTTTATCATCCAAGACTTCTCTCATCGTTTCTTGGAAGACTGGAGTTCCTTCTAACGACTTGATAAGATATTTGACAGGCACCTCCTTGGGTTTTGCATCTCTCTTAATTACATCCATTCTTCTAGCAACATGAATGAATCTAGAGGCGAAGTTTTGTGTCTGTTTCACAGCCAGTCGAAGGATGACAGATACTTGTTCACCAGAATACTCTCGAAGAACATCTATGACCCAGTTTGGATCAATTCTCCTGCCAGCAGTGAAAAGAATTCGATAAGGGTCTCTTTCTACTGCCACCTCAATGCCAAAGCGCGTTGTCAGGAGTGATGCAATCACAATACCTAGTGCCTCATTGGCCTTGGTCCCTAATGGTGCATGAAGTACTAATCCTGCGTCAAAGCTCTCAATCACAAAGAGGTCTTCTCTAGGAAGTTTCTCTAGATATTTTGCGCTCTCTCTCAAAATCTCTAGCACATAAGGATGCGCGTCCGGAGATATGCCATATTCTCTTGTTAACCACCTACCTACCGATGCTTGATCTTTTTCTAGAACAGTGTTCCAAACCTTTGCAACTTCGGATGCAACCTTAAATGGTACTGGAATCATCTCTCCAACCCATCGTGGAGCCTCAGAGTCAGTTTCACTAGCTGGAACACACAATACTTCTCCTGTGTCATCGTCTACTCTTACCACATTCCATGGCCGTCCTCTTATCACAAATACCGACCCTGCTTCAACATTGGATGAAACAAAGTCTTCATCAAGTACTCCTATTGATGTTCGTGTCGTCATATCTACTGCGTTAACCTGATTTACATCCGGAATTGTGCTAAGATTATTGTAGTAGAAGATTCTAGTTCTGGATCCCCTCTTTACAAAAATTGTGTTGAATTCTAAAGCTTTTTTCTCGCTCATGAATCTTAATATCGCATCGAACTCCTCTAATGAAATCCTTGAGAACGGATATGTTGAACTAATCATGTTAAAGAGGTCTTCTCTTCCAATTGTATCTATATCAAGAAGTACACCCGCAATCTGATGTCCTAAGACATCCCATGATTTCTTAGGGATCTTAGTATCCTCTACCTTGTTCTGACGTGCACGTTTCAGAATAACTCCTGACTCGATTATATCATCGAGATTGACGGTAGCGATTATTACACCGTTCGAAGACCTCCCAACACCATGGCCAGCTCTTCCGACCCGCTGAAGTAATCTGGCCACCTCTCTTGGTGATGAGTATTGCACTACCAAGTCAGCTAATCCAATATCAATTCCAAGCTCCAAGCTCGAAGTTGCAATTATCGCCTTTGAAATTCCCTTCTTGAGCCTATCTTCTGCTGCAAGACGAGCACTCTTAGAGAGCGACCCGTGATGAACATCGAATTCGAAAGGAGGTGAAACAGCTCGCATTTTTGCTCCCAGCACTTCTGAAAATGAGCGGGTGTTGGTGAATACAATCACTGACTGATGACTATTAATGAGGTTCACAATCGCGTCTAATCGAGCAACAGAATGAGGCGGGTATGCTATCTTCTTTGCTAATGTATGATGTTTTTCTGTAGGAATTGGGACTTCTACTCTAAGGTCCATTTTACGTTTACCATAGCCTGCCCAAACTGCTCTCGCTGATCTCTCTCCTCCCAAAAGTGATGCAACTTCGCCAGGATTTCCCACAGTAGCTGACAGTCCAATGCGTTGCACGGGTGTCCCTACTATCCTGTCAAGTCTTTCAAGACCAAAGCTGAGCTGTACCCCTCGTTTGCTATCCGCTAAGTCATGTACTTCGTCAACTATAACTGCAAAGACAGTTCTGAGATGATATCTCAACCTCTTTCCTGGTAAAATTGCTTGAAGCGACTCGGGTGTTGTAATGAGTAAGTTTGGAGGTTTGATAGCTTGTTTTCTTCTAGCATACTGAGTCGTATCGCCATGGCGAACTGCTACACTGAGGTCCAAGTAGTTACATAAATCCTCGATTCTCTTGAATACATCACGGTTCAAAGCTCTAAGCGGAGTGATATACAAGATATAAAATCCAAAGAGCTCCTGAGTTTTCTTCATCTTTTGTAGACGATCAAGAAGCGGTAACAAAGCCGCTTCAGTCTTACCACTTCCAGTTGGCGCGAGAAGAAGGGCATTCTCATGTTCTGTGAAAAGCAGTGGCACAGCTTTCTCCTGAATTGGAGTAAATCCAACAATTCCATTAGTCTTGAGGAAACTAGCTATATCTTCACTGAGAGGTGCAAACATATTCATTTGGAGGTCATCCTACTTTCCAAATGCCTACACTCATTAATCAAGATGCGTATATCTGTTCGAAGTGTGACCTCAGATTCTTCCAGTCTTGATTCTAATTCACTGAGAATTGAATCCAGAGAATCAGCTTTGTTTTCAATCTCATCAATAAGCAACTTCACTGTTTCAAGATTAGTAATATGCGATGCCACATTTGCAAACGCGGTACGTAAAATTGAACTCTTCATCGGGAACAACATCCCGTAGCTTACTCTTCTTCTTCCTCTCCATAGACCATGTAACCCATTGTGAAAAGGATTGCTAAGATTCCCAGTGCAGCAAGGAGGATGAATAAGATGGAAATAAAGGTGTCAATGGTCTGCATCAGAATCGTGTGCCCTCGGACTGAGTCCGCTTATAACCATTGCTGAATACTAGATGTTGTACTGTGTCAAGCTTCAGCTTTTCTGTTCTCGTAGAACCTATCTATAAACGATCCATAGATATCTACTGGCTCGGTCAGAGGGTTGACTTCATCAACGGTCATCTCTAGTCCACAAGATCCACACTTCACTGTAGCCATGCCATTGTCACGATAAAGCTCGATTTTGATTGCAGTATTCCCACAATCAGGACATGGATACACATCTGGAATGCGTTTTTGTGGTCTTCGACGTACTTTCTGTCTTCGTCTTCTTCCCATGAAGATTCACCCTTTACCTATTTCAACATATCAGAGCAGCAGCCCCGAAAGAAATAGAGCGGGCTCATCGGCTCGGGTGCTAATTTAAGCGTTTTGTTGAATGCCTTTCAATCCTAATACGAAGGTTTCTTATTGTCAGGTGTTGCGCTTCGGCTAGAAATGTCAGCTCTCTCAAAAAACGCTCAATGTGTTCTTAAAATCCTAGAAAGTGTTGAGTCCCTAACGACAAAAGAGATACTTGAGATTGCGAGTACTAACGAATATGCCGAGCTCTGTACTGACTGTGTTGGCGGAGATGCTTTCGTGGCTGCTGCAAATCAACTTGTTGAAAAGGGATTCATCACCAAGAAGTTTGGTAAAGGCGGCTACCGGTGGAAACTGGTAAAGGGTTGATTAGTATGGTGAACTGGGCCAAAATCAGAAGTGACTTTCCTGCTCTCAAACGCATTATCAACGGTCATCCAGTGGTATACCTAGATAGTGCTTGTATGGCTCTCAAACCTCAACAAGTAATCGATGCGATGAACGACTACTATGAATTCTATCCTGCATGTGGAGGTAGAAGTATCCATAAGTTTGGAGAAGAGGCTTCCAACGCATATACTGAAGCCAGGCATAAATTTTCACAATTTCTGAATGCCGCTGAAGAAAAGGAATGCATCTGGACTAGAAATGCTACTGAGTCACTGAACATTGTTGCGCATTCATTAAAGCTACCAAAGGGCTCTAAGATTATTACTACATCTCTTGAACACCACAGCGGTTCATTGCCCTTTATAGAACGGGCTCGAAGGGATGGATTAGGTATCGAGATTGTCATGGTACAGCCAGATGGTACATTTGACATTGAGGACTGGAAAGCGGCAATAGACCGCAACACAAGCTTGGTGTCAATCGTTCACTCATCAAATGTAACAGGTACAATTGCCCCACTGAAAGAAATTGTGGAGATTGCGCACGACTCTGGAGCTCTGGTCATGAGTGATGATGCTCAGTACGCTCCTCATCATCCACTTGATGTTCAAGAACTTGATGTTGATTTCTCAGCTATCTCTGTTCACAAGATGTGTGGACCAACTGGGATGGGAGTTCTATATGGCAAGTTACAGCATCTAAAGTCCATGAATATGTGTTTCTATGGTGGCGATACGGTGAGCGATGTACGATTCGAAGATGGAAAGATACTTCCTACCTATCTACCACCCCCAGAGAAGTTCGAAGCTGGACTCCAGAATTATGCTGGAGCTATTGGCGCAGGCAAAGCCGCAGAGTATCTCCAAGCTATCGGAATGCATGAGATTGAAAAGTATGAACGCTCCCTACTTGAAGCGGCTCTAAAACGCCTTTGCGATATGGAACACGTTCACATACTTGGCACTGATGACATCAATATTAAAACTGGGCTTGTCACATTCACCGTTGATACAGTCCCATCTGCTCATGATGTGGCCACGTTCTTGAACGATGAGCTTAATGTGATGGTTCGTAGTGGCTGGCATTGTGTTGGACCATATCACTATCAAATGGGTATAGATCCAAAGAAGGGAACCGTGAGAGCTAGTTTTTATCTTTATAACAACCGTGATGATGTTGATATATTTCTATCAGGATTAGAAACTCTAATCGAAGCCAGCAAGTAGTTCTCAAAATCTGATTAATATTTACTGATTGCCCAAGGACTCCAACGAGTCTTTTCTTCCCTGTCACTCAAGTTCTGTAAGAGTTTTTTTCTTAGATTGTAGAGCTCACCAAACTGCGGTGTATTCGAGTACTGTGAGAGTTCTTGTGCAATCTCATCAAAAATAGAAATGGGAACGTTTCTGAAACATCCGATAACATAGTTCTGATTCTTTTTCCCCTCTAAAAATGCTCTAAGAACACCTTTCAGATAATTACGTTCTGCAACAACCATTCGAACAGGATTCATTATGTATTTCACAAACACTAAATCGATTATAAAAATGAATAATATCATTTATTGATAAAATATTGTGGAATCTAGTCCTTAGAACAATATTCTAACCTACTTCTTTCTGAATCTCTTCTTTCATCCGCTTTATTTCTCTCACTGGGTCTGCATACTCAAAACCACTTGCTGAAAGATCAAATGAATCTCTGAATTTCTTCACACGACCATGGACAGCGATATACCTTCCAACAACTTTGTCAGTGTTCTCAATAATTGGTTGGTCGCTTCTCCCAGTTTTCTTGATTATCTCACTAGCCTCTTCTGCAGTCATCTGAAGCAGCTCTTCTCCAACCTTACCAAACAGCGTTACTCTGATTGAGCCTGATCCATCATCTACTGTTATCTTGTACAACATTCTAGGCTCGGGCTTGTCAACTTTCCCACAAGATTTGCAGACAAACCCTTTATCTGTTTCATCTAGTTTCTTGTTACATCTTGGGCATGCTTGATAAATTGGGCTCGTTGCTTGACTCAAATTCACAATTATACCGCAGATTTCTACGCTTTTTCCTTCTGTATTATCATCAATATCACTGATTAAGACTCTTGAGGCTTTTGCCATCGGTTGGAGAGATACCTGTGACACATCCAACTTTTCAAGTCTGGACCCTTTAGGATTGATGTGAATCTCTGCTTTGCGTCCAACTTGGAATTCCACGCCTCCTCTGAATCCCTCTTTCACATATCCGTGAAGGATCTTGAGGACATCGCCTTCCTTTATGTCCTCTATTTTGTCAACATCTTCATTCCAAAATGTAACACGAGTTTTCCCCGACTCGTCAGCGAGAATAACATTTCTGACTTGCCCATCCCTTCCATCTTTTGTTGTAAAATTGGTCACATCATAGACTGTAACAACTTTTCCCTCAATATCAACATCCCACATACCTGTTGTCAAGTCTGCAATTCCCTTTAGTCCAAGAGGTTTTGACTCACTTCTGGCTGACGCCGCTTCAACCGCATCAATCTTCTCTTTAAGACCTCGTTCAATCGAAGCCGCCCTCCCAACATGCACTTCAACTTCAGTACCATCTCGATTCAACCTGGTATTTACACCCTTAAGTTGGATGACTTCACCTTCTTCCGCATTCTCCATCTCTGAAGCTCTCTCATCCCAAAAAACAATTCTAGCAGCCCCCGTTTCATCGGCTCCTACAATGCTCAGGACCTTCCCCTCAGAACCATCTCTTTGTCTGGTAAACGTAGACAGCTGGAATACTCTCTGAATTTTCACTTTTAGACTGACATTGAATAACCCCTCTTTGAGATCACTAATTCTCTGATCTAAGGTTGATTTATCTGAGAAATCGATACCGAGATCTTCAATCTCATATTCTTCTAAGATTCTAATCTGTCCCATCCTACCCAAGTTCAGTTCTAATGAGTCCCCAAGTCCTTTCTTCACATATGCTCCCCGTATTTGAATTATATCACCAACAGAAACAACATTTTCAGAAATAGCATTTGTAAGATCATCCCATAAGACCACTCTGATTGATCCAGTTTCATCTGACACTATTATACTAGCAACTTTCCCTTCTCCTCCTCCTTCTTTTCGGGAAAAAGTTCGAACGGAGCCCATATTGATTATCTTAGCCGTGAGAGCAACGTTTCTCGTGGTTTCAGTAATGTCTTCAATTCTCTGGCGTGCTTTTGGAGAAATTTGATGAAGGTCAACTCCGAGTTCCCTAGCTACAATCATAGCTGCAGACTCGTCATTTATAACCTCACGTCCTAGTTCCTCTCGTTTCTCTTCAATCATTTCCAGAATGTCCTTACGTTCATAATCGGACCTATGTTTCAGAATTAATTCTATAGTTTCTTCAAGAGTGAGCAAATGAGTCACCTTCTATTGATGCATAGTGGCGTAGGCTATTTTATGGTCATGTCCATCTGCTTTAAAGTAATCTCCTCAACAAGTACGAGCTTGGGGAATTTCTAATCATCATCAAGCGAAACACAAATACACACTTATGATAGAAAGATGCTGAACCACTGTGACCGAAGCTGACCTGAGTCTTCCTGAGCATAGCATCTTCTACAAACAATACTTCAGTATGCTAAATGAGAATATACATACT
>JAEORO010000196.1 GCA_016840855.1 Candidatus Thorarchaeota archaeon | reverse complement strand
GAAGAAAGAAAAAGGAGAGCCGACCACTATTCTTTTTGTGGGGGTCAATGGAACGGGCAAGACTACGACTCTGGCTAAACTTGCTAATATTTACAAGAAGAATGGATTCTCTGTTGTGATTGCCGCAGCTGATACATACCGAGCAGGGAGTATTGAACAGCTTGAGAAACATGCTGACAGATTGGGAATTCGTGTAATAAAACAGGACTATGGTTCCGATGCTGCTGCCATAGCATATGACGCGGTTGCACATGCGAAAGCTAGGCGTATCGATATCGTTTTAGTTGACTCAGCTGGCCGGATGCAAAGCAACAAGAATCTCCTTGAAGAAATGAAGAAGATTGTACGCGTAGCTGAACCGGATTTGAAGATCTTTGTTGGAGATGCATTAGCTGGTAATGATGCTCTATCTCAAGCGAAGGAGTTTCACAATGCAATAGGGATTGATGGCGCTATTCTCACTAAAGTTGACGCAGATCCATCTGGTGGAGCAGCTCTTTCCATTACATTCGTGACTGGAAAGCCTGTAGTCTATGTTGGAGTAGGCCAGAATTATGAAGACCTCAAACGTTTCGACCCAAGGTGGTTTGCTGATAGACTCATTACCGAGAAATGAGTAAGTGGGCAGTTTTTTATACGACTCAATATTGATAGCGCGTCAGAAAGCCCTAAGGTGTTAGCATTGAGTCTAAAAGGTAGAAACTTTGTTGATCTTGTTGACTTTGAGAGATTTGAACTAAGACAGGTTTTAGATACTGCACATGATTTGAAACTGAAACTGAAGCGAGGCGAGCCACATGAGCTTCTAAAAGGAAAGTCTTTGGCTATGATTTTTATGAAGTCATCTACTAGAACTAGAGTGTCTTTTGAGGTTGGGATGACTCAGCTTGGAGGACATGCCCTCTATCTTGAGCCAGGTGGTACTCAGCTTGGAAGGGGTGAAACCATAGGGGACACTGCACAAGTTCTGAGTAGATACTGCGATGTGATAATGGCACGTGTTTATGGTCATAATGAGGTCAGCGAGCTAGCCAAGTTTGCTACTGTGCCTGTCATCAATGGATTATCAGACTTATTGCATCCATGCCAGATTATGGCAGATATGCAAACGATAGAAGAACACAAGGGAGAACTAGAGGGGCTCAAAATAACATATGTTGGGGATTCCAATAATGTTAGTAATTCCATCATGCAGGGTTGTACAATAATGGGAATGGATGTCACCATAGGGTCTCCAAAAGGCTATACACCATCCGATGAAATGTTAAAGAAGGCAACAACCCTTAGTAAGAGATATGGAACAAATCTAGAGGTAGTAAGCAGTCCAAGCGAGGCAGTGAAGGGAGCTGATGTGATTTACACTGACACATTCTTTAGCATGGGTCAAGAGAGATCAAAGGAGAAGGAGGATGCTCTCATGCCATTTCAAGTCAATGAAGCCTTGATTGGCGCAGCTAAAAGTGATGTCATTGTGATGCATTGCTTGCCAGCTCATCGCGAAGAGGAACTAACCTCTGAGGTAATGGATGGCCCTCACTCGGTTGTATTTGACCAAGCAGAAAATCGACTACATGCACAAAAAGCAATACTTGCGCTCATCGTTTAAGAGGCTGATATCTTGCCCGGCGAAGTAGTGTCAATTGGAAGAATCAACATAGACGTTGACATGAAAGTGGATAAGATACCAGGGACTGACCACCATGTAATCTGTGAAACAGGCCGAATTGACTATGGTGGCTCAGCAGCAAATTTCGCCACTCAGAGCGCTAAACTGGGTGTCAAAACGATGTTAGTGGGATGCGTTGGTGACGATGAATTTGGTACCCTCGCTACAAGGGCAATTACTAAGGCGGGTGTTGACACAAGCTGTCTGTTGGTTCTCGAGAATCAGACTACAGGCATCTTTGTCCACATCCATGACCCGAACGGTAATCAGCTTGTTGTTGTTGAACCAGGTGCAAATCGGTTCCTTGAGAAACGCGTATTCGAAGAAGAAAAGCTAGTAGACGCTCAGCTACTCCATATTGCAGGCGCCTTTCCGATGTTGTCCGCAAGAGCACTTGAACTAGCAACATCCAACGGAATGATTCTGTCAATGGATCCCGGTCGTGCAGGAATGAATCTGGAGTACGATAAACTCCTGAGGAGAACAGATCTTCTCTTCCTAAATCAAGGAGAGCTTAAAGAGTACTTCAAAATCACACCCAGCGAGAGTGCCCTTCGGTCATTTGCGAAAACATTCCCAGGTATAGTAGTAATCAAAATGGGAGCTAAAGGAGCGATAGCTACCGATGGATTTGAGTACTGCACCTCTGAGGTCTTTGAGGTACCTGTCGTTGACACAATGGGTGCAGGTGACGCATTCGCTGCTGGATTTGTTACAGCATGGATGAGATCAGAGAGAATAGAACAAGCGCTTAATGTGGCAAATGCAGTAGCTGCACTAACGATTACCGAAACTGGAGCTCAAAATGGACAACCGACCCTTGATGAGGCAGCTAGACTCCTTTGGCGACACCAAATTTCTATTGATTCGGTATTAAAGACCTTCAAGGGTAGAGAGAAGTCTAGAAAATCCAGAGCAAAAAAGAGTGCCAAGTCTAAGAAAGGACATGGTAGTAACTGAGTATTATCTGGGTAGTATTCTACTTTTTGTTACAACAATACGTGGGTAATAACATCACCCAGATGTGAGTGGAAATACTATGCACCCATTGCTAGAAGAGGTCCTTAAATCGTCAGGCGGAAAACGTGAAACTCCTGGCAAGAAATCGAAGAAGATTCCAAAATCAGCTACAACTGATGAGGAACTTGCAGAACTACTGGAATCTGTGAATGCAAGGATATTAGTTGTTGGGGTTGGCGGAGCAGGAAATAATGCAATAACTCGCTTAATGGAAGTCGGTGTAGAAGGTGCTGAAACCCTTGCTGCAAATACAGATGCACAGGACCTCTACTTCTGTAATTCACATCACAAGTTACTCCTTGGAAGGGAAACATGCGGAGGACTGGGGGCAGGAAACAACCCGGATATTGGAGAAGCGGCTGCAATAGAGGCATATGATGATATCAAAGACGCAGTTGTCGGAGATCTTGTATTCATTACAGCAGGAATGGGAGGAGGCACTGGTACAGGAGCTGCTGCGCACATCGCTAAAGCTGCGAAGGAGAATGGTGCACTGACGGTTGCGATTGTCTGTCTGCCGTTTGAGGTGGAGGGAGCAACGCGTAAGAAAAATGCGACTCGTGGTCTAAATGCATTGATGGAACATGTAGACACGCTCATTGCAATTCCGAATGAAAAACTCTTGGAGATTGCACCAGACCTATCGCTTCCAGAAGCGTTCATGGTAGCAGACGAAGTCCTTGTACGTGCTGTAAAGGGAATCGCTGAACTAATCTCCAAACCAGGTCTTGTCAACTTGGACTTCGCGGATGTTCGGACCACTATGAAGAATGGTGGCGTGTCAATCATCGCTCTTGGTGAGGCAAGTGGAGAGAACAGGGCAGAGGAAGCAGTCATCAACGCACTTCGCAACCCATTGATAGATGTGTCAATTGAGAATGCAAGAAACATTCTGGTGAATGTTAGTGGAAATGCTGATTTACAACTTTCAGAAGCAAAACGTGTGATTGAGATTGTGACCGAACAAGTCAATCCAGGAGCTGAGATAATATATGGTGCACTTATAGTGCCAGAGCTGGATGATAGACTACGCGTTACTATCATTGCTTCAGGAGTTAATTCTCCCTATGTCTTTGACAAAGCAGAACCATTCACGCCTCTTGTTGAGGACTTGAAGAGCGATCTTGGAATACCCAAACTCACATAGTGAAATTTGGATACTCAGCAAATGTTAAAAGAGAACCTAGTTTGATTGCAGCTGACCCCTATGACTGCTGAAGCAGTATAATTCAAGGACGTGAAAGATATGGGTGTTGGTGAATTCATCAACGAGAGCAGACGTATTCTGAAACTGGCAACAAAGCCATCCAGAAAAGAACTCTGGACGAGCT
>JAEORO010000195.1 GCA_016840855.1 Candidatus Thorarchaeota archaeon | reverse complement strand
TACAGCATAGGGAATTCTTGCTTCGATTGGGGAGGTTTCTTCGTCCAACTCATGACCATAGAGAACCAGTCCAGCCTCAAGTCTAGTCGAGTCCCTTGCTCCGAGGCCGCAAGGTCTTACTCCAAATTCCTCACCTTGTGTCAGAAGTTCTTCCCAGAATGCAATTGCCTTCTTCTTACCTTCGTCATTGAAAGGAGTGTCCAAAACAAGGATTTCAACACCATCTTCACCTGTATAGCCAGTCCTACAGAGATAACAATCATATCCGGCAAGAGTAACTCGATTACAGGAAAATCGTTTATACTCGCTGATGTTTCGGTCAACAATTTTCTTGATGAGTTGAAGTGCTTTAGGACCTTGAACAGCAATCATGGCGATCTCTCTGGAATTATCAACTACTTCAACCTCAAATCGTGGTGAGTGTTTCATCAGATGGCCGTTTATCTTGGGTCCATTTGACGCATTTGTTATCCAAATGTACTCATACTCTCCAACTCTGTAAAGTGTCAGGTCATCATGAATTCCACCTTGTTCATTGAGACAGGTAGTATAGTGGCCTTCGTTTACATTCAGCTTACTGACATTGTTTGTGGTAAGCTTTTGGAGAAATGTTTGTGCCTCTGGTCCCTTGATAATAAAACGTGACATATGAGTGGTATCAAATATCCCCAAAGCATTTCTTACAGCCATGTGTTCCTCACGGATGTCGGTGTACCGAACTGGCATCTCCCAACCAGCAAATGGAATAACATCACCATGTACAATATGCCAGTCGTAGAGATGAGTGCGTTTTAGTGTGTCATTCATGCATAACCACCACAGAGATAATCCTGAAAACACTTGTAGCTGATTCAGCGACCATTTTATTTCCTTCTATCGAGCTCTGTAATTATGGGCGTCGAAACATGAAACACTATCCAAAGGTAAACATTGGCAAACTAATGGTTGGACCTAGTAATCCTGTTCGTGTGATGAGTGTAATCAATCTCTCACCAGAGTCATTTTACAAGGCGTCTATAGCTGATGGTATTGACAAATTCCATGAGATGGTTGAGAATGCTTCGAAAGATGGAGCAGATATAATTGACATCGGAGGCGCTTCCACTGCTCCGAAGGACATCTATAGCACGTCTGATGTTTCAGTTGACGAAGAGATTGAGAGAGTTACTCATGCTCTTGACGCCCTAAACACTTCGAGGTATCCACCACTTTCAATCGATACGACATCACCAAGAGTTGCAGAAGTTGCATTGAATCGTGGTGTTTCAATGGTCAACGACACTTCGGGGTTACATATGGATGCAAAGATGGCGAGTCTTGTTGCTGACTTGTGTGTACCGATTGTTCTTATGGCAAATTGTAATGGTCCTTGCGACAGTATTCTGGCTTCTTTAAATTCGTTAAAGGATAGCCTTACTATCGCAAAGACCGCTGGTATCAAAACAGACAAGATAATCATAGATCCGGGGATAGGGTTTGGTAAACCAGCAGATGTGGATGCTGCAATCTTGAGGGAATTGAATATCTTCGCGGAACTGAATCATCCACTTCTTGTTGGTGTATCAAGAAAGTCATTCATCGGTCATTTTCTTGATACACCAAATCCGGATGATCGATTAACTGGTTCAATAATAGCAACAGCTGTCGCAGTAATGAATGGAGCGAACATCATCCGAACTCATGATATAAGAGAAACAAAGATTGCTATCAAAATGGGTGTGGCTCTACGAAAGCCAAACATGCACAAATGATTCATTCGGTGAGAGAAATTGAGATGGGTTGATTGGTATCCAAAATATATGGAAATTGTGCAGAGATTGGGTTTAGATTCTGATGCTGATAGGGAGGCAACCGATCTTCTCACCTCGATTCTTGAACCAATTGACCCTGAACCTCTATTGAAACGTTTGGCTGATTGCATATCAGAGAATAATGTGATTGTGTGTGGTGCGGGTCCATCATTAAAACGACACATGGAGTCACTCATGAAGAGTGAGAGTATAGAAGACTATGTGGTTGTTGTTGCTGATGGTGCAATTTCAGTCATCCTCGATCTCGGTCTTCATTGT
>JAEORO010000194.1 GCA_016840855.1 Candidatus Thorarchaeota archaeon | reverse complement strand
TGGAAAAATTGTGAGTATGACAGGAGATGGGGTCAATGACAGTCCAGCACTTAGGCAGGCAAATGTAGGCATTGCGATGGGTATTACAGGTACAGACATCGCAAAAGAAGCATCTGATGTAATTCTTCAAGATGAAAGATTTGAAACGGTAGTGGATGGAATTGAGGAAGGACGTAATATCCTAAGTTCATTGAAGAGAGTAGTGTTATTTCTAACCGCAACAAATCTTGCTGAAAGCTTTCTGATTTTGTCAATCCTAATTCTATTCACTGGAGAGTATCTTGTCCTTCTATTACCTCTCCAAATCCTCTGGGTAAATCTTGTAACGGATGGCATGTTGGACATCGCGCTATCAATGGAACCTAAAGAAAAGGGATTGTTAGATCAAGGACCGGGTTCGTTGAAAGAGAGAGTTCTTTCGCGACAGACTCTTAGTAGATCAATCTTCTACGGAATCGTAATGGCGGCAATGGTCTTACTTGTTTACTACCAGAATTTAGGATTTATCGCGAATGCACAGACTGAGAGCGATTTGATTTCTGCTCAAAACAAAGTAAGGACAATGATGTTTGTCACCTTGATCGTAGTCCAGTGGTTCAGTGTCCAAAACTGTAGGTCGCAGACTAAATCAATCCTTGAGATGGGTGTCTTTAGAAATAGATACATTTTAGGAGTGTATGCCATTGACATTTTTCTGGTTGGAATACTCTTCTTCATTCCTTACCTCAGCGAAATCTTCAGGTTAGTTCCTCTTGGAATTTTTGAAGTTCTGGAGATTGTCCTTTTGGGATTCTTTGTACTCATTGCGGAGGAAATAAGAAAAGCCGTTGCAGGTAGAATGTCAACATAAAGATGTTCAAGAAGAGAAATGCAAACGTGAAATGGGGGTCTAGTGGAACCGATGCAGCTAGTATATTCCGTCCTCAATTTTGGTATGTTTGTACTAGGTCTTGCACTTCTCATCTATGGATCCGATGTCTTTGTCGAGGCTGCATCAAAGCTAGCACTTCGACTGGGAGTGTCTGAACTTTTCATTGGGTTGACGATTGTAGCAATTGGTACATCTCTACCTGAGATTGTGTCTAGTATTATTGCTGTTGTTGCTGATAAATCTCAGCTGGCGTTCACGAATATCACAGGAAGTACTCTAGTAAACTTGACCCTGATAATAGGTGTAAGTGCAATTGTCAGCCCCCTTGCTTCGAATGCAATTGTAATCGATCGTGATGCGAAAGTAATGTTATTCATTCTTGGTGCGCTTACGTTTTTCGTTTTTGATCCATTGAGTCCAGGAATGATTGTGCTCTGGGAAGCAGTAACTCTTCTAGTATTATTCATAACATATCTATCATTCTTGTTCACTAGAAGAGAGGAATGCGAATCCTGTTACCAGTTTCGTGTCTTTGTAGATTATTTGATTCGATTTAAGTTCTTGACTTCCTTAAGAGGATACATATCTTCACCAAGGGGTACTTCGAGAGAAAAAGAATCAGATGAACAGAAAACAAAAAACACAAGGCTCGAAGTTTTGAAGAGTTCATTTGTAGTGATAGTTTCCGCATTCTCAATTGTACTTGGTGCACAATTTGTAGTAATTGGAAGTGATTTCATTACATTGACCTGGGGAATTCAGGAAGGAGTCATTGGCTTTGTCATTATTGCAATAGGAACATCTCTACCTGAACTCACAGTATCAATTAACAGTGCAAAGAGAGGTTTCGGTAGATTGCTTATTGGAAATGTTATAGGAAGTAACATTGTCAATGTCACACTAGGCTTCGGGATCATTTCTCTATTCATTCCCACCCAGATATTGCTAATTGCTGGCAATATAGTGATAATTGTCTTGACACTTTCAACCGCACTAATCTTCTTCTACATAATTCGCCGTGATTGGCGTGTGACACGTTTAGAAGGTGTCTTTCTAATTGCACTATTTATCTTTGCGCAGATTTTCACAATATACTTCGAACAGTTTGTTTGATGGTTGTTAGTCCAACTTTGATTTGAGGATTCTATCAGCAACCAGTTCTATTTCAGGAAAAACAGCATCATCTTCCCCAATCCAATAATAGTCAATCTTGCCATCTGTATCAATAACAATTATGCTAGGTCTGGCAACACACTTTAGAGAACCAACTTCATTTGCGTATACTCCGTAAGCCTTTGACACAGTGCGGTCAAAATCACTAGCCATTACGAATGGAATATCTTCCTCTTCGATGAAGGTTTTTAGTGCAGCTAATGGTTCAGTGGCAATACCGATGAAAATTACTCCCAAATTACTTAGTGATTCATGAAGTTTAAGAAAAGAGTTAGCCAGACCTGTCGAAATCAATGTGAAAGTATCTGTGAAGAAGACAAGCACGACATTGCTATCAAGAAGGTCACTTAGATGAATGTCCTCGTCGTTGGTTCCAGGTAGTATAAAATCCGGTGCTATGTCTCCAACCTGAAGGTGAATATCATCTTCATTTT
>JAEORO010000039.1 GCA_016840855.1 Candidatus Thorarchaeota archaeon | reverse complement strand
GTTGGAGTATAGATACTGTCCAACAATAGGCCGAATGATTGCCTTCTCAAGAAAAAGAGCAACAAAAGCCCAAACAAATGCCTGCATCATATCAATAGTCGCTGCAACCAAGTTGACAATGAATGGGTCAACAAAGGAGGCAAATATTGTCATTGTTGGAATAAATCCACCAATCACTCCACTACCAAGAATCACAAGCATGTAGTATTTTTCAGTATCACGGTTCGCAAAATAGATTGCATACCCAGACCCAATTCCCAAGCACATATTACCAATCATTGGCAAAAGTGGAATCTCTGTGCCTGAAAGAGCTCCAGATGCACCGATTATTGCGCCTACAATCGCACCCCCTGGTAGTCCTCCAACTATGCCCGCTAAAATTGAAAAAACAAATCCAGGGGTCAAGACAACCACATTTGGAATGATTGGAACTTGAATCGCATATCGTACAACTATACCTAGAGCTGCGATTAATGCAAGAGTTGTTAATGCAACAGTGTTTGATTTTACGGGCATAATGGACATAAGCAGCTGCCTCAGGTTACAAGATTACTAAGGCGCTTGCGGCCAGCTTTGTAACAAGAAGCTTTTGGTTGCTTCATACCATTCATCAAGTTGAGCAAGTATCTCTTTTCGTACTTGTTCGGATGAGATGGCATGGTACTCGTAATAATATCCGCCCCTCTCAATGTAATTCATTCTTCGCTCAACTAGATTCTTTTTATGAAGTCTATTCAAAACTCGCTGAACTGTACTCCTGTCTTTGCCAATTAACTCGCTTATTTGCTCAACAGTTTTTGGGGAATCCATCAAGGTAAAGTATGTATCAATCTCACTATTCCTAAGCCCAAAGGCACAACACAATAAATCAGATGGTTTTTCGAAACTCTTACTGAAAAGTCCAACCAATGGCTCCCTTACACTCATCGCAATCATTCTAAATTGAGAATTTGATGCTTTAAAACAGTTGTGTAAGGTATATGCACAACCGATTGATGAGATAATACTGCGTTTCAAAAGGGTTCGACTCGAGTTGAGATTGGTGCACTTGTATGGATTTCAGTTCATTCCATAATGATCAAGAGCAAGATGATTGGTCAAGACAAGAAACATCTGCTCGTAGACTTCAGCCTATCAATCTCGCTCCTCTAAAAGGAGCCATTGAATCAGACCCAGTAAGGTCAAAGGTATTGAAAGTCCTTATAGAAGATGGAAATTGGGTAACGACAGCAGACTTACTAAGGGCAGCTCGCCAAGAACGACCCATTGTAGGAGCAGTTACAATCGGGACTATATTGAATGGAATGAATGAACTAGTTGCTTCGCGACTAATATTAAGTAGAACCTCTTTGACCTCAGGTATAGATTGGGCAGAGTGGAGAATTAATCCAGACTGGTTGGAACCTACAAGAAAATTGCTTCAAATGATGAGAAGACCAAAATTCAGACCAGCATCATCAGAAGATTTCCCAGGAAGAAATGAAAGACTTTTAGATGATTTGACATAGATGTAATACTCAATTTTGAGTAGTTAACATAATATGGGTAAATTAATAAGAGACTGCTTGCGCCTTCAAAAACATGTCTGGTGGCAAAAGCCGAGGATACTCTGAACTCACCTCGGATAAAGAAGATGAGGAAATGGAGTCCCAAGAGTTTGAGCTTGCAAAAGTATCCCCTGAAAGTGATGTAGTAAAACAAGCAGCTCTCGCTGCATTGATGGCTGCACTTTCTCTAGCGTCCTCTCCAATTGCTTCTGTAGTACCTAGAATTCCTATTTGGAATATCGCCCTCTTTGACCCAGTTTCGTTCTTTTGGATCATTGCTTTCTTGATTGGTGGAATTTTTGTTGGGTTGGTTGCTGTCTTTGCAGGTACTGTAGGTTTGTTCTTTTTTGACCCTTCAGGAATAGGGCCCATCTTCAAACTTCTTGCTACAGCCCCGATGATTATTATTCCCTGGCTCGCCGTTCGTTTTACAGCAAGAGAAACTGGAGGTAAAAAACTTGCATCACCCATTTTCTACATCACAGCGATGATAGTTGCATTTCTGGTGAGGCTTCTTATAATGGTCCCAACAAATCTAGTGATGGTGCCAATCCTATATGGTGACATCTGGACAGCTGATTTTATTGTCACATATGCACTCATTCTAAATACATCTCAAAGCATTTGGGATGCACTAATTCCATTCCTGATTGTTTACCCAACAGGAGTATTCAAGCACTTCAAAATGTGGTGAATAAAAAAGAACTCTGAAACAACCGGAATTCGCTTAAATAGACAGACGCGACATTCTATCGTGAACCTCACCTTATTTGAGATGATAAATCGTGCGGCGCTGTGAGTTCTGTGACAGCCCTGTTCCGGCTGATGCAACTATATGTCCAGTCTGTAAGGAAACAATTGCAGAAGAAACACTTGAGAGAATTCTACCAATCCTGAAGCGACCGGAGTCTCCAGAGGTCAAGTTCATGGGAACACGCGAACGGATGTGGGGAGTGATCCGAAGACCAGCTGCCACTTATCGGGATATAGGACAAAGACCAGATGCAGCAGGACCATTCGTGATAATCGTGATAAATGCACTAATTATCGCAGGACTCTATCTCTCTCTAACTTCAAAAATAACGACGCATGTCATAGTAAACGCAACTAGTGGCGAGATTGGTTCAGCCAACTTATTAGCTAGCCCTCAAGGCTCAATTGCGTGGGTAGTAGCCCTCGTAGGACTAATGCCAAGCATCATGGTAGGACTCATCTATTTGGTTGTTGGGACTGTGTTCGCCCATTTTGCCTTCAAGATTACTGGCGGCACTGGCAACAAAATGAAAACGCTCTCAATAGTCGGATATAGTATGATGCCAGTCATTTTGGTGAGGTTGATTGCAATACTTGTAGTTCTTATTGCGATGCCCCCCTTTCCTGATGTAGTAAACTTTGATCCAGGGTCTTTGGGAGTCCTCACACCAGAGATAATTGATTGGGCGTATGGTTCAGGTATTTGGTATACAATAGATATCATTACTACAGGTGCATTTCTATGGACAGGCATTCTCTTGATATTTGGAATCAGAGAGGCACACGACACATCGACTGTCTGGGCTGCTCTTGTAGCAATTGCATGCGTGATCGTCTTAGTTTGGACTTTTTGGCAGGCTCATTAAATCAGGATTGCGTAAAGAGGGATAATTACAAAGGCTATAAGACCAACTAGAGCACCAACCTTGTCTAGCGTACTTCCAATTAGAAGTGCTCTTTTATTGTCTGGTCCTGTTAGAGGGGCAATTCCAGCACCGATAACGATAGCTGCACCTAAAAGAAGTAATGGCCACAAATCCCAACTCGCAAAACCCAAAATCCAAATCAAAATATAACTGAGAACACCTATAAAATTGAGAGACGCTGCAACCGCGGCTGAAACATTATAGCCATAGACCCTAGCAATAGTGCGAACATCTCTTGCCCTATCACCTTCAACATCTTCTGCCCCCTTGATGGTTTCTCTAGCTTGTAGAATTAGAAAAGCTGTAAAGAAGAACAACCAGTGCGGTGTTGGAATTGCAGTTGCCAAGGGTAAGCCGATAGTTTCACCGTAGGCAAAAGCACCATAGAGAATTCCAAAAGCAAATGAAAATGCCACCATGAAATTCCCAGCAAGTCCCAATGTTTTTACTTTGGCTGCGTATGCATAGCCAATGATTAGAAAGCAGAACACGATCAATGCACTATATGGACCTGTCAAAATAGCAAATAGGAGACCGGTCATACTCAGAAACACGACATATATCCATGCCTGTCTGATAGTCATCCTGCCACTGGGTAAGGCACGATGTGGACGATTTATCCTATCGACCTCGACATCAAAGATATCGTTTACAACATTACCACCTGCCGCCACAAAGAAATATGTAATATAGCCATAGATGAATAGAGGCAGAAAATTAGCGATACTACCACCAACTTCAGCCATTCTATATGCCATTGCGACTCCTGCAATGACTGTAAGACCACCTATGATGCAATTCTGAGGTCGAATAATAGATAGGAAAGCCGTCGGATAGAACCGCTTTTCTCTAGCAGTAACAGGCGATGATTCTGTCATTTCCAGCACAACCAAAAACTCGTGAAATAGCTTCAATTAAAGACTTGTGGACAACAGTCGCTACACCTAATTACTCATATTGATTTAATATTGCACGCATTGATGAGGTCGAGAGATGGACAACATTCTCTTTGGTCCTGCAGGATATCCTACTGAAGCGCGGGGCAACGTAAAGCGAGTCTTTCAAATCTTAAGAGAAACTGGATTGAATACACTGGAATATGCAGCAGTGCATGGGCTGCAGACTAAGGAGGAGAAGGCTAAATTAATTGGAGAATTGGCAAAAGAATCAGGCGTTAGCATGAGCCTTCACGCGGCATATTATATCAGCCTAGCCTCAAGAACGCCTCGTGTCAGAGAAACATCGAAGAACAGGTTAGTTAAAGCGCTTAGATTTGCCCCTCTAATGAATGTAAAACGAGTTGTATTCCATCCAGGATCTTTGAGTGGTTTAACCGAGAGCGAAGCCCATGCAGTAATCAAAGGCGCATTGAAAAGCGTCTGGGAAACAGCAGGAGAAGAGAGTAGTGGTGCGTTTCTAGCTCCAGAAATCGCTGGTAAATTGTCAGGTTATGGTTCAGTAGACCAGATCATTCGTCTATGTCAGGAACTTGAAGGGTGTATTCCAACAATTGATTGGGCACATCTATATGCAAGAAGTCAAGGTGAAATCAATGATAAACAGAGCTACCTCAAAATCCTGACTGAATTCGAAGATGAGTTGGGAGAACTATTTGTTAGAAACATGCATTTCCACATTAGTGGAATCACATTTACCGAAAAAGGGGAGGTAGCGCATCGACCTTTAGGAGAGGATTGGGGACCTGACATCTTACCATTAATAGAGGTGGTTCGGGAAGTAGGCTATACCCCCACTTTCATAAGTGAATCGACAAATCCACTTCAGGGGGCACTATACGCCAAGTTCCTCTTTGAAGAGCTGGAGAAAGAAAGAAAATGACAAAACTAGCTTTTGTGCTTGGTTCAAACTGGCTACTCAGCATTGCTGAACTTCTGGTCTACATTCAGGATAGAGGATTTGAGGGGAATTTAGTAGACCATACAAGAAATGCCGCTATTGTTGAAATTAAGCAAAAGTTAGACAATGATCAGATTGTTGACATGCAGTCAGCTCTTGGAGGGTGTTATAAAATTGGCAAAGTCATTTGGGAATATGAAATCGACATTCCATTGAGAGCCTATCCCGCAAAGAAGACCGCTCACAAAGAGAGTCTGGCGGAAATTAGAAAATGTCCCTGGCTGAAGATTATATGGCCAAGAGTCAAAGGTAAAAAAATCAAGTTTGGTATTAGCACGTATCCAATTATTGATGGGAGTTTTCCAGTTAATTTCAGAAGATTCTCTCGAGCAATGAGTGATGAGGTAAAGAAATTACTTTTGGAGAACGGAGCTCGAAGAGCAGACTATTATATCTATGATGAACCAGATAGAAGGGTAAAGGGTAGATTGAATATCGCACTTTGGCCAAAGTCAATCGCTCGGAACTCTCTTCTAACTCCACCCAACGCAGAAATCTTGGCAATTTTCTCAGAAACTCGATTATACTTTGCTAGAACAAGTGTTGTTTACGATTCAATGTTGCAACAATACAGAGACGAGTCAAGACCATTTATTTCAGCTGAGATTAGCACAAGTCCAAAAATTTGTAGAACGTTGCTTACCCTCGCAGGAGCCAGACCAGGGGACACTGTTTTGGACCCCTTTTGTGGAACAGGAACTCTTCTCATGGAAGCTGCGATCTTGGGAATGAAATGTATAGGTGTTGACATAGATGGAAACCAAGTTCAAGGTGCAAGGTCAAACATGAAATGGCTAGCCAATGACCTTGGAGAGAAACTGGAGTATAACATTCTCATAGGTGATGCCAAGGGATTATCGTCACTAATTAAAAAGAGGGTTGATGCTGTTGCATTTGAGCCAATTCTAGGACCTATCTACAAGAAGACTCCACCACAGGAAGAAGCTGAAGAAATAATCAATGAACTTACAGCTCTTTATTGCAGTGTACTCAAACAGATTTCCAAAATACTTCGACCGGAAGGTCGTGTAGCAATGACTATACCTGTAATTAGGACAGATAGTGGTGATATTTCAGTCAAATTCAGTGATTTGACAAGAGATACTGGATTTACACTATACAGGATGCTATCTAGTGACTCTATAAAGAGTAGAAAGGAAATTGACCCACGATTAAAAATAAGACCAGAGCGAGAGCTTATTCCAGAGAGGAAGAGAGGTCAGTTGGTTCAGCGGGCACTAATCGTTCTTGAAAAGTAATTAGAAAAGATATCTAACGACATCATCAAGGATAGCATATGTCTGTAATCGTTGGATATCGTGCTTCACGTATGGCATGACATAGTCGAATAACATGTCACGATATGCTTTATGAGTCACTATCTCACGAACGGCTTTTCCAAGTAACCTTAGCAACTCCTCGAGAGAGTCACGAAGATGCTGGTAAGCAACGGTGTTGACATCGATGTCTAAAACTTCAATCCCAGCAACATCAATTGG
>JAEORO010000193.1 GCA_016840855.1 Candidatus Thorarchaeota archaeon | reverse complement strand
CCACCGCACTGTCAATGCGGTATCATAGCCGGGCTAGACCACCGGCCCAGTGAGGTCTTTGTCCCAAGCCGTCGATTAAAAACGTTGCGACCGAGCCTATATACTCTCAAGTGTCGAACGGTTTCGACGAGAATAAAGCCATCCAATTATCATAACTATGATTACTAAAGGAACTAGAAACACTGCCTCTTCTACAAAGCGAAATTCAATCTCAGTAACTGGTGTATGCTCCACTGGACCATTAATATAAGAAAGAAACCTCAGATTGAGAATCATAAATATTGCAATAAACACAATCACACACGCAGCAATCCCGATGAGTGTGGCATTATAATCAACATAACCACGTTCACGAGAAACATTGTTGAGTGACATGTAGGAATGTTCTCGTAAAACCAATTAAACGATAGGATTATCTTCCAGTACTTCCAAAAGCCCAATGAATCGATTTACCCATTTTCCCTCATGACTCAACGATTTCTAACTTCTTGCGACTATCTGCGTAAAACACGTAAACAAAGTAAAATATTATGAATATGGAAAATATGGGGGACGCAATTTGGAAACTCAAATCTAAATTGCTGCTAACAACTGATTGCATATCCTCTGGAAGTGATAATAAGATGGCAAAGATAACAATGCATACTATCATTATTCCAACACATAATTTCCAACCAGAACTCTTCTTCCTTGGTTCGCCAGTATACACCTCATCCAGACTGAACTCCGGATGACTCGACTTAACTAACACCGGCAATTATCTCCCTCTACTTCTATAATGTATCGACTCTCAGGGTCTAGATAGTTGGAGTCAGCTGTAAAACAAACTCCCTCGTGATACTTGATTTTTCATTATTTCCAAACAAGATAAGCCTGCTCATCGAATTAACCAGAACCAATATTGATCAAGCAATGATTCTACTTACCAGTGCTCCCGAATCCACCATCTCCTCTCTCAGTATCCGAAAGCTCATCCACCTCGATGAACTCTATATCAGGGACCGGGCGAATGGCTAACTGGCTTATGCGCATCCCCATAGTTATCTTAAACGATTCTCCACTGAGATTAATCATGATGGTCTTCACTTCGCCACGATAACCACTGTCAATTGTTCCTGGGGTGTTGAGGACCGTGACACCCTCTTTTAAGGCAAGCCCGCTTCTAGGTCGTACTTGCCCCTCATATCCGGGTGGTATCTCGACCGCAATCCCTGTGGGGACTGCGAAACGCTCTCCTGGTCTGAGTTCATAATCTATCAAAGAATAGAGATCAAAGGCAACATCTCCCTTTCTTGCAGCCCTTGGTATTTTTGCATGAGGAGAGAGTCGTTTGACCCGTATAGTCACAGTCACTATTCTGGCCTCTTATTTCAACAAACCACTTGTTCAGATATACATGTGCGTGATATTATAGCCTAGTTGATAACATTTATATACAAATTATGTATAGCACTATGTGTCGTACAGTACATTGTTACACACAATGCACACGAGAACAATAATAACAAAGAGGTAAACTAAGTGTCAATGTCAAAAAAGACGCAGGAAGAATTGGACCGTTGGTCTAAGGAAGTAAAGCGAGGCGCAGTGACCCTTGCAATCCTTGCTCTTCTCAGTAAGAGGAAAGCATATGGATACGAGGCAGTCAAGTTACTCGATGAGAAGATGTCTTTCTTGGCTCTTGAACAGGGCACAGTCTATCCTTTGCTGAGGCGACTGGAGAAGCGCGAGCTCCTTAGGTCTGAGTGGGATTATGAAGATCCGACCAAGCCCAAGAAATACTACATAGTAACAGACGAGGGTTTGATGGCTATGGGAGCAATGACGCAAACCTGGTCCATTCTCTCGCGTGAGATGCGCGATGTCCTAACGGAGGTTAAATAATAATGAGTAGTAGTGATCCATTGGAACTTATTGATCAATATCTTGATCGTGTTAGGGTATACCTTCCACTTGACAGCGAGGATGCCATCGTCGAACTGCAGACTCACTTGATTGAGGAGGCTGAAAGAATTGGCGGAGGCACAATGACTGCAGGCTCTGCAATGATGGCCATTGAAAGGATGGGCGATCCCAAGAGTGTTGCGCACGAATATGCTGGCTCTGGGAAAAAAGTTGGGCCTGTTCCAGCTGAGTACGTTGCTCCGATGAGCCGAATGATAATTGTGTTAGTCGGAGTTGCTCTGGCATTCATTGTTGGAGTCTATATGATTGGAGCATCATTCACTGAGGTGTTTGGAGTTGGCATTCAGAATTGGCCATTTAGCATTCCAATAATGATAATCATCAACGTTGGCATCATCGTAGCCATCATTGGAGTAATATCCCTACTTGACCGTGATAAGCCCTTGACCGAAAAGACATCACTAGAGAGTCTATTTGGAATTGGCGTTGAAGGATTCAAACCAAAGGGACGCTGGGACGCTGCTGGCGATCTAGTCTTCGGTATCATCTGGGCGTATGTCCTAATACTACCTGTTGTTATCCCCCTCTATACTGAAGCTTTCAGGGCAGTTGCACTCTATGTGGTTGTGTTTCTACTCGTTGGGGCTGTTAGAGGTGCGCTCTTCTATATTGGTGGTGAGAACAACTTCAACCTAGCTGTTGAAGGTATTCTCAGTGCAGCCTGGATTGCCATAGCAACTGTCCTCATTAGAGTAGGCTGGCCACTTCAGTACGTCTATGTATACAACAACGGTTCTTGGACGACTTTCAACCTAATTGCCTTCTTCCAGGGCTATGATATTCCATTCGTACCCTTTGACTGGATATGGGCATTTGTCATGTTTGTTACAGTCGCTATATCCATATGGAGGATCATTGTTTCCACCATGAAGATTACCATGCATGTTCGTGCTGGTAGGGGAATCTGGTGGCAAGGAAACTGGGGCGAGAGACGTCGATTAAGGAGACCTCTCTGGAAGAGATTCCTTGGAGATCAGGATGACGTCCAAGCAGGCACAACCTACCATGATGGTTACAGAGAATCATCTGAATCTCAATAGATTATGAGCGCGTGAGGGTACTATTCCCTCACGGCTTCTCTCTTTTTTCTATTCACTAGAGTCCTGTTGCTTTCTTAATTCCTTGACGCCATAGAGAATCCCAACAATAATGAATATTGTACCAAGAACAGCAAAGTACCATGGAAAGACAATGAACATAGCAACTACAAGAACAGATAGAATAAACAAAGCTAGGAGCAACATGACTAGATCCGATTCTTCAATTCCGAGTGGAAGTAGTCCCCATTCTACGTTCATATTGAAACTCCTAGTCTTCTAAATCTCTCAGACTGATAAGAATGAACTGGTAATGAGCTATTCGATAACATGCTATCACACCGCCTTTTAGAACGGATCCTTGTCTTGTGATGATTATGTTCTCTCGTCTTGAAATTCACATAACTAAATTGCAAAGGCAAATCATGTAACTCATTATTTGGTCGTACAGTAATATTATTAACAATTGTTAATAATCTTTTATTGACCAGACATGATAATATCTCCAACCATCATTTCATTAAGAGAAGGCATAGAGGCAGCTCTTATCATCGCAATCATGCTCTCCTATCTGAGGAAGACTAACCAGACTGACCTTAGAAAATACGTGCTTTCAGGGACAATAGTTGCTATACTCTCAAGTCTTGGCGTAGCTATTGTTGTTGGTCTTCTTTGGGGTATATTCGAAGGGCCACTATTGAATGTCTTCGAGGGTTCTGTAGTTCTATTTGCAGCTGTTTTATTGACTACTATGATTGTTTGGATGTGGAACGCAGGTGCGAGGGTCACTCAAGAAATCGAAGAGTCAATGAAAATGTCCGTTGTTAAACAGAGCGGAATTGGTCTAGCGCTGCTTAGTTTCTCTCTGGTCATGAGAGAAGGCGTAGAACTCTCACTCTTTAGCATGGCACTGGTCATCCAGGAGGGCATTCAAAGCTACATTGGAATCGCCCTTGGACTCTCACTAGCAATAATCTTGGGAATAGGCCTTTACAGAGGATCTCTCAGAATCAGCATGAAAGCGCTCTTCAAATGGACGTCCATTTTTCTCATCCTATTTGCGGCTGGTATGGTTTCATATGGTATTCATGAGCTACAGGAAGCTGGCTTACTCCTTATCGGACCACTTGAGGTATGGAACATCAATCCCCCACTTCTTCCTGATGGTGGATACCCACTCTTTCATGAGAATGGTTTGATAGGCGGAATGGCAAAAGCACTCTTTGGATACAATGGCAATCCATCGGCTCTTGAGGTCGTTGCATATGTTGCCTACCTGTCTGTTGCCTTCGGGTACTTATGGGCGAAACAAAAAGGATTGGACTCTTTGAAGACCAAGAAACTAAGCAAGCCCGCACTCAACGTAACTGCTACTCAGTGAAGGTCAACTAGAAGAAATGGTGCCGCGGGTGTGATTTGAACACACGACGTGCAAACGACGGTTAGTGAGCTCTTTAAATCCATTTGAGTTCGTAACATAGCTGAGAAACTCAAGTGTTCAACACAAGATTAACTTCCTAGTGTATTTGGAGGGTTATCTCAATTAGAAAACGGTTAGTGGATTAAATCAAAAAGAAATCGAAAAACTACGAGAGTGCAGCATTCTACTCTCACCGTGGTGGAAATCTGTAAGATTG
>JAEORO010000192.1 GCA_016840855.1 Candidatus Thorarchaeota archaeon | reverse complement strand
CCCTATTATAGTTGAGTTTTCTTGAGCAGATGAAGGTCCACCATCTATGTACAGATCCACCTCATCACCAAGCTGCTCTAATGCGACGGACAATTCAAATGGACTGGGTCCACCGCTTCGGTTTGCACTTGTGCCTATAATTGGGCCGCCAATCCTTCTAGCTATTCCTCTTGGGATTATATGGTTGGGTACTCTAATCGCAATAGTACTTCTTCCAGCAGTGATATGGGCGGGCACATCAGGACGAGCATCCACGATTATTGTGAGTGCCCCCGGCCAGAATATCCTTGCGATGACTCGTTCCAGACTTTGAAAGTCGTGATAGAGCTCACATTGACTTTCGTCTGCAAACAAGAGCGGAAAGCCAAGTCTTTTGTCACGCCTTTTCACGGCAATAAGTCGTTCTAATGCATCGCGGTTCCTAGGATCACATCCGAGGCCATAACTTGTATCAGTCGGATATGCAACAATTCCCCCTGCTGCAATGACCTCTGCAGCTCTATCGATAACATTATCGCATCTCTCAATGTCCTCAATTCGCATAATCTCGGCACTCAATGATGTTCCCATAAACATCCCTGCAAACATACATATGGCCCTTCCGTTTGAATGTGACGTTGAGGAGGAATTCAGATACACGGAGTTATTCTTGCCGCTGGTAAAGGAGAACGAATGAAACCTCTGACAGATAGAATACCTAAGGCACTCGTCAACATAGCTGGAAAGACGCTCATAGAATGGGCTTTTGAGCGGTATAGTCGGTCTGGAATTAATGACATCGTTGTAGCGGTTGGATGGAAAGGTAATTTGATTGAGGAATTTGTATCTGATTCCAATCTCGATGCGAAAATTGTACACGTGCCCAACTATGAAACTGGCCCCCTCCAAACATTACTAGCAGCAATAGAAACCTTTGATGGTGATTTTCTCCTTTCTCCTGTTGATGCGATGATTGACCTATCCAGTGTCAAAGGCTTTCTAGACTACCACTCCTATCATGACACTCAAGAGGGGCTTACTCTTGCTGTTAGTTCGAATGCAGATTCAGGCACTATTGTGGAGCTTGGACATGACAATCTAGTAACTGGAATAAACAGTGCAGGCTCTCATCCCAAGAAAACTATAAGGAGCGCTATGATGTTCATTGGTCATACTCGCCTCAGAGAACTCTGCAAATCGACACTTGAGAATGGAAAGACAAGAGTCGTGCATTTATTGGAACAGCTGCTTGTGAATGGTGTGAGTATTGAATACTATGATGTAGAACAGCCTCTGTTTGACATTGACACTCTATCTGATATCCTTGTAGCAAATCAGCATTTTCTGCAGCGCGGTCTTCTCGGAAAATGTGATTCAATCTTCATTACAGAAGGGGACAGTATCCAGGTCGGTGACAGTTTGGCACTTGAATCAAAGATTACACTTGGAGAAGGAATAGAACTACAAGGTCCCGTTCTGATTGAGGTGAATTGCGAGATTGGCAACTTTTGCAAACTTGGACCTAATGTAACAATTGGTTCAAATACCAAGCTTGCAACAGGGTGTGAAGTTTCTAATGCTGTGATCTTTGGCAAATCACAGATTTCTCCTCAGAGTGATGTGCATAAGGCCATCATCTATGACTCCATAAAATACAATGTCGAGGCTTGAGAAATGCCCAGTAAATTTCGAGTTAGACGCATCTTCAAACGTCTAGTATTGGTAATCGCACGACCACTTGCCAGAGCTGGAGTACAACCAAATACAATCACCTACTTTAGTTTACTACTAGCTCTTCTTGCAGCTGTCATGCTAATCATAACAGGATCTTCTATCGTTTATGGAATTCTGGTATTCCTATCTGGACTATTTGATGGAGTAGATGGAGCAGTAGCCCGAGAGCAAAACAGTGTGTCAGATTTTGGAGCTTTTACAGATTCGGTTGTGGATAAAGTTTCAGAAATTTTAATCCTAGGATCTATCGCAATAGAGTACTCTGGTTTGTCTATCCTTGGCTTACGTATTGAGCTGTGGGTGATTCTAGCGATTAGTAGTTGGATGCTGACGAGTTATACACGTTCCCGCGCATCTAATTCTGGTGTAGAAGATCTTGACATAGGCTTAGGTGGTCGCTCTGAAAGGCTATTCCTATTAGTGGTGTTTTCTATTCTGAATCAGCTATTCTGGGGTCTAGTGATTGTCAGCATAGTAGGAATTCTTACTGCTGGATATAGGTTCTATAAATATCAAAATGAGATTGCTCAAAGAAAGAGGCTTGATTGACCGCAAACCATCATACTTAAGAGTCGAGTCAATCTGGCCGCGTACGAATCAAAGAACGGAGTTCTTGTTCATGGCTAAATTTAGAGCAGACCATTATCTTATCGCGGAATTCGAGAAAGTTTCTGATACTAAGGAAGTTGGGGAGAAGATTCTTGGAGCTTTAAAAGGGCTACCAGAATTGAAAGATTTAGCAATTGTATCTAAACGCATGGAAGGTAAGTCTTGGTCAGAAATACTAGGTCGTATTGATGTTCCAGCAGGCTCGAAGGCATTCTGGGCCATGATCAAAAAAGACTTCACCGAGAGAGAACCCTATCATCTCTTCATCAGATTTGATATGAATGCAGAAGGCGAAACTATTGAGGCCGCTCGCTCAAATGTGAAAGCGTGGGTGGAAACAAATGTTGTTCCTAAGATTGAAGCGCAGACAAATGTGAAGACCATCAAAGTGGTCCAACCAACTGAACTCTTTATGCCTCGAATAGACTAGTACCAGTCACTCGTCAAGAACCTCAATTAGATATAGTTCCGTTCCAACTGCTTGAACAAGCTCCGGACGTGAATTTCCATCCACATCACCAATTGCTATGTGCGACTCTGTAGATTTTCGTGATGTCTTTATTGATGTGTCTTCAATGATTCTATTTCCTACAAAACCTAGAACTGTAATTGTTGAGTTTGAATGGCTTGATATTATCTGACCATTTCCATTGTCCCAGAATTTACCTATTCTAACGGATGTCACAGCCTTCGGAGCTCTCACGGAATCGTGCTTTTCCAAAGCACCTTTCACTATACCAAGTAAACTCAGATTACGACCATCAGTGACTGTCAAAACCTCTGAGTTGCCATCTTGAGTCATATCTCCAGTAGCCACTAGACTGACCTCACCCCCTACACTAATTTTTGCTCTCTCGTGAAGTCGGTCGTCAGCATACTGATACACAAATAGATAACCGGAGTCGTCACCAAAAACAAAGCGACTGTACGGAAGACCTCTGCTGTTTAAAGGTTGGATAGAGAAGATGGGTCTCTCCAACATCTTGTCAGCAAGCTTGTCCAAGACCACGTCATACCATCCATAACATCTCAGATGGCCATCTGTTGTGGCTACAACGACCTCGGATCTATCATCACTTAGAACATTAAGGACCGCAACTGCGGATGGAAGACTGCCTAGGGGGGTTGTTGCCTTAACACTCAATTCTCCATCCATGTTGACAAGAACTCGTAGGATGTTGTCTAATCCTCCAATGACGAAGTCTGGTGTACCATTTCCAATTACATCTCCAATGCCCATTGCAGCTAATGGAGGCAATCCACTGACCCGCCCTATCTCATTTGCTTGACCACTACCATCCTGCTCAATCTCGTAGACTATCACATCACCATTGAGTGTGGATACAACAGGATTTGCTTTTCCCTTCCCAGTAAAATCAACAATTTCAACAGACGTGATGACCTCTTTGAAAGAAACCTTTGAGATAACTTCAAGTTTGGTCATGTAGGAAATCCTCTCGATTGAAAAAGCTGGAAACCTAGTCATAATTAAAACTTCTGAGCATCTAGTTGGATGATGATTTGGATTAGTTGATTGCATTTAGAGGTTAATATCGAATCAAATTACTGAACTAATTATAAAAAAAAATAACAGTTTGATTTAAATACAGATTATCGGTTTATGTGTTTGGGGACCGTATTGTTTTGAAATCGTGGTAATACGGGGTGCATCTGAATATGCGAGTTTCAAACAGTAGGCATTATGTAGTCATTTGTGTAATAATAACATCATTCGTCTTGGGAGTGCAATTGATATCAGCAGTCGCTTGGGCTGCAGACACTACGCATATGGGACCAGCAATTACTATTGTTCAATTATCTCAAGATGAAGATTCAAATTGGGCAGTTGAGGATCTGAGGACACGTCTATCCAAGTTTATTACTGATGATCCGTTCTTCCCAGACCGTATTAAGGTATTGAAGACCAGTGATCCATATGTTGCTGAGTATATCGATGATAGATTCATCGTATATGTATCGCATGGAGGACCTCTTGGAATAGTGACAGGACGGTATCTCACATCTTGGGAGCAAATGGCAAAGATAGTGGAAAACTCTCCTGCCTTTCTTCATCTGTTTACTGCTTGCTCAAGTAAAAATATCATCAGATACGGTAGCGAAGACACAGAAAAGAGGATATATGTTGTTCCTGGAGCGCGGCCAGCAGAGGTCACAAATGTAGAGATAACAGCATCAATCATGCTGCGTTTGGCTTTGACCCAGAGGAGGTTAGTGAGTACAGGACGGCAGAACTCACAAACGCCAAGAATCTCATCCAGTCAGGACAGAGTATACACATCATGGACTTCGAACAGATCATCCTGAACGAGATTGAGAACATCGATGGCAATTACAGCAATACATATACTGAAACCCATTGTGTCTACAGGTACGCAGAGGAAGAGATGCTCACTGGGTTGAGTGGCATTTCTGAGCTTCCTTATGACCTCAGGCTCGCACTTAGTTTCTATTTTGGCACTTACTATGATACTAATGGTGAGGCACACAAACACGAGTTTCTCGATTGTGCTGTTTCCTATGTGAGAAACTACTACTACGAGGCTAATTGGACAATCGTTCCACCTGAATTTAATCTACTCCCAAACCTAGATTCTACCCCTCCACCAAGTCCTGGAGACCCCGCAATCTACAGCACGATATACATAGATGCTGCTGCTGCATCAAATGGATATTGGGAGTATGGTCCACACATCTTCTGCGGCGGGACTTATTCAGGAACTGTGAGCTTTGACCCGATTACTGTGAATGTGACAGCAAGTGGGCCTACTATTGACGCTCAAAATAGAACAGAGGTTGACTCCATGTCTCTTAGGGCTATGGTGAACAAAGGTGTCTATGTCATAAAACAGAAGGTGAACGGAGTTTGGGACGAACCCATTGTCGGAAGAGATCCCTCAAGGACGGGTGGTCTATGGACAGACACAGCCACCTACGTCGACTATGAATATGAACCCAATGTGCCAGCAGTTCCACACCCCGTTTCAACAGGGTCGATACATTCTACTGGCGAGTATATCTATGTAGACTCTATACCAACAGGCACTAGCTGGCATGGACCAACCTTCGTTCATACCTTGCCATCGTATTTCAGAATCGTTGACCTGGGCTCCTTCTCTGCAAACTTGTCGCTGGTTCATGGCGGCGATGGACTCAGACAGTCACGGACATGCGTCAGCCTGTATGATGAGAACCTGCAGATTGCCCTCAGTCTCATGATTGCCGATGACTTTTCTACCAAATCTGTCTACTTCCAGACGACATATTATCCTGCGAGTGATCCAGCTCGGTCAATATCATCAGAACTCTTCACCGGCGACACAACCGGTGTCGTGACCATTCGGTACGACCCAAGGACTGCTCTCTGGGGAAAGACACCAGGTCACACCGAACAGTTCCTACTGTTATGGAACGAGTTGGACCAGTACCGACTCATAAAATATGTGGCTGTTCAGAGCTTCCGGAATGGCGCAGTGGTCGAACATGACGAGAGAGTCTACAATGTTAGACTAAGCTATGCTGGTTCAGAGTACACTGTCTTTCATGACAATGCCAATGACATGTACGAGTTCCATCGGGATCCGCTGTATTCCAATGGTGTTCTCGATGTGCCTAGTGGAGCGAGCTATATGACTTGGACATCGATTGACACTGGTTCTGGCTGGCATGGTCCTCGATATAGTCACGTTCTCGACAGACCTTTCCGACTCTATCAGCTAAACGAGTTCTCGGTCTTTGCAGAACTGATTCAGGGTGCGGGCTCTGCCATGGGAATCACCAGTGTTGCACTCCTTGATGAGTATGGTGCTCGTATCATGGCGATTGAGTGGGGCGACGATCTGAGCAGCTGGACAGAGGGGTGGT
>JAEORO010000191.1 GCA_016840855.1 Candidatus Thorarchaeota archaeon | reverse complement strand
GTTAGACTGTTGAAGATTACTGATTTGCCCACGTTGGGGTTCCCGATGAGAGCAACTCTGACCTTCATACCTAACCCTCTAAAACTTCAACGAGAACTTTGTTCGCCAAGCCATGACCTAACGCAATTCGTGTTCCCCGAATCTCCACAAGTACAGGCCCTCTACTCCTTCCTTGTACAACCTTGAAAGTGCATCCCTTCGTAAGTCCTAGGTCTAGGAGTCGCTTTGTAATCTCTCTTGCACTTGTATGATGCCATTTTTTCTTTTCTTCCCAATATTCGTAATGTTTGAAGAATCGACCAAGAAAACCTCCACGCTTTCTATGTCCACCACCTCTGTGACGACCGCGTTGCCCAGGAGAATTAATAATCCCTACAAACTTACATACCTTTCCAGGGCTGACAAAAACAAGTCGGATACTACTACTGTCATAAATATCGGTCCCTTTCTCGTCCATTGTCAAGCCTCTGGTGACTAAAGGACTGGCATGTGACTGATGCCAGTGATACAAATCTTAGACGAAGCTAAGAAACTTAGTTGAAACTAAAAAACTTAGTCTCGTCTAATAAACACTTCTTTGTGGACAAACCGTAATCGTTACATATCTCAATAGGGCAATAGCAAACGGGTAACAACATGTCTTATCACAATACTCCATTGAATTATGGCGGCGATGAAGTTGATGAGTTCATCTCTAAGAGTATAGAGGATGTGACAATACTTCAGGTCGATGAGTACAATCCTGATTTCACTGATTTCAATAAGAAACTTAATGACGTGCTTAATTCGCCACTTGGATCTGAGCCTTTCAAAGCACTTGTTAAGAAAGTCTACAAGAAAGGTAAAAGGATTCTGTTCATGGTTGATGATAAGACACGTCCGAATATTCACACAAGAGTTCTTCTTCCAGTGGTAGCAGACCGACTCATTAGTTTCGGGGTCCGCAAGGAGGACATCTGGATTATGATATCCAATGGCTCCCACACTCCAGCAACTCTCAAAGATGTTGAATCAAAAATACTAGGTCCTGAGATATTCAAAGATTGGGGAAAGAATATTCTAAGCCATGATTGTGACAAAGGAAATACGCAAGTCGGAAAAACCTTGCGGGGTACGCCAATCTTCATTGACCAACATGTCCTAGATTCTTGTCTACTGATTCCCTTGAGTGATAGTGAATATCACTACTTTGCTGGTCAGGCAGGAACAGTAAAGTTGTTTTGTCCAGGAGTCGCTGGCCGAGAAACCATCCGAGTAAACCACCCAAGGATGTTTGATCTTGAGAAGGGATTCACTGAGGAATGTCGTCTGGGAAATTGCGAAGGAAATCCAGTTATTGAGGATATGATTGAAATCACATCAATCATGAAGGAGAGAATTCCAATCTTCTGTGTGGACACAATTGTGAATCGTGGAAAGATAGTGTATCTTCAAGCTGGTGATATTATAGAATGCCATAGAGCTGCATCGTTTCCACTAAGAAAATTGAGAGTTGTCGATGTTGAAGAGCCCGGGGACATTGTTTTCGTTTCCGTTGGAGAGCTTGGTGTAAACCTCTATCAAGCAGGAAAGGGAATCCATGCAGCATGGAATGCTGTACGCCATGATAAGAAAGGCTGGATTGTTCTCCTGGCACCCTGTGAAGATGGTATAGGTAGTGCAGGATATGAGGAGGCTATTCATGCTGTAAAAGACTTGGAGGTCGCAGATGCATTACGATCTGTAATTGAAAATTATGGCTCGGAGAAAACATTCAAAATTGGTAATCAAAAGCCTGTCGATCTTTTCCGAATCCTTCTCGATGTTGCAGAAGGCAATATCAAACTTGTAAGTGGTTTAGATTCTGATGAGCTACGCAGTGTATATCGAATGGAAGGCTGTACAGTAAAAGACTCATCTGATGTTCAAGCAATTCTTAGAAGTCTCATGGAAAGATATGCGAAGGAGCACTCAAATCCTAAAGTCTATGTTCTTGAAGACTCAGGACTCTTAATCAATGTTAAAAACCAAGTTAACTAATTTAATTGGTTTAGAACTGGAGGGTTGGCCCTCCAGTATAATTGTTTTTTTTTTCGTGGTTTGGCCTGGCTAGCTCATCTTCCACGTTGGTCCGTCCTTCGTGTCTGCAATATCTACACCCAGCTGTTTCAGACGGTCACGGATTAGGTCCGCTTTTGCATAGTCTTTTGATTTTCTTGCATCTTCCCTAAGCTCAAGCAGGAATTCTATGACTCCCTTCAAGGTTTCTGCGGCTTTTCCTGTTCCTCCAGCTAACTTGGCATCTTCTTCAAGGTTGATTCCTAGAATCCCAACCAATTCAGCTAGAACAGCAAGAGACTCTCGAAGCACCGCTGCGCCACCAATATCATTCGCGAGAGTATTTACTTCTCTCACGAACGTGAATATTTCAGCAAGGGCACCAGGTGTGTTGAAATCATCGTCCATTTCTTTCTCGAAAGACTCTCTTAATTTCTTTGAAGCCTCAGTAAGTTTCTTATCAGCATCTGACTCGCGGCTACCCATCCTTTCTAGGATTGAAATTCGTCCCTTTATGGTATCAACAGCATTCTTGATTCGGTCAAGTGATTGAATCGCCTGATTCATCGCATTTTCATTATAATCAATAGGCTGTCGATATTGTCCAGTGACAAGGTACAGGCGAACTGCTTGATGATCATAGTGATCAAGCACTTCTCTTGCTGTAGAGAAATTGCCTTCTGATTTTGACATCTTTTCGCTTTCAATGGTCAAGAAACCATTGTGAAGCCAATATTTGACAGGAATCTCAATTCCATAGGCTGCAGCTGATTGAGCGATTTCGTTCTCGTGATGTGGGAATATCAAATCTTGACCTCCACCATGAATATCGAATGGGAGTCCTAGGTAGTGCTTTCCCATTACTGAACATTCAGCATGCCAGCCTGGTCGACCTTTCCCCCATGGACTTTCCCATGATGGTTCTCCAGGCTTTTCAGCCTTCCAGAGCGCAAAGTCGCGTGGATCCCTTTTCCTTTCATCAACTTCTACTCTCGCTCTCGATGAGAGTTCATCCACTGGAATATTCGAGAAACTGCCATAGGCCTCAAACGCAGGAACGCTGAAATATACATCACCATCCACATTATACCCTACACCATTTTTGATGATGAGGGCAACCATCTCAATGATATCGTCAATGTGTTCAGTTGCGCGTGGATTGACTGTTGCTGGCTTAAGATTGAGCTGTTGCGCAATGGTATAGTATTCAGATATGAACTTGGCTGCAATCTCAGCCACTTCAGTTCCAGTTTCGTTGGACTTGGCTATCATCTTGTCATCGATGTCCGTGAAGTTGGTGATGTAGGTGACTCGATAACCCTTATACTCGAGATATCTTCGAATCGTGTCAAAAACTGCAAATGATCTCGCATTACCAATGTGTGGAAAATCATATACAGTCGGACCACAGACATACATACGTACATTGTTACCTTCAAGTGGCTCAAATTCTTCCTTGGTTCTGGTCCGAGTGTTGTACACCTTTAGCATGTTCACTACCCAAATAAGGCTTGGAGATTCTGTTTAAAAAGACGTCTGCAAGTATTGCCTCTTGTTATAGAAGGATACTCACATGCTAGAAGAATCTGATAAGGTGCTCATAAGAGCCAAAGAGCTCTGCCAAGATGAGCGCGAAAAAGAAGCAGAGGTGCTTGTCAAGAAGCAAATAGCACAAGCCCCAGATAATCTGAAACTCATGACTATGCTGGGAGTCATTCAAGCTAGGCTCTGCAAGGACAATAAGGCTGAATCTACATTCAGGTCAGTTCTGGCTAGAAACCCTAACAATGAAGATGCAGTATGTGGTCTAGGGCGGTTGTTGGATCAATCTTTGAGAATTGAGGAGGCTGAAGAGACATATCGGGTGTTTCTTCAAAATAATCCCCAAGGTCATTCTGCCATGGAAGATTTGTGTAGACTTTTACTATCAGAAAATCGCGTTGATGAAGCTCTGAGACTATCTAGAAAACAAGCTATTCAATATGAAACCCAACATCATGCCTTCAATCCAGTCAGATATGTGCTTCATGTGCTTGAAGATCAATTGGAAGATGAATTGAACGACGATAGGGAAAATGAACTACTATTTACAAAATTAATCGACAATATCTTCGAACAACTTGAATTAGTTGAAGTTATGGAACAAAATACCAAATTATCTGATGATATGAAAATAGAATTAGATGATGATAAAACCCGCTTAATTGGTGAATTGGAATATCTAATTCAGAGTGCTCCAAGCAGGGACATCTCTGTTTCATCAGCGATTCACAGTAAAACAAATCGTTTCAAACGAATGCTGTGATTACTGCCAATTATATCCTCCATATTCAAATTCTTTTTTCTCGCTGAAATACACCAAATGTTGCTGAGAATCATTCAGCAACCAGATATGCAGATTTGAATCCTTGAGCATAGCAAGCATAGTGCAGCGCTCATCAAAACTGAGTCCCATTACTTTGAGGAAACTTGGCAAGTTTACAATTCTATCGACGTTTTTCTTAGCTGCAGCAATTATCCGTTCTTTTGATCCTGGGTTTAATTGTAGGATTTCCGTATCACGTAGAACTGCTTTGATTCTCATCCTTATTCGAATATGTTTCTAGATGACCACAAAATAAGCATGTTCCTCTAGGTGCACAATCTCTATTTGTTCATACTCTACAAGTGGATAGGAGTTCATATGGTTATGAATGACAAATTCATTGTGAAGATTGCTGATGATGTGGGATTGTACACTGAAGTATGGTCTAATGCCATGAAACATCTCTATTGGTATAAGGAGACTCCTATCTTTGACTTCAATAGGGATGAAGAACTCGATGAGATAAGAGGAAATTTTGGGGCACCAAATCATTTGTTTTTAATTGCCCATTCAAAAAATCAAGACAAGATAGTTGGTGTGCTTGGTCTTCACTATCGAGATGTGATAGCTCGAATAAGACGATGGGAACCAGCAATCATTCCTCAATTTTCTAACGCTGGTCTAGAAGAGGCGCTGCTTGGTCGAGCTATGGAATATCTATCCAATATGGGTATCAAGAGGATTGGTATTCTCATAAAGCATCCTGCCGAATCTCCTGAACTTGCAAAAGATCACTTCAGTCTCTATATGAATGCCGGGTTTGAACGTGACCGACCTGACTCAATTGACATGATAATCTCTCTAGAAGAAATTAGACTGAATTTAGAATCGATTAAAGATGTTCATCTAG
>JAEORO010000190.1 GCA_016840855.1 Candidatus Thorarchaeota archaeon | reverse complement strand
TAACCTTAAAGCCCTGTACTCTTTGTTCTTGTCATCATCGAATGGAACCCAATTACTTTTGAAGCCCAAAAATATACCAATGAGCATCAATGCCAGTAATGAAAGACCAAGGAACCAACCAGTCCAGACATAAGTCTGTGAAATGGGAGTATAGGTGAGTCCATGAACGAACGCAAGGATAGTTCCTAAGCCAGGACCAGCCTTGTGAAGGATATACAACTTGTTATAGTAACTGGGCCTTTTTCCAAGACCTTTCACAATAATGAAGATCAAGCCAAGTACAATCAAAATCTTCGCAATATCAGCAATCATTTTTCATTTCCCTCGAATTCATTTGAATCGTTATTCACCATTGGTCTAAAATTTAGACCGATAGTCAAAATGAGTTGTGGCACAGCCCTATTTAAATTTTTACTCTGGGTCTAAATATTTTACTAATAGTATAATTTATAAGATAATGCTCATTAGATAAGAATGAATATGATGACAGAATCCAACGAAGGTTTCTCAAAATCTGATAGGAAGCATCGTAATCAACGACTATTGATGATTCAGGCGGCGAAAAAGCTGTTTGAAAGGAAAGATTATGATGAGGTCAGCATGGAAGACATAGCAGATGAAACTGCTGTAAGCAAACAGACACTCTACAATTATTTCAGCAGCAAGGAAACAATCTACTTTGGAATAGGGATTGAGGACTTTAGCGGCCTATTGGAAAGATCAAATAGAACCATTCATTCAGAATCGACTGGAAGGAGCCAAGTATTAAAACTGTGTGAGGATTTCTTCGATGGATTGAGGGAATTCCCCCTAAACGCTGAAATTGGTCGAAGGTTCACAGTCACAAATAATCAAATGAATGGCATAGCAAACATCACCTTGCAGAAGAGGACAAAGAAAAGACACAAGACGTCGGAGAAAAAAAGGAGTCTGGAAAATGTATTAGCTGACTATCTTGAGCAGATACGGAATTTTGAGAGCATTTGGATAACTGCAATATCAAACGGATTCAAAGATGGAACTATTACTTCGAAACTTTCCGCTGAGCAATTATTCCAATATGCAAGTCTCATTATCTGGGGGATTATCGACCAGATGCAGCTGAAAAGAATCCCACTGGAACGTGTTAATCTCAATGATGTAAAAATAAAACAGGTCACGCTCCAGGTAATTGAGCGATTACTAGAAAAATAGAATCTGGCAAAATCGTTTGTAGGAAGAGGAGGTTAGGACCTATCAGTAGGAGTTCTGAGAAGTCCCTATATACCACTCTCTGGACCTATTATAGTTTAGTTTCCTCTTCGGTATAAAACAACAACTGTCAGTACAACTATAGCAGCACCAGCTGAAGCGACAGCAATCAGAGTCAAATCAAGTGCCGCAGCTACTGTAGTGGTGGGTGTTGTTGTTGTCGTACCTGATGGCTCAACATAAGATGCTTCGATAAGCCACTTTGAAACTCTGAAAAGAAGGTCCCACTCTGAATCAGGGTCGTCAAGGTCGTCCCCAAACGTTGTGTCATCTCGATTATCATCTTCCTCATATTCAGGATGTGGGCTTGAGAGGAAAACTGTCCCAGTCCCGTATTCAAATGCGACCATACCAGCCTCCCCATTATATTCGTAAGTGGCAATAATATGCACATCAGTCCCCTCTCTTGGATCAAAGTACTGAGACCCATAATACATAGTCGCGAAACTAGCAGGGCAGTCTGAGAGTTCTGGTCCGGTTGAAGATTGATTGACATTCATGGTAGTTATATGTATTAATGAGCCGGGTTCATTCACAGGCCTCATAGAGCCATTGAGGAAACCAATGTAAGTCGCACCATAGGTAGCACCACCACAAATCCCAAAATACGAGCCACCATTTGTAACGAAATCCTTGATCTTTTGTACTCCTTCATTGTACTGGAGTTCACTGCAGCAAGTGGATTCTGATCCACCAGGGATAACAAGTACATCATAATCATCAAGTAAGTTTTCAAGGATTTGAGTAGCATTAATTTCTTCAACTGATGCATTCATCCATTCAAACATCCTTGTAAGTGCGACCCGACTGGAAGGCATTACACCGTTTCCATTGTATATAGCTACTTTCACACCAGTCAAATCATCATGTTCAAATTGAGCAACAGATGGCATTGGTGAAAGAAGTATCAGATATAGAATTGATAGCACAGATACACATAGCATTTTTCGATTGCACAATTCTTTTCTTTTCCACCTCATGGAAACTCACCTTTCTTCTGCGAGATGAAAGATTCAATGTGAAATTTAACATAACACATCAGCGCAAGGGTGTGGCAAAAATAATCTAGGATTCAAGTATGGCACAATTGGTTTCAGACAAAAATATTGGAATAGTATCTAAAATGGGAAGGATGCCCATATTTTGGGGTTAAAAACACGAGCTAATGGTTTAAATTTTTTTGAGAATAATCATACACAACATTGTGTTAGTAGGGATTTGGAATGAACAAGCAACAGAGAATCTATGTAGTTCTTGTTGTTGTCATTATTCTATTTGGATTGCTCATTGCAACCTACCCCAGAGAACGACTACTACTTCAAAAGGATTACACGCCTCTCGAGTTTTATCCTACATATTATTACGCAAATTTCACTATAACCAGTTCAGATACTAATGCACAGCTCTCTTTTGATCTCAACCTAGATTTTGGAGACAACTATACAAGCTGTACAACAAGCTGGGTTCTATATCAGCTTCAGCCACAACAGTTTGAGGACATCTTCAATTTAACTGATGTTCGTAATGCAATGATGAGCGAAGATTGGGACGTTGATGACTTTGATGCTTTCTGGGCGGGTTGGTTTATTGAAGGCACTTTTTTTCCGTTTTGGGAACCCGTACCCCCAGGTGCATATGTTTTTGTTTTCTGGGTTGAACCCCAAGGACCAACGATTAATTGGTCTGCAACACTAACAGTTACTCTGAAGACGAGTATATTACCATCTTTGTAAATTATAGAGTATCTTGTCAGAAATCTTCCCGTGTCATTCAAGAACGAGCGTGCTTTTATTCTCCTTCAACTAGTTTGGGTAATAGGTTTCGCCGAGAATATCTAAACGAAATTATGAGAACAGCAATTCCAATTGCCATTAAAACAAGAGCTGCTCCGAAACTACCTCTATATGCATCAGCATTTGATAAACCTGCAGCTATTAACAAATCTGCGACTGGTCCAGCTAC
>JAEORO010000189.1 GCA_016840855.1 Candidatus Thorarchaeota archaeon | reverse complement strand
TAGGTTCTATTCAAGAAGTCACAGCCCTCATAATTCGAGAATACGATAGTGTCCTGTTCACTGGAGCTATGGGCACCGTGTTTCTAAATGGATCAGCCATGGCATGGGATTCTGTTGACCTAGTGTGGACACAACTTAGAACATCGTCCCTAGTCAGAAGACTGACATTTAGAGTGAATGCTATCACTGATACACAGTATGGAATAAACGCAATCAACACACCTTCTGGACCTTCAATAATCTGGGATGCTTTATCTATTTCAATCACAGTCGCAGATAACAGAGTAAACATAGGAGACGCAGCGTCTGTTAACCCAGAGGCTATATATCTCTATGATGGAGCAACATATGATGGCACTGTTGTTCTAAACGATACTGTATTCACTTATGCTGTCGCACAGCAACACTGGTACACAGTAGACTCAGCACTTGGAGATGACAGTTACGGAATTACTGCAATCGAAATCAATGATGAGGTATACTGCATCTGGGACAGTCTTACAATCCTGATAACAGGTCCTTCAGATCAACGAATCGATGTAAATGCTAATGCTTCTGGAATTATTGTGAGTGCGACTTATGACTTTGATAATACTCTCTATGATGGTTCTCTAGTTCTGAATAATACAGTCTTTACATATAGTTCTGCACAGAAACAGGGATACAAGGTGTTATTTGCATCTGGAGATGATTCCTATGGAATAACAGCCATACGACAAAATGCAGAAACATATTGCATATGGGACTCCCTTACTATTACCATTACAGACCCATTTGACCAGAGAATAAACATAGGTGAGAATGCTAGTGGGATTGTAGTAAGTGCCACTTACGATTACGATGGAATGCCGTATGATGGTACATTGGTCTTGAATAATACTCAGTTCATCCAGACAACGGTTGGCAAACGTGGATATGAAGTTTTGATAGCTAGCGGAGATGACATTTATGGAATTACAGCAATATCAACTGATGACGATACATTTTGTATTTGGGACCAGCTTAGAATTAGTATCACAGTTGATGGTGCATCACTATATAATGGGCAACAAGCAAACTTCACACTCACTGTCAAGTATGATTACGATTCTATAATCTGTACGACCTATGAAGTGATTATATCCCGAAACTCTACAATCTGGCATGCGTTCACTAATTCTAATAAGACCCTATTTAATGACATCAATTCAAATGTAGTCTATTACTATAATGCTAGTCTAATCAGTTATGAAACGCTATACGGAATAACAGCCTTTTTCACAACAACTCAAAAAGTTACTTGGTCGGAGGCACCTAATCAAGTCCCTTCAAATGATACAGATTTTCTATCTATGCTTAGTAATCCTGATGATTCTGACAACATGTACGCGATGTACAGATTTTATGTTTTATCCACCAATGCAAGCGATGGAAATGGCTATGATCAAATCGAATACGTGGAGGTTTCATTATACGACAACTTCAGGAGTCAGGTTGTTTGGACAATTAGATATACCGTGGCAACTGATACATTCTCAATCCAACAAGGTCCGGATTCCATCATTCTCGCTCCGTGGTCGTTAGCTATAGGAGTTGGGAATCGACTTGAAATAAAATGGGCTATCAAGATTACATGGGACCACCTAGATCTATCAGACACAGACATCAGACAATTTGTAACTGATGGGATTGATACAGACGAAGATTTCTATGAAACAAACTGGGATGTTGAAACGCGTCTAGAAATAACCAACCTAACTATTTCTGATGGATTTGGAACAAATAACAGAGGAGACCTTGATGGAAGTATTTCAGTGAGTGGTATACTGATTTACCTCGGGTCTGGGAATGATAATCCTCTCTCAAATGAAACTGATGTTTGGGTGATTAGCTCCGAATACGGGTTTAATGTAGGTCCTTGGAGTGATCTAACATTAGTTTCCGGACAATTTAGCTTGATAGTTTTTGCCGATGATGAAGTAGGCCAGGATACCTTAACAATCAAAGCTGTTGAGGAAGGAGCAAACAGTGTGGGTCAAGATCTTCTCTCAGTATCAAGCCAGAACAACTATATCGCTGATAGAATCTTGGTGCAATCGTATTCACCTGATGACTCTAGGGTCAATATCAATGATGATGTAAATCTCGATTTAATACTCACTTACGCTTATGACTCAGGTCCAGTCTTAGATGGAACGGTTACAGTCAACTCTGTTACAGCCAGTCATATTGGTACAGGAGTCTGGCGCATCACAGTTACCAAGTCTTTAGTGCAAGAAGTCATCTATAATGCCGTGACCTACAATGGAGGAACACACGGTCTCACCCAAGTTGACCAGAATAGTCAGTTTCAGAATATTATCTGGGATAGTCTAACAATCACAATAACTGGTCCGACTGACAACAGAATAAACATCTTTGAGAATGCATCAGGAATTGTTGTTTCTGCAACATATGACTTCGACAGTGCTACTTACGATGGTACACTCGTTCTGAACAACACAGTCTTCAGCTATGATTTTGCACAGAAACAGGGATACAGAGTGTTATTTGCACTTGGGGATGATTCTTTTGGCATCACTACTATTTCACAAAACGCAGAAACATACTGCATCTGGGATTCTTTGACAATCTCAATAACCGATCCCTTTGATCAAAGAATCAACATTGGTACTAATGCATCAGGTATTGTTGTATCAGCAGTATATGATTATGACAGTACACCTTTCGATGGTGTGTTAACTCTAAACAATACACAGTTTGTATCTGGAGTGACTCAGAGAATAGCTTATGGACTTCAGAGTGTTTCGGGAGGAACCTATGAGATAACTGCAATTTCTGTCGATGATGAAACCTTCTGCATTTGGGATGCCATTATAATTTCAATGACAGACCCTATAGATCAGAGAATTAATGTAAATCAGAATGCATCAGGTATTGTCATTAGTGCATGGTATGATTATGATGATTTACCCTATGATGGAACACTCACTCTGAACGACACCTCCTTCGTATCAGCAACCGCAACTAAGAAGGGTTACACAATTCTAAACGCCCTCGGTGATGATACCCACGGTATTACCTATATTCTGACAAACTCTGAAACTTGGTGCATATGGGACCAGATCATTGTTCTTTCATATCAAGCAAGTGATGCACGCGATAATGTTGGTGACTATATCTGGGTGGTTGTCAGTTTGGAGTATGCGTATGATTACAAACCACTTATTGATGGTACAGTGACTATCAATGGATTCGCCTTTCAACATCTTGGTTCTGGTTTTTGGAGACACAATAGAACAGAATTGTCTGTTATAGATATCACATTTGATACAGTTTCGTGTGCCGGTAATTTCTATGAAATTCAAGAGGTGAATCAAAACTCTAAGTCCCAGCATGTAATCTGGGACATGATTTCAGTAACAATAACAGTCGATGATAGGCGTATAGATGTTGGAACGGCTGCTTCGATTGTTGTAAGTGCAACTTATGACTACGATGGTCAGCTTTTTGATGGGATTCTGACACTTAATGACACTATCGTCATGCATAACGATGTTGGTCGTTGGAATTTCACTGTCATTTCAGCATCTGGTGACTCCTACGGAATATCGTTGATTGGTTCCAACGATGAGGACTATGTGATATGGGACAGGTTGCGAATAGTTTCGTACTCAATTGACATGGATGACAGCCGTATTAATGTTGGCGACACTCAGAATGTATACGTTGAGGTAGATTATGAATATGACTCAGTTGCCTTTCAGCCAATTGTAATTGGTTGTGTCGTCTATATTAATGGATCAGCAATGACTTGGGATCCCGGAAATAAGTACTGGTATCGCAGCTATTCATTCAGTAATCCTGTAGGGTACGTCTTTCAGGTATCAGAGATCACAGATCTGATATATGGATTGACTGTGATTATAGAGGAGGTCAGTCCCAAATTCATAATCTGGGACAAGTTGAATGTTGTAATTGAAGCCAATACCTCAATAGCTCATTTTGGAGATACAGTGAGTTTCACAGTTACTGCAACACGTCAATACGATAATAGCAGAGCCAGCACATTGACTGTTGAAACTCTGAGAAATGGTACATTCCTTTTCATGAACAATTTCACTGATATATGGAATGGACCTGGAGATGTTCACCAGCAATATCTCGTTATTGATGCTACAGATGGTGTATTTGGTATTACAGAATTCGATACTCAGATGATTGAGGTGTTCTGGACTGATGCGCCGATAGTAAAGGTCAATCTTGCGTTTACTAGCGATGATGGATATGTCAATGGACGTGTTAACATTGGGACAGTGATTTCAATCTATTTCCATTGTACATGGTTGGAGAATTCGAGTGATGTCGAATATGGATTTCTCTATGTGAATTCTGAACCATATTTAATTAATGAAACAGGATGGGTAGTAATCACTGATTCAAGTTCAGATATTGATTTCAGGTCGTGGGTAGTAACGGGAGTAGATGCAAATGGAGTCATGCTTTTTGAAGAACCTGCAGAGAATCCGTCAATGATATGGGATGCTATAGCAATACGGAATATGTGGGCTGAAGATGATAGAATCAATTTATTTGATGAAGCTGAACTTCATGTTGATGCTCAATATATCTATGATAATGAAACGTATGTTGGCATATTGTCATTCAATAATACAATCTTAAACTACTCTACAGTTGGTCGTAGAGGATATACAGTGTTATCAGCTTTTGGTGATGTCTACGGAATTTCAGTCATTCTTCTAAATAATGAAACGAGTGTGATTTGGGATGCACTCATTATTACTCTAACTGCGGATCACAATCGAATAAATATTGGTAGTCCAGTTTTTATCCAAAAATCCGCAGTCTATGCTTACGATGGAGCCAAATTCAATGGAACACTTCCGCTGAATTATATTGACTTTGTTCAATCTTCTGTCGGAATGCGCGCATACACGGTTCTTGAAGAGTTCATCGAAGTTGGAGCATATGGTATCAAATATGTCCTAAGCAATGATGAAGAAATCATAATTTGGGATGAGTTTGAGGTCTATTGGAGTGACAGAAACCTTAAGCGCTACGATCTAGGCTCATCAGTTCAAGTAAAATTCAAAGTGAGATATTCTTACGACAAAGTACCATACACTAATACGAATGGTAGACTATGGATTAATGGGATTGAAGCCACCTATGATATGGTCAATCAATCTTGGCTTATCTCAGTATCCTACAATGAAGCTGGTTCGTTTGATTACCAAGTTGACGTGATAGTAGATCAGACAACAGCTGTTAATGTTCTACATGCAAATGATGATTTCATTGTAACTGTCATATTTGACAGTGTCTATGTCTGGTTAGCTGGAGTTAGCAATTCAGAGAGAGATGCAATTGCCCCAGCTATTTTCAATGCAACTGTAGGGAACACCATCACAGTATACTTCCAACTACGCTATGAATCGGATGAAACATATATCGATGATCCAACCACCATAGTCCAAATTAATGGAAAACAAGCCTTATTCAATGCCGAAACCCAAAGATGGGAGGCATCATTTGAGGGATTAGAAGTTGGTCCCGTGAGCTATGAAATCGACGTGTTTGAAGATCAATTTGGACTAACGAAGGTCGACCACAGAAACAGAGTGCCTAGTGTCTACTGGTCTAGTCCACCAATCCCAAGAGAGGTCCTATACCTTGGCCTAGCTGGAATCGCTGGTATTGCTGTTGTTTTATTTATCGCAAGAACAAGAAAACGGGTCACAAAACTTGAACATGCACTCACACCTGAAGAGCTGCTCTCACTTGAGGAAGTAGGTATTTCTTCAACGATGAGAGAACAAATGGTTTCGCAGCTTGAGTGGTTACGAGAAGTGTCTGAGGAGATTCCATTTACAGGTACAGATGTTCTTCAAGTTTTGAATGAAGAGCTGATTAAAGCTAAGCAGATGTACACTCGAGCATTTGAAATGGAAGCTCCAACAGAACCAGCAGGTCGACGACTAAAAGAAATGCTTCTTGAGCGCGTTGATGAAGTCCTTGATGCAATTGAAAAAGAATTGGTTCGTCGATAATTCTAATCACTTTCAGGTGCAGGCAGGATAAGGTCTCGAAAAGTTTTGACGACTAGAAAATTTGCTTCTTGCTTAACTTCTTTATTGAGAACCTCTCCATGCCACTTTTCGGGTGGAACAATCTCGATAAACCCTTTGAGAAAATTGTTAAGGGAAATTCTTGCTCTGAAATTTTCTTTCTCTGCAATCAGTGCACCCATATATTCTCCTTCATGTTCCATGATGATTGTCTTTCCCTCGTGAGATAAAGATCTAATCTGACCAGCATCTGGAAAAATCTCAAGTCCAACTGAAGTTACTGCGGATAGAAGCCCATAAACTAAGAAATCTGCCATCTGTAATTCAGCATCGAAGTCATACGCGAATACAGGAAGACCGTCCTTTGGCTTCATAACAACAAGTCGATAAAGTTTCACTGGTACCAATATTGGCTTTCGTGAGAGCTCCATTTCCATGAGTCTAGCAAATACTCCAGGTATCTCTTCCAAGCTTTCTTCTAAATCCGTTTCTTCTGAATAATCAATATCCCATTTGAGGTTAGGTTTCTCTAGCTTTTGAAGCTCCACAATCTCGCGGTTAATCACCTTCACAACAGTGGCGAGTTTATTGTCAAGAGCTAAAGCTTTTGCTCTCAATAAATCGTGTTTTGCTCCAACTAGATCTTTTGCTGTTCTTTTTAGGATGGCTCGAAGTAGTAATGATTCAACAATCCCAGGAGCAAGGTTTTGTTCCTCTGCAATTTGAGCGAGATTTTCAGAATAGTTTAGAGCAGTTTTATAGTCATTTTCCTCGCCATGAATCTGGTATCTTTTCAAATGAACCGATGCAAGTTGGACTTGTGACTTGATGACATAGTCAAACATATCGCCTTCAACAGCTAAATTGAGAGCCTCTTCAAGCAGTTTGATTGCTTCATCCAGATTCATCCTCTGGTGTTGAAGAACGCCCCTAGTATAATTCATGATGACATTCCCTGCATCGAAAGCCTTTTCGCTTTCACTCTTATCGAAAAGAGAGCTGCGGGTTTCATCAGGCACGAGCTTTTTCACTCCGATATAATTCTGATACTCCGTTTCCTTATTTATAGAAAGAAGTATGACAAAAAGTTATTCCAGATTGATTTGTTAATATTGAATTGGTATGTTTGCCTTTTAACTATTTAATATCTGAATCTAGATTGTTAAGATTATCCAAAAATCGCTCTCTAAATGATTGAGTCATAATAGGCTTTGTATAGAAGTTAATGAGTTTCGTGAGGGTTTGTGAGTCTATGCATATTTAATCCGTGGATCTAGAACCCCATAGAGCAAGTCCGCGACAAAATTAGCTAAGATTGTTACAATTGCTATGAGTAAAAAGATTGTTTGAACAACTGGATAATCTAAAGCTATCAGACTATCGATGATAAACTTCCCAAGTCCCCTCCAATTGAAGACAGTTTCTATTAGCACAGTGCCACTAATTAGACTACCAAAAGCGAGAGCGATTAAAGTGACCATTGGTAGCATTGCATTCTTTAAGCCATGCTTATAGAGCACTTGATTTTCATCTAGCCCTTTAGCGCGTGCAGTAAGAATATAATCTTCAGTCATTACCGTGACTAGGCTGTTTCGCATAAATAGAAACCAACCGCCAAAATTAGCGATTGCCAATGTCACCATTGGAAGAAATAGATGCTTCAACACATCAGCAGCCACCATCAATGCACCCATCGGACTCTCTCTTGCAACAATCCACACATCATAATCAATCGTTCCGAACTGTGGAAATCCTATTTGCACCCCCCATATTGACTGAGTCCATGTTGGTAGCATGAAGCCAAATATCATCAGAAGCATCATCCCAATCCAAAAAGAGGGCAAAGACCATGTGAACATTGATACAGTGATTGCACCTAGATCTTTTCTAGAACCAGGATCTGATGCAACCCTGATACCAACCCACATTCCGAAGACAATAGAAACTAAAATAGAGGTTCCCATTAACAAGAGTGTGTTTGGAAGACGTTCAACAATTGAGTCTATTACTGGTCTTTGCGTTAGAAATGAAACACCAAAGTTACCAGTGAACATACTCACAATATATCTCCAGAACATATAGATCCAATCAAAAACATCTGGATCAGGTACAAGCCCGAAGTTTAGGTACATTTGCTCAAGTAGATCTTGAGTTAGATTTCTTCGGAGCTCATCACTAAGCATCAGACTGATTGGATTGGCTCCGAATAGAAAAGTTGGAAGTCTAAATAAAAAGAAATTGAAACATATGACTGCAATAATCAGCAAGATCATATAGACGCTTCTTCGAAGAACATATTCTCGAAGACCCATTATCGCATCCTCCCTTCACGCAGGGCAATACCTAGCGTCACTATATACATAAATTCTTTAAAAATCTATCAATTCATGTAGCCGATAATCGAATTGTTTCAATACTAGATGTAGGTTGCTTACGTGTCAAAAAACCGACGACCTTATCTAAGACCTTTATTTATGTCACTTATCGCGTGTAAGAGGTCAACAGTGTGTACGATCACTTTGAGCCATCTGAACGAATCTTTGTAAATCGTGAAGAATATCTCAATTGGATGGATCAAGCTCTAGCGCGATGCCAAAGCAAAAGTGTTGTACTACATCTCAAAGGGATTGGTGGAATTGGTAAATCTTCATTGCTTGACCATTGGGCAAATACAATTCAATCAACAATCCGAGTAGACTGCGAGCAACATTCTGAGTTCTATGATCGATTGAACATAATAGCTAAAGGCTTGACACTCCAAGGTGTGAAACTCCAACGTTTTGATGTCCTCTGGCAGATTAGACAACGTTTCGTTGAAGGAGTTGAACCTGTTCAGGAAGCAGGTCGCCAATGGGCAAAGGAAGTATTCATGGCAATTCCATTCATTGGCACTTTGACCAGCATTGGAAGTGCAATTTCAGCAGTCGGTTCTCAGGTCACTCCAAAACTGAAAGGCAAGTTTAGCACTGTTGGAAAATGGTTACAGGAAAGATTAGGAAAGAATCATGTTGAAAGACTTCTCGAGATTCTGTGGAAAGAACCCCACCATGCAGAGTTCTTGTATCTCGATGCGTTACTCGAAGATATCAATCTCAGAAGTAGTATGAATGTTCCGCTTCTATTTCTTCTGGACAGCTTTGAATATGTTGACAATGAGAAAGCAAAGTGGAGGTATGGTGGCAAACAGATTACAGAAACGGAACTCTGGAGTGTCTTTCTTTGTTCGTTATCTAACTCTGTTGGGGTGATGGCTAGTAGACGAGCTGTAATCGCGAAAATGAAAGACCAAGTGGAAGAATCTGAGCTGCTCGAATTGAATGCAGAGAGTAGCAATGAGTTGCTGAGGTTAAGAAAAATATCTGATTCAAAGCTTCAAGAAAAGATAGTGAGTGTGAGCGGTGGAAATCCATTTGTGATTGGTGCTATCTGTGACTTAATCGACACAGGAAATACATCGTTCGAAGACATTGAAGATCTCGGAGCAGATACACTCGAAGAAGTCCGAATCAGAACTTGGCGTCGTCTTTTCAATGAGGCACATGATCTGACACCGTTCATTGATCGCGCTGGACTTTTACCATTCTTCAGCAGACTTGAAATGAACATTATTGCACCAGACATTAAAGCTGAACAATGGGACAGATTGACTCGACTCAGCTTTGTCAGAAATATTGGAGATGAAACCTATGTTCTGCATGACTTAGCTGAGGAGTTGGTTATTGCAGAGCTTAGTGACCGACTTGAAGTACTAAGTGAAGAAGTCGCGGCCAGATTGGAGAAGGCTTCAAAGGACAGATCTGACCTGATTTTGCTAGGTTTAGCTATTTCTTCTCTTGCAAGAGCAAGTCCTCGAAATGCGATTGATAAAGTTGCTCTTGAATTCCAAGTCCAGATCGCGACAGGAGCAAGTGCAACTGTTACAGAGTTCCTTGAGATGCTGGAGGTACTTAGGATAAACACGAGTGAAGGAACCTTGGCAATTCAAGACTGGCGGGGATATTGTCTGTTTCAACTTGGCAGGTTTGCTGAGTGTGAACCCATGCTGCAGGAAGCTCTTGCTACTGCGCGAGAACTTGCTAGCAAACGACCTGGTGATTACTTGCTTTATGTGGGTAGAATCTTATATCACATAGCACAGTTCTATATGAGACTAGGAAGATGGCGAGAAGCTGATGAGTCTTACAAAGAAAGTCTCTCTACCTTCAATGACTTATTAGGAAAATCAGATTTACTAGATCCAAGACTTGAGCTACCACGAACTCTTGGGGCTTGGGGAGTTCGTCTGAACTATGGTATGTTTCTAATGAATACAAACCGACTAATAGAAGCAGAGAAAATGTTGCTAGAATCGTATGAATTTAGCAAGGAAATACCAGAGTCAGGTTTTTGGTGGAGTAGACAATCTGCAACAAATCTAATTCTCTCCAGCTTGGCAGCTATACGGATATCAATAGGAAAACCATTGGATGCAGAATTGATAACAAGGCAAATTGTTGAATCACCTACTTTTCAGCAATTGGACCCCGTATTCAGAGGAACGATTTTTGGACATCTGTGTCGTGCCCTTCGGAAGACCAATAGACCTTATGATGCAGAGGAGTATTTGCGTAGGTCTTTAGAGATAACAATGGTCCTATACCAAAAAGAACCAGCAGTAGAATGGGAAGCTATCGTTGAGAAATCTCTGACACTTGGAACATTATTAATACAGACATGCAGATATGCAGACGCTGAGGAAATGTTCAACAAAGCTCTTGAACTCGCAAAAGAATACACTGTAGAGGAAGATCTCATTCTAGCCCTCACTCACGCTCATTTGGGCGTCCTCAACACAGAATTGAACAGATTTTCACAAGCTGTAGATTCCCACGATACCTCTCTGAAGATATTCAGAAACTTAATGGAAACTTCTCCAGGACATCATGGTTCCAATATAGCTGATTGTCTGAACAACTATGCATTGTTATTACAGAAAACAGGGAAAATGAAGAATGCAGCAGAGAGATACATCGAGTCACTCCAAATTTCTAGGGATCTGTGTAAAAGCAATCCCGAAGATGTCGAAGTTCAAAACCGTGTCGGTTCGGTTCTCAACAATTATGGTGTTCTTCTTGGAAAGATGGGCAAGTTGGAAGAAGCTGAGAAGTTACTGAATGAGAGTCTAGATATCAGGAAGAAGCTGGTCAAGGTTTCCCCAGATATGTTCGACAAACATCTCGCCTGGACTCTGAACAATCTTGGCATCGTGTTCCTCGACAAAAAAAATCTAACCAAGAGTATGAAGTATCTCAAGGATTCACTTAAGCTGTTAAGAAAATTGGCTGAAAAGACAGAAGTGATGTTTCTCCCAAGCTTAGCAGCTGTACTAACAAATCTAAGCATAGTGTACAGTCAATCTGGATACAAAGAAGAGGCTAAGATTACTGCAAGTGAAGTAGCTAAGATCAAGGATGTATTGGTAAAGAAAGAACCACGAGTCGTCAAAGACAGATTTACGGTTGAGAACCCAGAAGAGATTGAAGAAGTTCTTCTTGACTTCTAGTGATAACAACCGACTAGCTTATCTAAGACCTCTGTTTATTTCATCCATCACATATAGTGAGGCGTGTAGCGTGTACAAGCACTACGAAACATCCGATGATGTATTCGTGGACAGAAAGGAACACATTGAATGGATGAACGATGCTCTTGCCAGATGCAAAGAAAGGAGTGTTGTACTGCACCTGAAGGGGATTGGTGGAATTGGTAAATCATCACTTCTGAACCACTGGATGAATACACATGAGAAGACAATACGTCTTGATTGCGAGCAATACTCAGAATTCTACCATCGTCTAAACATGCTTACCAAAGGAGTTGTCCTGCAGGGAGTCAAGCTGCAAAGGTTCGACATCCTCTGGCAAATTCGCCAGAGATTTGTTGAGGGAGTAGAACCCGTCAGAGAAGAGGGAAGAGAGTGGGCAAAAGAAGTGGTCATGGCAATCCCCTTCATCGGTTCTCTAGCAAGTATCGGGAGTGCGATCAGTGCGGTCGGTTCGAAGGTCACTCCGAAACTGAAGGGCAAGTATAGTACTATCGGTAAGTGGCTTCAGGAAACCCTTGGCAAAAATCACATTGAGGAACTTCTTCAAATCCTTTGGAAAGACCCAAGACGTGCTGAGTTTCTCTATCTGGAAGCGTTCTTAGAGGACATCAACAGCCGAGCGGATTCAAACACCCCGCTTCTCTTTCTGTTAGACCATTTTGAGTATGTAGATGATACAAAAGCTCAGTGGAAATATCAAAGACAGAAAATAAACGAGACACAACTCTGGACCATCTTCCTCTCCAACCTCAGGAATTGTGTTGGCGTATTAGCCAGTAGACGGCCAGTGACTGATAGTAAGTTAATCCATGTTGAAGAAAGTGAACTCACAGAACTGGATAGAGATAGTTGCATCGAAATGCTTGAACTTCAAGGTGTGGTTGACAATAATCTCCAGGAGAAGATTGTTAGTGTCAGCGGTGGCAACCCGTTTGTCCTTGATATTATCTGCGATTTGATCAACGCAAGCGAGGTATCTGAGTCGGATATTGAAGATCTACGAGCAGACACGCTTGCAGAGGTTCGGTTGAAGGTCTGGAGGAGGTTATTCAGTGAAGCAGAGGGATTACAGAGCCTAATCAATCGCGCAGGCTTAGTTCCGTATTTCAGCGAGCGAATAATACACATCATCGCACCCGAATTGACTCCCGATAGTTGGGACCGTCTGAGAAGACTGAGTTTCGTGGCGATGCGCAGTGATGGAACTTTCGTGTTACATGACCTTGCAGAGAATCTAGTGCGAGCTGGATTAGGAAGGCAACTAAGCCCCTTAGTTTCGGAGGTCTCTTCTCTGCTTGAAAGGGAATCAGAAGAAGAGCATGATCTATCCCTATTTGGAATGGCGTTGTCGGTTGAAGCTGTGTTCTCAGAAGATGCAGCAATGCAGAAAGCAAAGAATATCATCCATAAGCTCTTACGAAGGGAATCGGGCAAAGACGCTCTTGAAATTTTGAGGAATCTATCATTAAGAACTGAGAGTGGCAGAGCGGAACATCAGGGGATGCTAGGATGGGCTTTGAGGGTTGAAACCAGATATGCTGAGGCAGAGGCTACCTTGAAGGACGCGATACATACTTTTGAAAATTTGACCAAGGAGGATTTTGCCAAACATCGTGGCAGTGTCGCCTTCTACTTGGCAATCCTAGCCTCTGTTATGAAAGAGACCGCTAGATATGCAGAAGCTGAGGTATCTTATACAAAAGGGCTGGCGATTATTAGAAGACTGTCTGCTGAAAACCCAGACCGTTGCTCGGAGGATGATGCAGAGGTGCTTTCGTCGTTTGCGCTTCTTCTGGGTACATTTGCAGATCGCCCGGAGGCGGGACTAGCACTTGCCCAAGAGGCTGTCGAAATCTATGAGCAATCCAATGAGCGAAGAGAGCTGCCGTATGCCTTGAATATTCTTGGCATTATGCATCAAAGAAACAGCAATCGCGATAAGGCGTTACTGACATTTAGAAAAGCAATTGCTCAGCAACGAGAGGTGATTTCCCAAGACCCAACCAATACCCGCTACAAGTCTGTTTTTACTGCAATTTGCGGCAATCTATCTAATGAACTGTACGTCAGAGGAGCCATCAATGAGGCATTAGATTTGAATCGCGAGTCTCTAGATATAAGAAGAGAACTTTATGCTGCAAACCCGGACATATATGGAGGGCGTTATGCAGCAGCACTACATTGGTATGGATGGCGCTTGTGGCAAGTTCGTCAGGTTTCAAAGGCTGAACCATTCTATCGTGAAGCCTCAAGAATCTATGAGGAGTTAGAAAAGAAGGAACCTGGGGGTTGGACTTATAGTTCATCTCAGAACATGTTTGATTTGGCTTACATCTTAGTTGCGTTGGAAAGAATTGTTGAAGCTGAATCTGTCATAAGTAAAGCAATTCAATTCAGTGAGGATTACAAAAAACAGGCCAGAAGAATGCCGTATTCCATGAGACCATTGGCATATGAGCTGGCTGGTCCTGTGCTACAGTTATACTCACGGACCTTTAGAGTGGAGATGACAGAGTCGCTGATTAGCAATGTAACCGAGATATTTGAGCAATATGAAAGATCCTCACATTTCTATGAAATAGGAGAAGGCATAGTGCTGAACAACATTGGCGCATCGAAACTCTACCTAAATCAACTATCTGGAACCAGAAATATACTTGAGAAAGCTTCTAGTCTGATTGAAAAACATAAAGAATTCCAGCTTGTCATTTCAATGAACACATTTGCAGTTTCTCTCTGCAACCTTGCCATTCTGAGTAAAAGAGAAGGTCAATTAAAGAAGGCAAACGAACTCTATTTGCAAGCCCTTTCTATCTTTGATGAAATAGCCCATTTGATACCAAGGGTTTTTCAGCAAAATCTTGCAGTCACATTGTCCAACTACTCAGTTCTTCTAAGGAAGATGGATTTGTTCGATGAAGCAGAAGTAAGACTCTCACAGGCAATTCAAATCGAGAGAGAGTATGCTGAGATTGAGCCCTTTCTATACGAGCCAATACTGGCGATTTTCCTCAATAACCAAGGTATTCTCCTCTCTGTATTGAATTCGCATCCTAAAGCAGAGGAATCACTCAATGAGGCAATTCAGCTTAGAAGAAGGCTGGCTGCACGAACACCTGAAATGCATCAGGCAGGATTGGCTGCATCTCTCTACAATCTTGGAGTCTTGCTAATGAAAACTGGGAAATCAAGCGATGCCAAGGCGTTGTTCAGAGAGGCCGCTGAGAATTGGGATCAGCTGATAGCCAAGGCTCCGGATTTATTTAGCCCGAGGCTAGCGAAAACACTGCATCAACTAAGACTGACTATTCTTGAAGATGATGGCACGCAAAGCGAAGCCAAAGCTATACAAAAACGCCTCTGGGACATGAATCTCGATTTTCCCGATGATGCTGAGCTATGGATTGAAGAAGAAGAACCTCTTTTCAGTTGGTGACCCACCGACTAGCTTATCTTGGACCTCTGTTCATGTTACCTATCACACATTGTGAGGCATGTAGTGTGTACAAGCACTACCAAACATCTGATGATGTGTTTGTGGACAGAGAAGAACATATCGAGTGGATGAATAAAGCTCTTGAGAGATGCAAGAAGAAGAGCATCGTGCTCCACCTCAAAGGGATAGGTGGGATTGGTAAGTCATCTTTGCTCAATCACTGGGTCAACACACACGAGAAGACAATACGTCTGGACTGTGAACAATATTCAGAGTTTTATCAACGTCTTAACATACTTGCCAAAGGAGCTGTGCTCCAAGGAGTCAGGCTTCAGAGATTTGACATACTCTGGCAAATTCGACAGCGTTTCGTGGAAGGAGTGGAACCGGTAAAGGAAGAGGGACGTGAATGGGCAAAAGAGGTTGTCATGGCTATTCCATTCATAGGGTCACTTGCCAGTATTGGGAGTGCAATCAACGCAGTTGGTGCGAAGGTCACACCCATGTTAAAAGGGAAATATGGCACAATCGGGAAATGGCTTCAGGAAACGTTAGGCAAGAATTACGTCGAGCAGCTTCTTCAATTTCTATGGAAAGAACCGCGACGTGCTGAATTTTTGTATTTAGAAGCATTATTGGAGGATGTCAACAACAGGGAGAATCCAAGTATTCCCATCCTTCTTCTTTTAGATCACTTTGAGTATGTTGATGATGAAAAAACGCAGTGGAAATATGACGGAAAAAGAATCACCGAAACTGAGCTCTGGTCAATTTTTCTCTCTAACCTTTCTCACTGTGTCGGAGTAATGGCAAGCAGGCGATCTGCAGCCAAGAACAAAATAGTCGAAATCGAAGAAACAGAACTTACAGAATTTGACAGAGCTAGTTGCATCGAGATGCTTGAGCTTCAGGGAGTTGTTGACAGGGAGCTCCAAGAGAGAATTGTAAGTGTTAGTGGTGGCAACCCATTTGTCCTTGACGTTATTTGCGACATGATCAACACTAGTGATTTATATGTATCAGACATTGAAGACTTACGGGCAGATACCCTTGCGGAGGTTAGGTTGAAAGTATGGAGAAGATTATTCAGCGAAGCGAAAGGATTACACAATCTAATCAATCGCGCGGGCTTAGTTCCATATTTCGATGAACAAATCATGCACATAATTGCACCGGAACTGACTCCTGATAGTTGGGATCACTTGAAAAGACTGAGTTTCGTAACGATACGTAGTGATGGAACCTTTGTTTTGCACGATCTTGCAGAGGATTTAGTGCGAGCGGAACTAGGGAAGCAATTGACTCTCTTAGGAGAGGAGGTTTCTAGTCTACTTGCAAGGGAATCAGAGGAAGAACATAATCCATCTCTACTTGGAATGGCATTATCTGTTAGAGCACTATATTCAGAAGAAGAAGCAATCCAGAGAGCGAGGAACATCATCTTTAAGCTCATACGAAGAGAGTCCACCAAAGATGCTCTTGAAATCCTAAGGAATCTATCGTTCAAGACTAAAAAAGGTAAAACAGAACATCAAGGAATGTCAGGTTGGGCTCTGTATGTTGAAACCAGATATGCTGAAGCTGAAGCAGCAGTTAGGGATGCAGTAGGAAATTTCGAAGAGCTAGCCACAAAAGATTTCCCAAATAATGGTGTTAGCCTTGGAATCTACCTTAGTGTCTTGGGAGATTTGCTGTTTAATACTTCTAGGTATGAGGAAGGTGAAGAGTGTTTCATTCATGCAATCGACATTCAAAGACAATTTACAAGTACCAGCATAATAGGGAACTTGGAGAATCTGGCGGAAACGCTTTGCAGGTTTGGGTTTTATCTTGCCAATGTTCTAAATCGACAGGATGAGGCGTTGCCGCTGGCACAGGAAGCAGTCGAAATTTATAGACAGGCTAAAAATCAAGACCAGTTGCCTTGGGCATTGAACACCCTTGCTACGATGCAAGTAGATATCACACAGAGGGTAAAGAGTTACCAAGAAGCATTGGACCTCCAACGAGAATTATGCACCCAAGATCCAAATAATGCCCGTCTTAAAGCGGTTCTAGCTGCAATAGGCGGGAACTTGGCGCTGAACTTATGGTTTTTAGGAAGAATTACTGAGGCAGAGGAATTGTATCGTGAGGTTATCAAAGAGAGAAGAGAGCTCGATGATATAGATCATGATGTGTATGAATGGCGACTTTCAAATGCTCTACGTTGGTACGCTGAATTTCTGTGCTATACTGGTCAGATTAGTAAGGTTGAGCCAGTTCTAAATGAGTCTCTACAAATGTTTGAAAAGCTTGACCAAGAAGAACTAAGAGTCTACGATCTGGATCTTGCTGACCAACTATTCAACCATGCTCGGTTTCTAATAATATGTGGAGATACCTCCAGAGCAAGCTCAGTCCTCAGCAGAGCTGAAGGTCTACTCCGAGAAAAGGCCAAAAAAGAAGAATATCCATATCAGGCTAAAATACTCCTGGCAATTAATATATCTACAATTTCGTTGGCTCTTTATAGAAGGACCCTCAAACTGGTAGATGCAAAGAGAGAGATGAATGAAGCGACTAAATTTCTTAAAGCCCAAAGAAATCAATCTTCTTGGAATGAATACCTATTGGGACAGGCATTGAATAATTTTGGCGCATTCTATCTATGTGTAGATAAACCATTCAAGGCCAAGAATTTGCTTGAAGATGCTCTGAGTACAATTAAAAAACAGCAAAATGTTGTACCAAGTTATTCGAAACATGACTATGCTCTCTCTATGAGTAATTTGGCCATCACACACAGAAAGCTTGAAGAATTACGAGAGGCAAGACGACTCTATCAAGAATCGTTGGGACTCTTTGAAGAAATCATACATCTGATCCCAAGTAAGTTTCAATATAATACAACACTCACGCGCAACAATTACTCATTGCTTCTCAGGGAATTGGGTATGCTTGAAGATGCTTATTCGCAAATCTCCGAAGCAGTTGATATTCAGAAGCAATTTGTTGAGATCGAGGCACAGTTCTTTGAACCAATACTAGCTATCTCACTTAACAACCAAGGTATCCTCCTTGCAGACATGAACAAATATTCCGATGCAGAAGAGTCACTCAGAGAGTCAATTGAAATTCGAAGAAGACTCGTCAAGCAATCACCTGAAATGTACCAAGCAGGATTGGCTTCATCTCTTCACAACTTCGGAATTATACAACATAAAGTCAAGAAATTACCGGATGCTGAACAAGCGCTGAAGGAGGCACGAGATATTTGGGAGCAGCTTCGACAAAAGGCTCCTGAATTACTCAATCCGAAACTTGGCAAAACTCTACATCAATTGCGATTAGTACTGCTAGACTATAAATCCAGAGAAGTGGAAGTCAAGGATATAAAGAAACTTCTCTCAAGGATGAAGTTCGACTTTTCGGATACTGACGACTTGATGATTGAGGAAGAAGAACCATTGCATATTTGGTAATATCGCGGAGGGGGCTTGTAATCAGCAGGCGTTAGTATACTAATTATCAGTTTTGAATATCTGATAAAATATCTTCTAACGACTCTTTCCCCATGCGGCTGAATCTGCAATAGGAAACGCTTGATTTGCTAGATAGGTCTCTGAAATAAGCGTACTTTCACAACGCTTCGTTCTACATCTCTTTTGTCCTTTACTGCATGAACTTCAGGACTCTCAAGTGCATTGTCCATCGTAAGTTGGAGTTCGTCCTTTGATACATTGAGTCTGATTTGGTCAGCAATCGACTCAATTGTTTCTGCTGGTACTATGATATCGATATCATCCTTCAGACCGATTCTCTCAAGAGTTTCTTCGACCATACCCCCACCAACTGTGAGAGATGCTGTGCCATCAATATCAAAATCGATGTCAACAGCTTTGCCTACTGTTACATCATCTTTATCAACGATGTGTTTCTTTGATAGTTCAGACCATCGAATTTCTCCTTTTGGAATCGCACCTTTATCGAGTGTCGTCTTCAACGCATTAACATTCGACTCGAGTTGAACTTTGTCACCAATCCAGCGAATCATGGATGCATCGAACAGTGGATCTTTATCAGGTTTCATCTTGATGGATTCGAGAAACTCCTCCCAGTCAGACCCAGCAAGAATAAACTGCTCGAGCTTCAACTGGCCATCAAATGTGAATGTCATATCATTGATACGACCAACCTTCTGACCGCTTGAGTCAACAACATCGCAGTCCCTCAATTCACTACCGTTTAGGGATCTTGTTATGTCCACGAAATACCACCTTAAAGTGCTGTAAAGCGTGGGGCTAGTTAAAGTCTTCGAATGAGAGATTTGTGTTCACATGCAAGAAATATTATTTCAAAGAAGAAATCCAACTCATTAATTGAATTGAAAACATCTTTGCACTATTCTGAAATACGCATTCAAGCGTGCTCTCCAAAAAACATAAGATAATCAGTACCGGGAACCTCCAAGTCCATGCCGCTCAGAACTTTTGCAAGCTGGCCACGATGATGAGTGGTGTGAAGAAGATATTGCAGGAAGAAATCCAAAACATCGATCTCAAATGGCTCTTCTCTGATATGCTTGACCATTATCTTGTCTTGAGGTATCTCTTCAATAGCATGACTGAGTCTTGTGTCGAGGACCTCCCAACGTTTAAGCAATTCCTGTCGAGGAAGTCTTTTGACCCTATCAAAGACTGAACTATCTCTTTCATTTTCGATGAAATAAAAACAGGTTTCTAAAGCCAAGACTATGTGTTGCACAAGTTCCCGAGGACTTGTACCAAAGACCTCCTGTGAGAAATCTTCAGCATCTAACCCGCTTAGAACTTCCCGCATCTTCCATCCGGCCCAAAGATGATAATCTGCAAGGTACTTGAAGACCAATTCCTCGACCTCCATTCAGTATCTATACGCACCTGCGTATTAGTCTGCCGAGTATTAGCTTGATAATTCATCTAGGAGCCCTAGCATCCATTGATCTAATGGTTTCTTTATTGTCCATGTATCCTCAAAGGGAGTCATGATTAGGTTACCATCGACTTCCCCAACCATGCCGCCATGCATTCCACCCAAGAGACATTCAATTGCATAAGCTCCAAGGCGAGTCGCAAGTATCCGATCAAAGTGTGTTGGATTTCCACCTCTTTGTATATAACCAAGAACGGATACTCTACAACCCTCACCTATCTTTTCTGATAACGCCTTCTCTATCACATGTGCATTTCCTAACTCATCACCTTCAGCAACGACTACGAGAACACTTGTTTTTGCCCGGGCTTTTGCTGCAGTAACTTTCTGAGCTAGTTCCTCGATTGTTGTTGTTGTTTCTGGCATCAATATTGCTGATGCACCAGTGGCAACACCCACATGAAATGCAATGAATCCAGCATGACGACCCATCACTTCAACAAGGAAAATACGTGAAAATGCTTCAGCTGTGTCTCGAATCTTGTCCAATGCTTCTAGTGCATTGTTCACTGCTGTGTCAAAACCAATTGTATAATCTGTTCCTGAAAGATCATTGTCAATGGTTCCTGGTAATCCAATCAATCGACCATTCCAATATTTTCCAAGTTCATCCAATCCATGCATTGTACCATCCCCTCCAATAGCAATTAGTGCATCAAAACCACGATCTGACAATATTTTGGTTGCTTTTTTCAATCCAGCTTGAGTTTTGAACTCCTCAGATCTACCAGTTGTGAGGATTGTCCCACCTCTGTGTAGTATTCTGGAAACAGATCGAGAGTTTAGCTCATGGATTTGCTCATTGAGAATACCTTGAAATCCACCATAGACCCCAAAAACCTCGCAATGTCTGTTAATTCCGACTCTGGTTATTGCACGAATAGCGGCGTTCATTGCAGGACTATCGCCGCCACTAGTGAGAACAGCAATTTTCATAGATTAACTTGTTAACCTACTGATAAATAAGTTCGATTCTTTCCATGCTATTTTGGCGAAAATGCAAGAGGGTTAGACTAGACCCTTCTTTGTGAGGATAACAAGCATTGGGAGTGTTATGGATAGGCTGATAAATATGACAAATACAAACGCTAGAGTTTCCTCCTGAAATGGCAATCCTACATTCATACCATATATGCTAGCAATCAATGTGGGAACAGTAACAAGAAGCGAAATGGATGTTAGTGTCTTAATGACACGATTCAAGTTGTGACTTACAATACTATCGTAAGCACTCATAGCGTTTGCAATCAATTCCCTATAGATAGCACTCAACTCAACTTG
>JAEORO010000188.1 GCA_016840855.1 Candidatus Thorarchaeota archaeon | reverse complement strand
TGGTATACCTTTGGACGACCCTCTTGTTGAATAACTAGTCCCTTTCCAACTAGGGCATCAAGTATTGAGTACAGATTGGCGTGATGAATTCCTGTATCATCAGAGAGGTCAGAAACAGTTGCAGAATTCATCGCATTGAGAGCAAGAATTACAGCAGTTTCGTGAGCTCCAAAGCCAATCTCTCTCAGAGTACTTGCAGCACGAGTACTAATCTCGTCATTAATTTTTGAACTCGATAAGCTCATTTCCGTCAATAATTATGTGCAATTACTACTTAAAATAGTTATGGCTCAGCAAAACCTGTCAGGATTTCCTTAACGATATCTCGAGCAGCGATTGCAGTGATACCTGCATAATCCAGCATTGGGTTCAACTCGACAACATCAGCATAACGAACCTTGCCAGTTTGAAAACTAGCTATAAGAAGTTCCACCAAATCTACCATTGAAAGTCCACCAGACTCCGGATGACTCACCCCAGGAGCAATCTGAGGTGCTAGCACATCAATATCGACTGAAACATACAAATAGTCAACTCTGTTCCCAATCTCCTTAACATGCTTCTTGAATTGATCTTTTGATAAAATTGGAGCCCTGCTGCCAGTTATTTCCTCTCTTTGTTCTGGAAGAGCTGACCTGAGGTCATAGGCGGCTACATTTTCCATAGACACTAAGTTCTCATCGACTATCCTTCTCACACCTGTGGAGTGAGAAAAATGATACCCGGCCATGTCTTGGTATAGGTCCGCGTGCGCGTCAAAATGGACTAGGCCATATTTACCAGGACGACCCCTTTTGAGTCCCTTGATTATTGGATAAGTGATGAAATGGTCTCCGCCAAGAAAAAGAAGGTAACTTCCCTTGGGAGAAAGTTTCGCGCATGCCTCGGAGATGTCGATTGCAGCAGCCTCTGGAAGTCTTAGCATCACCTCTAAATCGCCTATGTCTTCTATTGTAATTCTTTTTGTAAGCGGCTTATCGGCTACATCCTTTCTGCCAAGTGAGAGCGAATAGCTATGTGATCTTTCACTGTCGGTTGCTTGACGAATTGAATCAGGACCAAACCGAGGACCAGGCATATAGCTTGATGTCATATCATAGGGAATACCAACAATCCCGACATCTGGATCTCCTGATTCTGGAGCCGGAATACCAAAGAAATTTCTAGGTAGTCTTAGATATCCATTTAGTTCGTCTTTGAGGGGCATAAAATCTCTAAACCAGCGTTACAAAATAAACATGCTGAATAATAAAGAAAAAGAAAGAATCGTGAATCCCTAAGAAAAAAATGTATTCTTAGGGTTCACATAGTGAATTAAACTTGGTAGGTTCCGCCACCACCACGACCGCGTGCCATTAGAACAATGTTGACCACAGCACCTAAGGCAACTGCGCCACCCATGACTGCAGTAAACGGATATCCATCCCAGAACATCTGTTGGAGAAGTCCAATAGGATCTGCACTAACAGTATATCCTTCAATGTGTGTATGTTTAGAGAATGTGTTGTTTCCGTAGTCATACACAACCACAGCAGGCGCAAATGCGTATATACCTTCAAATTGGAAGGTAACGTCATATGTGACGAACATCGTTTCACCAGCACCCAGAACTGAAAGTGTATCTGAGAGGTCTCCTACAATAGTGACTGATTTTGGATATGTATCAGATATATCGTAGTCTACCAGTGAGAGATTATATACTGGTTCAGTTCCTTGGTTTTGGACTGTCACTCGAACTTCAACGGAACCTCCTGGTGTGGTTTCAAGAGGATCAAATGCTCGATCGATTACCAAAAGTGGTGGAAACGCACCTGGTTCGAAGTTAATAGTATAGTCAGGCACATCAGCGAATGCTGTAGCATTCCAAAAGACCATCCTTGCCTCAGGACTATAGAATGTCCGGTTGAGTGCTTCTGCTTCGGGTGAATAACCTGTCACATTCATGTTAGGTGGAAGGAACGCAGCAACTAATGACTGACCAGTATCTAGACCATTTACAACCCCAGTCGATGACTTCCCTAATAGATCTTCGAAGATATTGAGCTCATTTGAACTCGTTGAGAGAATCTGGTCTCCAATGTATCCAGCGGCCGCAATCGCCATTGGACCATCAATGGCTGGTAATTGTGACAGCACGAATGATGCAGGAGTAGGTGTTCCACCATCCCCACCAAAACTGTCAATGAGTTCCATTAAGTCACCCATATCAGGAACAGCAAGTAGTCCAGCGCCTGAAGCTCGTGCTGAAGTGAAGAATGAGGAATCAATTGACGCAATAAAACCATCTTGATCCATTACATCAAGCACACTATTGACTGCATCTTCAAATGGGTTAGTGACTCGATAAATGAAGAGATTGATTGAAGTGAATGGCAGCTCAACAGTCTCTCCAATAAGATTTGAGATGAAATCCTCATCAATGTAGAGATTCAACAACTCCTCGAAGTTGAAATTAAATCCGTTGTGAAGATGTGTCCTGATTTCCGCCATATTCACTTGAGCATCATCATTCTCTATGTTGAAGAACACATTGATCAGCAGACTAAAGTCAGTACCTAACATGCTGAAGATTGAATCAATAGGTGATTCGCCTTCACCGAACTGCTGAGCCATAAGTCCACCTCCACCACCGCCATCAGAGAAGTTGAAGAGCTGGGCTCCAACAAGATCAAGAATGTATTCTAAGAGCTCACCCTGTGTTGCTAGAAGAGCCATCATTACACAACCATCGTACATTGGTAAATCAAGCCCTAGTTGCTCATCGGGAATACCAAGCTGTCCATAAACGACTGCAGGTGCACCCTGCTCATCGATTGCAGTAAACACTATTTCAGCTCCATTCCCTATCAGATTGAAGAAGAAATCTTCACCTCCGTCTTGAGCTAAAACTGAACCACTACTATTAGCAGCAGTGACAGCTGGGATTGAGAATAGGAACCCAATAGCAAGTATAACAAATGCGTGCTTTCTGTTTATTTTCATTCTAGAATTCCTCCTTTGGTCGGACTACAGCTCCAACGATAGCCGCAACAATGACTACTATGACTGGTGTTAGGATCCAAAGTAATAATGGTGCAAGAATAGTCAACAGTGTAGTCACATCAAATCCCATTCCCATTCCTGAAATCAAGGGGAAGATTTGATCAAGTAGTCCTTGAATTACGGGTATACTTAGGATGTAAACGATTGAAGATCCTGGTGGCACGGTAATTGAGCCCAATGAAATACCTGTTTGAAATATCAGGTAAACACAAAGAGCTATGAGAGCAAGGCACGAGAGCCACGTCATCAGACCAACAACGAAGGCACCCTTTTTTGTTCCAGCCATCATTCCTCCAACAAAGCCGGCTCCCGCCCAAATAGCTATCATAGTGAAGTTACTCATAGGATTAACAAGTAAGAGATTGACCATTACAAGTGTTGGCCTAAGGTAATTTCCAAAATGAGGTCCAAAAATAGCAACCACATCATTATAGCCTTCAGGTAATAGGAACCAACTTCCAAGAAGTACTATAGCTAGAGCAATGAGCCAACCGAAGTATTTGCTCGAAAATGATGAAATAGCATATACCTCCTTATCAGTTAAGATTCTATTACTCTTTTCTTGAATTTGTGTTATTAACACTTTATCGGATGTTTCCACTCCACGAACTGACGTTTGTCTAAATGTTGAATTAGTAAGAGAGATATAGTATCTCGAATAACCTCAACGCTACAAAGCTATGGGAAATCAACATACGAAGCGTGAAACTAATGTGTTTAATATGACACAACAAGTGTAATAGTAGGCTGGATGAAAGTGGAAAATGATACCAAGGACGCATCGGTGTATGAATTGATTCAGCTAATGTCATCACTGAATGACACTAGGAGAGCAATTCTTCTTGCACTGGCTCATATCTACCCGCGAAGCGTTAGTGGTGTTCAATTAAGTCGACTCATCGGCTATAGTGGAAAATCAAGAAGTCTGTACAGAGGTGTAATATCCCATTTACAAGAGAACGAAATGATTCAGATTGACCAGCTTACACCAAAGCTTTACGCAATCCGAATAAATAATGAGCATCCGTTGCTTACTATTTTAGTCGATCTCTGTAAAGAATATGGGAAACATTCCCGGAATATGTACTTGAACGCGTTGGAGGAAGAGTAAGTTTGGAGAATGAACTCCTACTTGAAGCAAAGGCTCTCTATAAAGATAGGATTAGAATTGCCCTTTCAGCCTTCATTATACTATTTTCAATTACATTCTTTGTATACTATACAACTGGCATTGCTGGCTTAGGTGAAATAACATCTCAACCTGATGATGGCGTCGCTCAAGGCTTACTCGTAGTCGCTGCTTTCAATAATGTTGGATTAATTATAGCCGTTGTCCTAATGGTGTTAGCTTTTCGCTTTTGGTCATGGGCTTTCCTTCCAGGTCCTGCTTCATTATTTACAACATCTGTTCTGAGGGGAATTCTTGGACCTAAAACTATCATCAAACAGTCTATTGGAAAACGCTTCGAAATCACTCTTGAGAATGGATTAACTTTCAAGATTAATTGCTACATCCAAGAAAAAGGGACTGATGACTGGTTTTCATATAGAATGATTTCCTCAAGACTTCGAAATGGAAATCTCAGAAATATCGCACTTCGTCATGGATTTGCAATTAAAGATGATCGATTTCAAGCAAATATCAGTAATGATGAGTTGCATCATCGGACATTACTCATGGCAAAAGCTATGATGATTGCTAATGCATCTATCTAGGTGGCGGGTGTCTTAAGGCTCTGGGTTTCTTCTGCTTTCTCTTTCTAGCATAGTTATCGATGTCTGTCATCCATCGAGTGAGCATCATTGGGTGTGCCCTATATCTCGCTGGTATTGTATGTCCAATTGGTGACACTTTGTCTCTCTTTTCTCTTCGTTTTCGGACCATATACCTCGAGAATATCTTTGTTTTAAATCCAATTAACATTTCTATGAACCAAGCTACAATCAGGAAACCTATTTCTATAATATTACACTGAAGAATTTGAATTAACCATGGTAATGCGAATTAAAAGGACAATCGATATTGCTATGAGTAATTATAATGAGATTACAGGGTTTTGCGTTTTTTCTTATGAAGGAAAGGTTGTTTATGCAAGCGATAACATGGATATTGCTAGTGAAATCAATACGATAATTCAGGCTTGGAATGGTTATCTCCAAAATTTCTCATTGAAGAATATTGCATTCTTGAGAGCTTTAGCTACCGAGCAAGGATTTGTAGCAATCAATCCTGACGGTGCTGTGAGTCTGATTTGCGGGACAGGTAAAGGGGTCTGGTTCGTGTCTGTTTTCGCGGGGATGGATGTTGATAAAGAAGGAATCCTCCGTGAATGTATTCAAGCGGCAAAGAATCTTGAGGCGTCTGTTTCTATATTTGATGTATAATTATTTTCGATCCATCATTGGCTTTTGCTCAGCAATTATTCGTGCGATGAACGCCATCATCGCTCCAATCCATCCAAGCGATTGTTGAAGTTGGTGAACCATGTCCATAACGAATACGCCTGCTGTTGCCATTTGAACCAAGGTCATCAGCAGCCCGATTACACCTATTACTATTCCAGCTAATATTAAAATTCTACCAAACCAGACTTTTTCAGTTGTAAGAATTATCCCACCGAAAATAGCTACAATACCACCTAATGCAGCCCAAGCTGCAAGTCCTGCCATAAAACTTTCAAAAGTTTCAAAGAACTCTAGTCCAAATATATATGGGATAATCTGAGACAGCTCTCCAATGACACCGATTGCTCCGCTAATGCCTGACAGAATCATTAGTGTACCACCTGCGAAACAGAGGAGCATAGGATTACGATTATGAAGAGTCATGCGCAGCTATTTTCCCAAATAGTTTCGTTTTAAACATAGCTTCTTCATATTACTCTAGAATTATGCAATAAGATTTTTCGAAATATATACTCTTAATCAAAGCTCTTGATTTTCATTTCATCCTACATTTTGTGCCAAATCTTTTGCCCATTTTCTAATCTCATCCCAATCGCGAGTATCATAGACATCAGGTTCTACTTCTTTAATCCCAACTTCTTCAAGCTTCATTCTAAATGGACCCATCGTCTTTCTAAAAAAGAAACCCATTTTGTTGTAGTTCCAGACGCCTCCAAACATAGCTATTGCTACTGGATTAAGCGAGTACTGCTCTACTATGTCGACAAGAAACTTTTGCCAATTATCCTCCATTTCCATCTTCAGATCATCATGCTCTAAAATCATCTTTGCACCAGATGAAATAAAAATCGCAGTTCTCTTTTCTCTAAGTTCTTCTTGGAATTTATCCAAAAACTTCTCAGATTCTTTACACCATCGAGACATCTGCATACCTGCACCAACAATCACCAAGTCATATTCAGAAATGTCTTTTAATTTCTCCTTCTTGGTGTTGGCAACACGAACGTCAAAACCCTCATCACGAAGGACTCTCGCAATCTCTTCAGAGGTAGATTCGGTCGCACCATATCGAGTGCAGAAGGCAATCAGTGTTCTCATATGCAACTCCTCAAAATAATAGATGTATATCCCACTATTAAGTGGATATTATCTTGCAAAAAATGGAATGTATCAGAATCTTTTTTCACACATTTTATGAAGAAGTGAATCCTATTATTTCTGTGATTATGCTAAATTCTTGGTTTTCCTATTAGAAAAATGAATTGGAACCTACCTTTGAATAACCAGATTTTTGAGTGCCTCCGTTCACTAGAGTTCCTGAGAGAGTTTCTATGTCTGTGAACTTTGAAGAAGCTGGAGACCCTAGAAGCAAGACAATCATTTTCATTCATGGTGCTGGTGGCTCATCAGCTACCTGGTTCATGCAGTTGAGAGGTCTCTCAAAATACTATCATGTCGTAGCAATTGAACTCAACGGTCATGGGAAAACTCGTGATCGAGCAGAAAGAGACATCCTTCATTCATACTTGCATGATATGCATGAGGTTGTTATGAAGTTTGATCGCCCATTTCTTGCAGGTCATAGCATGGGTGGGGC
>JAEORO010000187.1 GCA_016840855.1 Candidatus Thorarchaeota archaeon | reverse complement strand
GAAGCTTTACGATTCAAGAAAGTGACACAACTGCCGACAAGAGGAGGGACAGATTGCGGTATGTGCTATGAGTGCGAGGACTCATGCCCCACCGGAGCCATGGATGCAGAATTAGGCGAAGCTGACAAGGGAAAATGTATTGTCTGTCTAGCCTGCGTAGCTAACTGCCCTGATTCCATGTTGGCTATCAGCGATACGTCGAAGGGTTGGCCATCAAAGTTGGAAGAGGAACACACCACTGAGGAAGACCTACAAGGACTGAAAAGTATAATCTACTCCTAAAATGGGCAACATCTGCAGATTTTTCAATAGTCGCAGCGGCATCCTCTTAATTGTTGAAAAGAAAAGTGGGGAGAGAGGACTAAACCTCTCTCGAGTTGAAATCTGAAACTACATCTGCTTCTCTTGCCTGTACGGCAGATAGTCAGGGCCGAATATCTATACCCCACTCTAGAAAGTGAATACAAGCTTGTGGAGTCTGTGTGCTTCTTTGAGTCGTTTGTTGCTTTGGTTCCAGAAACCAATCTATTGAAACTACCATCTTCGTCTTCGGTAGTTATCACGACGAGAACGTCTATCAGTACCTCTTCTATAAGATGAACCATATCCTGATTGTCTGCCATACCCCCTTGGTGGATTGTAATATCCACGATCTTTGGATTTTCGATGGTTTTCTGCTGACATATCAACGTCACTATTCACAGTTTCAATTTCGCTTTCAGCTTCTGTGACTGTACTATGCCTTCCTATCTTTAATTGGAGTTTTCCTCGAAATAGGCTGGTGTATCCGTCTTCAAGTCGGTAAGTTTTTCCTACCTTCATCTCACTGATACTCTCATTCCAAAGTGGGACACTAACAATACCAGTTTTGTCTCCTACTATCGCATCAGCAACACGATGAGTTTCAAAAGTACGACGAGAAGTCACTTCTCTAGTTTCGCCAATATCAACGATCTTGAATGTTACAATGAGATTACTCATCTTTGGTTTTAATTCTTCAATCTCTATCTCTTGTTTCTGTTCAGTTGTTTCGGTTTCATTTTCCATTTCAGATGTCATTAAAATCACATACAATTCAAATAGGGTGCCTCATTTCCAGACTTACAAGATTTCTCTATTTCTTCATATAACGAATTCATCTAATTTAGCTACCCTTCATATAGAACACCAAAGATTGGTTTATAAACCTCGGGATATAATGGGGAATCATAGTGCCTTTTTACAACAAATTAGCTTTATTATTTTTCAAAATCAATAAATCGGTCCTATAATACCCCTTAGATTGGCTACTATATCTTGGGAGGCACTCGAGTGCTTGAGATTGTTCCAATGGCTATATCTACGAAACAAAAATCAAATTTGAAAGAGGAAAAACATCTCTCGACGCGAAACATGAAATAACATCTGTTTCTCTTGCCTGTACGGCAGATAGTCAGGTCCGAAAATATCTGGAATTAAGATTATTAGTTAGAGAAATGCATGATAAATTAGATAATAACACTTTCAACTTCGACTTTACGTTCATTCTGACTCAACATATCTGCTGGTACTTTTTTCCCACCATATAGCTCCGCTTCAGCCTCTCCTCGATACAATGCGTTTGCTATACGAGCCATGGCATCTGCTTTCATGATTCCCGAGCCGCTAGCACCGTCAAGTACTAGAATGCCATTTTCCTTATACACAAATGGAATCGCATCAGGGCTATAGCTATATCCACCCGCCCAGCTTCCTACTGGTCTAGCTCCTTCAAACGAGGGAAAATACTTCACAAGGACTGGATAGATAGAATTCTCATAGTATGTGCTTTCAGGATGTTCGTAGTCCTCAGTTTGAATGTAGTTGAAACACCTACCTAGCTTGTCCGCGCAGCCAATCCAGAATCCCCTTTCTTGGAGCTGCGGTCTGAAGTAGACACCTGCAGAAGGAAGAATCGTAAATGGGATAGTATTCAAATCACAAAACCCTTTAGTATCCAATAAATCTCGAAGACCACTCTTGTCTTCAGCATGTAAAACAAATATGTGTCTCTTTTTGGCTTTCGTTCTACCATCCATTCCAATTGGATCAAGTAGTTTGTTTGTCCATGCTCCAGTTGCTAGCACGACTGTTTCAGCCCGAATAGATCCCTTATTGGTGATTACACCATTGACTTTCTTCTTTTGCCAAACGAATGGCTCGCCTGGAACATCCAGCTTAGGATTTGCCTCCAGTAGTAGTTTCTCGACACTGATACCAAACCTGGGCTTTACAGGTGAAAGTTTCTTGAACTCTTGGAGATAATACTCAACAAGTCTAGTGGAATCTAAAACACCACAGTCTCCTCCAAATAAACCAAAGTCCACCTGTTGAAGGTTCATTAATTCTGCTTCGTCATCACCTTCAAAGTCTACATTTAGTCCTGGAATCATTTCTTTCAATTGCTTCTTGTCATATATTCTGTAGTGAATGTTTGATTCTTCCATCCTCTTCATCCAGTTCTGGATGCTAACATTATTGAACTGGGAGTCGCTGAGAAGCCATAGATAACCGCACCTCTCAAACAGCAAATCATGACCAATTTCTTCCTGAATATGTTGATAGTACTTGATTGAAGTGTCGGTGAGCAACTGATTTGTCGAGGATGCAAACATGTTTCTAACTGCTGCGGCACTCATAGCTGTATTAGCTTGTCCCGCAGCTGGTAGTCGATCAAGGAGAAGAATAGTCTTTGATGGATTATTCCTCTGTAGATAATATGCAGTAGCGACACCAATAATCCCTGCCCCTACAACAACTATATCGAATGAATAATCTCCTGACATTTTAGGCATCTCCACTAAAGAGCGTGAAACCATCTCTCAGGGGATCATTCGGATGAATAACAGGATTTGAGATCTGGGTGATGTAAGCGCTACCAGTTATTTCAGGAATCACAGCTTCGAATGAACCAATCATGGTTGTATCCACTATTCTTGCCTTGAAAACGGTGTTAATTACACTCTCATGAACGAATGGTTCGTTAACCTGTATAGACCCTCTGCTATACATCGTGGCTAGTCTGGCAGCTGTTCCAGTGGCACATGGACTTCTATCAAATTGCCCTTTGCCAAAGATAACTATGTTCTTTCCGCTACTGTTGGGCAGTTCTGGTTCATCTGTAATCATAGCTAACTCTATTTTTTTAGAATCATGTGGGAAGTCAGGATGACTAACGTGAATTTGACTAGACGTTTCGTTCCTTAGCATAATTCCCATGTTAAGCAGGGTATAGATTTCTTCGGTCCTTACTCTGGTATCAAGACTGGCGGCGTCAGCAATCGTGCAGAAGTTCCCACCGTAAGCCACATCAACTGGGATTGATTTACCTCCCGCAATTCTAATATCATAGCTTCCTAGATGGAAGCTTGGTACATCAACAATTGATACCTCTTCCACTGAATCGTTAATAATTCGAGCTCGCGCAGTGATAATTCCTGCCACCGTTTCATAATGCAAGGTGGTATATGGTTCCATAGCCTCTACTATACCCGTTTCAATCAAAGCTGTCGTCACTCCAATTGTTGCGTGCCCACACATGTCCAAATACCCACCAGCATCCATGAATACAAGAGCATAATCGGCTGTCTTACATGTGGTTGGTAAAACTGTTGCTCCAAATTGGTTGCTGTGCCCACGAGGCTCTAAAAGGAGAGCAGTTCTGAGCCAATCTAGATTCTTTGCAATGAAGTTTCTTTTTTCAAAAACCGTTTGTCCGTTTACTTTCGGAAAGCCGCCCAAAATAACTCGAGTTGGCTCACCTTCTGTGTGAGTATCAACAATATATACTAGGTTTTTAATCCTCATTTTTGATTTAGCGCTCTCCTTTGTCTTTCCTTTGCTATTATTTCACATGTGTGCACCTCTGCTCCTAGCAGTATCTTTCCATCCTGTTTTCAAAGTAGAACCGCTAGCTGTTAACATTAACAGCTGAGTATGTGGTTTGACTTGGCATCGAGATCTTTCAAAGATTTACAAGTCTTAACAATGTACGAGTGTCATCCAATCACTTTTTCAATAAGTTTGAGCCAATTTCCTCCTATGATTTTTTGTACTTCTTGCTCAGAGTAGCCTCTTGAAACGAGCCCAACAGTTATACGGGGCCAGTTGCACCAGGCTCCAAGTTCATCTGGGCTTGGAGTAAACACGCCCCAATCGAGATTATGATCTGGTCTGAAACCAATTGCTGATTGAAGCCATTTGTTCATCTCATTTACCCAACTCTGTGGTCGACCATATTCATCCCACTGATCCGTTCCTATCCCCACGTGATCAATACCAACCAAATCAACGGCGTAATCGATATGATCGAGCATCTCCTTGAGGGTTCCCTTGCCCCCAAGATAGAATGGGCAGGTGAGTATACCAACTACCCCACCTTTCTCTGCAACAGCTTGAATTTCCTCATCAGTTTTGGCTCTATCATGGGCGAATATCGACTTACAAGTAGCATGAGTTATCGCTATAGGGTCTTTCGAGATTTCAGCCATGTCAATGCCAGTAAGCCTACTACAATGGCTCGAATCGATAAGCATTCCAAGCTTGTTCATTCTCTCGACTAGTTTTACTCCCAAGTAGCTGAGACCTGAGTCCCGTTTCTCTATACAGCCATCACAGAAGAAATTCTTCTGATTGTGAGTGAACTGTACTTGTCTTACGCCAAAACCATAGAAGAGATCCACATTATCAAGATTCTTTCCCAAGCACACAGTATCCTGAAAGTGGAGTGCTATGGCTGTTTTACCCTCTTTCTTAGCCTTTCTGATGTCATCAGCGCAGGTAGCACTCATAATGATGTCCCTTGCTTTGTCAAACTCAACACCAATACGAGCAACATCACGAAGAGCATCTTGGAAACCGAACTCGCAAAGCAGGGTATGACTTATGCAAGTTACACCAGATCTTCTTAGCAATTCAGCATATACCCTTCGGGTTTCATGTCCAGGAGTTATAAACTCAGAGAGCCTGATTTTCTTGACTTCATCATCTATCTCGCTTCCCCAACCTCCAGATTTGCCAACTGCCATCATCTGAGCCATTTTTTCAACTTGTGCGGTTGACCAAACCTGTGGCTCCCAAGTGAGAATATCAACGACAATAGACTTCTTATGAAGGCTGAGGCCATAATCGAGCTGATCCTTTGATATTCCTAAGAAAGATTGTATCTTCTTATTGATTTTCTCTGTGGATAACATTTTCATCACCTTCTCTATCATGCAACTCATCTTGACTTGCATAGGGTTGCCTCACGTGGATGCCTTTGACATGCATTTGAGCACAGGCATCTTGTCAATCCCAATAGTTCTTCTTCCAGTATCTTGCCATTTCATCCATTCTGCAATACCAAACCTTTGGAGCCTTTTTGACATGCTCAATTAGCTTGTTAAGTAGCATTATTCTACTTGACTTGCCAATAATGAAGTCGTGGTTAAGAAGGTGAAAGTGCCGTCCCATCGCATAAGCGCCATCGAACTCACTTGACCATATATCATACACCTTAGTGGGTGATGATATGTGCCCAGCACCCCAAGTGAGTGAAGCTAGGAAATGCATGGAATCCGTCAGATGCCACTGGAATGGGATCTCAAGGAGCTCTTTCTTCTTTCCTTCGATTTCCCATCTATATGGGATGTCATCAGCTTGGCATGTGCTGTGATAGATGAACCCCTCATCAAGCAATATGTCAATAGTGTTCTCGCTGAATTCCGCACCAGGACTCCTAAAGCCTATAGGCTTCTTCCCCGCAAGTTCTTCGATTACTGCGCTACACCTCAAAATATCATCTTTTTCGTCTTGACGACTTGCTTTACTCATATCTTGATGTGTGTACCCGTGATTTGCAACCTCATGGCCTCTCTTCGCCATCTCCTTGACAGTTTCCGGGTATCGTTCTGCAGTAAGACCAACAACGAAGAATGTAGCCTTAATATTCCACTTGTCCATTAGGTCGAGATATCTCCAGATTCCTACCCTACCTCCGAACTCACCTTCAGACAGAGGAAGAAGTCCGCCCATACCTATTGCGGCCCATAATTGCTGAGCATCATAATCAAGTGTAAAGCTTGCTGCACACTTTGCTCCATCTGGCCATTTCACTTTTTCAAGTGTTTTTTTATTGGTTGTCCTTAGTGACGGACCTAAAATTGCTGCCATATTATCCACCTCATGTGAATACTCCATTCTCGAAGCCTGCGCCAGTCTTTGGTATTTTTGCTACTATTGCATCAGTCGGGCAAAGTGACCAGCATCTCCCGCAGCGCTCACAATCTTCAAGGTTGATTACTGCTTTCCCGTCCACCATAGAAACTGCACCCCACAGACAATCCACGCAGATTTCACAGCCATTGCATTTCTCAGCATTCACTCTTACAACAACGTCCTTCTTAGGAGCCACGTATTGACCTTTCGATGGATCCACGAGTCTGCGAGTCAGATACCCCATGAATTCGCCAAAGTTCATCATATGCGGGAGTGCGATACCCAACATATCGTCAATAGTATCGTATGACTTCCTCTCCATGAAGCTCTTTAGTCCATCGATAATCGGAGGAATTACTTTGTATCCCTTATGGAAGATCGCGGTGTGTATAGCTGTTGCTGTGGCTCCTCCCATGATACGCTCTACAGCATCTCTCCAGGTATATATTCCTCCACTGCTGATTACCGGTATCTGGACCAGTTTATAGATCGCTCCTGCAGCATGGAGACTAGACCCTCTAGTCATACCTCGACTCCATGAACAATATGTACCGCTTTCTACTGGCTCTGCAGTTTCGACATTTATCACCGTTGTGGCGGTCGTGAATCCATGAGCATGTATCGCATCCGCTCCTCCTTTTTCTATTGCTGGTGCAGTTTGACGAATGAAGTGGTCATGCTCAAATCCTATTTTCGTGATTACAGGAATTGATACAGCTTCTTTGACTGCACGAGTTATATTAGTAAGGTTGCCCTCTAGACGAGCAGCGGCTACACCTGTGTCTTCTTCAAAACCGATTGGACAACAGAGCATGTTTTCTATCATGTCCGCCCCTGCGTCTTCGCACTTCTTTGCTAGATTTCCCCACCCCTTAAGGTCTGAAGCAGCGGCTTCAATACTAGCAATCAGTACAACGTCTTCCTTTTTTGTAATAGGTTTCATCTCTTTGAGATACTCGGCTGCTTTATCTGGCTGAATGAATCCATATTGGCACGAAATAGTACCAGTTTCGCCTCCCCATTTATCATAGAACAATGGAGCCAATGTTTGTTTGTTCCAGTTCTGTTCCACAACTGATGTAGTCTTCATAGTCACGCCGCCTACGCCAGCTTCCACGCATTTCTTCATCAGTTTGGGATGGTAGGTCGGATAGCCTGATGCAGCAATTACCGGGTTTTTAAAAGTGACACCAGAAATTTCTACTGCTAAATCCATAATTTTCCCACAAACCATAAAGTTGTATGAATTGACACTTTTATTAGAGCCAATCCGTAAAATACACACAATATCTTGTATTTATATCTTTGTTCTTTCCAAAATACAATGAAATATTGAAAGAAATTTTTATGTTCTTTATGCTACTACTTTGTCACCATAAATCTATCACACTCAAGTATAGAGTTTGCTTCAACATCGCGCTACTCACCATCTCATAATAGGCGAAAGAATGAGTTCCAATATTGATTTGCTGTACTTCCAGCGCCCTCTAATGAATAGAGAATTCTGAATGTCCAGCAAGGCACTTGCACAGACTACTCCACTGTTCTATAAACCGGCCACCGTTTCCAGAGATAGGCGAAAACAAGCTCAATCCAGAGGAATAACAAGATGAATGGTGTTGGATCGTTGAGCGATGCATCTGTCGGTCTTCCAAGCAGAAAAGGTGAAATCAAGTAGTAGACGAAGAAAATCAAAATGCCAAACAAGACCACGACTATGAGTCTAGCGAAGTAGTTGGCTGCTTGGGAGAATTGCTTTGGCCAGTTGTCAAGGAACTTTGAAACGACAAGTACACCAGCGATGAAACAATCCGCAAAAACAGAAGTCATCACTCCAGCTGCAAGAGGTTCCATTCCTGGTGTAATTGTGTACCCTGATGCGAGGATTGCTGGCAACAGAACACCTTGCGCAACAATAAAGAACGTGCTCGAGATGATGAAGCTGAGGATCAGCACCATTATGTAGGCAAAAGCACCTATCCAAGGTTGTTTCCCAACCCTTTTCCATGGCCAGTATTCAAACGTCAACAATGTGAGCAATGTAAGGAAGATTGTCCATTGGCTCCATGCCATATTGGTACTAAATGACTGAAGAGTCCATGTAGATGGAACCAACGGGTCGGCTGCAGGATTCCCTGTGTAAAAAAAGAGTAGAAACCACGCGATGAGTGTAATAATCCATCCCTCTATGAATACAAAGATGCCTCTAACAGGCTGCGTCTTATTAAGTACCGGCCAGTACTGGCTGGATCCAGTCCAAAGTATCGCAAACGAAAAACATGAGGCGGAAAGAGCCCCGAAAACGGACCATCCTACCATGTTGGTCGCCGCTGGATTAGCCAAGCCTATGAATGATGCATAGACTCCCGCAAACCAGGTGGCTACAAAGTAGAATATCAATACGACAATGATGTTCAGAATCGTTGCAGCAAGACCTACTTTCCAAGGGCTTCTTAATTTGGAAAATGGCCAAGTATCAAACCATATTGAAAAAAGAGTCGCCAGGATACCGAAACTTCCAAAGAGCGAGAATGCCCCAGCAAATTGTGACAAGTCTATCAAGTACCAAACTAGGAAAGTTACAAGGAATATCCATATGAACGAAATAATCCCTGCCAATGGTTGCTTCCATCTTGGTGTTAACACAACCGTGACCAACTTTGCTTTAGGATTATCAGTTTCTTTTTCTTCCGGTTTCATTTTGCAAACCTCAAGTATATGACCCTAGAACTGATTCATTGCAGAAGGTCTTCTTTAATACATCGAACCAATAATGGTGCAATCCATAGGATGACCGACTGCAAAGGAGTTCTCAAGGCAACTCTGGCGAGGTATATTTACGTAAAACAGAAAATGACCTTTCGCAGCCAAGGGACTCCTTCATTGAAGCATCAAAATGAAAAATAGTGATTGGGATCATAACATCACGTATCACTAGTTTCTGTTCCTCTATTTATAATTCCAGTCGGTGGTCTTCTTTGAGAACCTTGGCAGTCACATGCGTGTTTGTTCTCACAATTCCCTCAATATTCATCATTCTATCAAGAATCTTAAGGAACTCACTTCTGTCTTTTGCACGAGTAAGAACGAAAAAATCCACCTCGCCTAGGCAGTAGTACACTGCCCAGACTCCTGGCACTCTTGTCAATTCTTCACCAATTCTTTCATAATAACCAGGTCCAAAATCTGCCCAAACGGATATCACAGTTATATAATCCATTCCAAGTTTTTCAGAATCGACGTCCGCAGAGTATCGATACACAATACCATCTTTTTCAAGCCGCTTAAGCCGATAATGCAGAGTTGATACAGCAATACCCACACTTTTCGCAATTGATGGCAACGATCTCCTACAGTCTTCCTGAAGCTCTTTCACAATCTTTAGGTCAAGCTCATCCAATTCACCTTTTTTCCTCAAATATTATTTACACCCCGTTGACAACCCTAGCTCTGTCATAAAATCGTATTCGGTTAACTCAAAGACGAAATCAATGGTTACCTCATAAGGATTTCCCAATCAAGAATACTACTGTTCCATTTGTGTGATGTGCTCCTCGTCACATCTCCTTCTCTTGT
>JAEORO010000186.1 GCA_016840855.1 Candidatus Thorarchaeota archaeon | reverse complement strand
TGAAGGTTAAATCGGATTCAGGAACTCTCTCGAGATGTTTCTTCTTACAATCATTGATACAAAATGGAGATAGATCAATTCCCACGCCTGAAATTCCATATTTCTCTGCTAGTCTGACTAAGACCTCTCCCTTTCCACATGCGATATCAAGAATTCGAGTATCTTTTGGTAGGTTGAGAAGTTGACAGAATCGTTCGAATTTCTCTTCACTCATTGGATTACAGAGTACATGATGCTTGTGTGTAATGTTATAATACTTCCATTTGTCCATTTACATCAACTCCATACCTGTTGACTCGAAGATACTCTTGGAAATAAATACTCGAGGGTTCGAATCCCTCCTGGCCCGCCACTTAAATATTCAACAAAGTTAGTCCAAGCATTTATGTAATCTCACAAACAAGTCAGCACAAGTGGTGGTAGTGGGAAACGAACATCATGCACGTTGTAATTGGTGTGGCACAACTGCAGGTATCGATTGGACATCAAGTTCCGTGAATTACAGCATTTATTGCTCAGGTGAGTGTAAACGAGCTGGAGAACTAATGAACTGGGTATGCGCCTCGGTTCTGACAGTTCCCATTACAATATACCTATGGGCGTTAGGAGTTAATTGGCATGGCTATGGTTTTGATATCTTTCTTTCAATTCTTCTATTATTTTCATTCAGTTCTTTGGTAAATCTGACTCTTATATACAGAGGAATCAAAGCAAGAAGTCAAACTCCTGAAAACTCACGACTTAGTTAAGTTGAGTAAAAAATCCATCTTGGTCCGCTATTATCTTTTCAACATACATATCTGCAAAACTAGTGAAGAATTATCATACTTAAGGAGGAAAGTCAAGATGGATCACGAAGAAACCATCCAATTCTTCATGGATGACCATCAGAAATTGCAAGAAGTAATATCGAAACTAACTGAATTTCAAATGGATACTGAAGAAGTCCAGGGAAATTGGACTGTAAGAGATATTCTTGCACATATTTCAGCTTGGAATTGGGAGCTTGTTACGCAAGCTGAGGGTGTTCTATCCGGAGCAAAACCGTGGTATACGTACAAAACAGAAGCGGATTTCAACAAAGAAGCCTTGAAAGCCCGTGGATCTTGGTCAGTTGAGAAAATCATCGCAGAGTGGTATGAATCATTTGATGCTCTGATATCAAAACTTGAGAGTTTCTCAGAAGAAGAATGGAACTTCGAGATTGACGAAGAGTGGCCTGAGGGAGGCAAAGTCAGCGTTTTCTCTATCTTCGGATACCGATACCATGGCGAAGGGCATGAAGGTGGACATGCGACAATAATCCAGAACTATTTCGAATCTTAATACTTTCATTTCATTAACGGTTTTCAAATTCAACCTGACTGGCCATCGCACATACTTTTCCTACTTCTTGCTGTGAAATCAGACCTTAATTTCAATTATTCGTTAGATATCTAGATGAGGTTTCTTTCATGTTAAATGATAATGGAATTCATGTTTTCTTTTCCTCAAAAACAATTGGAGTTTTCAAAGGAAGAGAAGGTATGATACATGTCTGCCATGCATGCGATAGGAATTTTGGAATCCAGAACGAATATGAACAAGTTATACCCCCCGAAATAATGGCATTAGTTTTCTCAGCTGAATTGGCTTCACAGGAGCTAGGAGTTGATCTTAGACTAATAGATATCAATCGATTGAACCTAGTTCAAAGAATGAAAGAAAAGATGAACGGAAAACCCATCCCCCGAATAAGTGTTGGAGAGATGTTCATTACTGGAAATCCAACAAAAGATGAGATAATAGCACTCTATTACCGTTCTTACAATAACCCAGATAGCTCTTAGTTATCTGGATGATGCAAATACCGTCTGGCCCGCCATAATCCAATTTTTCCGAATTCATGCTCTGAAATAATACCTTAATTTTCTAAATGCAGTAATACTCGACAACTGAGGTCGGGTCATGACAGATGGGGATATTATTCGCGTGTTCTTCTCATCAAAAACAATTGGTGATAGGTTCAAGGGACGGAAAGGATTGGAACCAGTCTGTCACGCATGCGATAAAGAACTGGGAGTAGTAAGAAACAGTGAGGTAAGAGTTGTAATCCCTTCAGATGTAATGCCTCTTGTCTTTTCAGCTGAGCTGGCAGCAAAAGAACTTGGAATTGGTTTCGAAGTGATTGATATCAACCAGATGAGCTTGGTTCATAGGATGAATGAACGGTTAAATGGAATGCCTATTCCACGAGT
>JAEORO010000185.1 GCA_016840855.1 Candidatus Thorarchaeota archaeon | reverse complement strand
CTCAATGGTTGAATGCATCGTACTAGAATATGTTTTTTCTAATGGCCACTCTCCTGACACAAGCCTCTTACTCATGATAACATTAAGAGCATCATCAATCCGAGTATCTGCAGCATACCCGAGCTTCGTTACCACAGACAATCCCCGGACAATGTCATAGAAGAACTGAGGAAATGTTAGGAACAGCCATCGTTCACTTATGGTCTTGAAATCATGATGGTCAGATCTATAGAGTCTATGCATTAGAAGGAATTCCACGCCGCGTTCAATTGTTCGCTTCATGCCTGCATTGAGGTGTTTCTTTGGTGTTTCCGAGAACGCATCAAGCGGTGTGATTGTGCCCATAAAACATCCGTGTTTGTCATTCTTGTGAGCTCCCCAATAGGGGCACAACCAACCACCATCAACATTTTGAATCTCAATTAACCATTGTAGTGCATCTTGTACTGCTTGATGTTCAGAATATCCCAACCGAATAAGTGCGAGAGCCATGTTTCCTGTTAAACATGACAATTCCATCTCTCGAATCTTTGCTGGTGCCCACTCTTCAAAGCCAGGAGTGACTTTCTTCTTTGCCATGCTTCTCTTGCGAACAAACTCATACTCCTCTCTTGCACCATTCTCCATGAACACCACAAAGCCACCCTCTTCCTGCTGAAACTTAAGTAGATGGTCAACAGCCTTCTCTATTTGATGGTCCTTTCTGGTCATACCAAACATGCCCAAGAGCATAACCTGCCAGTATGACGACTTATACTTGGGAAGATAGGGCTTATCCTTTGATTCCCAAGAACCGTCAGGTTTCTGTTTGCTCAATATTTTCTGGGTCACTTTATAATTTCCAAGAGTTTCTCCTGCTTGAATCAAGTCCGAATCGCTACTCTTGTATTCGAGGAGGTCCCTCATTGTGAAGAATTTTACAGGTGGATTGTCAGATTCTATAAGCCAGTTTATTGGAACAGACTTTAGTGCAGACATCCACTCACGTGTCATCACTCTCTCCTCATAATCATAAAACAAATTCAATTGAAGCTAATGAAGTCACCGCATGATGATTATCGACAGTTTTAAGGTGAGGGGAATTACAATTCTCTCTACACTTCATGGCGGTTAAGAGAATGACAAGTGATATTGGTTCGAGATTGAAGGTCGCATCAGTTTTCATCTTCTTGGGATTCCTTATGACAATTGGAATGACCGCTACGACCATACTCAATCCTGGTGGAGGCAATCTCTATGAAATCCGGCCAATTGCGAATGTTATTGCTGATCTTGTTACAGCCTCAGCTCAGGACATAAACATCAGACTTGCTAGTCTTGTTTTTGATAATTTCTTCATCATTGGATACGTCAGCATCTTCTATGGACTCTTCCTCATCACAAAGGAACCAGACCGGTTCATCTCAATGCTCGGATTAGGATTGGGACTAGCCACTGGTTTCACTGATTTGCTTGAGAATGCTCTACAGGTCTCGATACTGAATGGTGTCCCAAATGGATGGGTACCAGCAGACAATGTGTTCTCATCACTGTGGTTGATCATGTATGTGAAGGACATTTCGAGCTATATGGCTGGGTTTGTCTTCATTATATTGCTGCTATTATCCCTGAATGTTTCGATGGATATGCGTATGTCAAAAGTGATCTTTGTAATCCTACTGGGCCTCTATGTTGGTCTGGGAGTAGTAGCTTTGGTTGAGCCCCCACTTCTGGTTTTCAGAAACCTCAGCTTTATGGTTGACCTGCTTATAGCTTCAATACTCTTCCATCGGATAGGTACGAGTTTGAAAAAACAACATTAACCAAGGAGGTTCTTCTGTGCCTGAGCGACCAAGTGAGAGATATTATCGTGACACTGCCAAATACTACGAAGCTTTTGCAACCAGACCCGATGAACCGTTCTATCTGGAGATGGCGAAGCGCTACAGCTCACCATTCCTAGAACTTGGAAGTGGGACAGGAAGGATAACCCTCCTCCTCGCAGAGGCTGGGTATAGAATTGTTGGAGTTGAACTATCACCCGAGATGATGGATATTGCACAGGAGAACCTTGAGAAACTGTCTGAGGAGGCTCAGTCACGAGTCACCTTTCATTCTGGTGACATCACCGATTTCAATCTCAACCAGAAGTTCTCCCTTATTATCATACCATCCGCGTTCAAGTTCCTCCTGACACTGGATGACCAACTGGCATGTCTGAAATGTGCACGAAACCATCTGCGGGATGAGGGGGTCTTCATTCTTGATCTCTATCCTGGGGAAGCAATGGAGGAGGACGGGTCCAATACTTTGGGCCCTCTGGAAATTGATGGAATCTTGGTCACAAAGACCTACAAGTTCACCAATGATCTGAATACTCAAACACGGACTTGGGATGTCACTGTCGAGATTGTACACTCAGATGGTGATGTTGAGAGAATTGAGACCCAATCAATCACTGCTCTTACCATGCCCCGCGAGGGAAACCTTCTTGTGAAGGCTGCTGGTTTTGAGATTGTGGAAGAATATGGGGGTTGGGACTTCAGTCCGTACAAACCTGACTCTTGGCGTAGAATCTTGGTGCTTCGAAAGGAATATTCCTAGGATTCTTCCACTGTTATCTACAATTTCTTCAAATATTATTTTATTTAGCTATCTTTTAAAAATTGACGAGACTTATATATTATTGTCTGACACGTAATTAAATTACACAAAATAGATACGAAGACTAACAATGGGCCCTGAGGTTCACGACTCGTTTCGTAGGCGAGTCTTGACTGACTAATTATTGCAATGGAGTATTTGTGTGGGATGTCCCTAGTTTCTCACGTGGGGATGCAGGAGGAGAGAGAATGGCAAGAATTTATGAATTAGTAGCATTGATTTCGGTCTTTGTGTTTATTTTGATGGCTCCGCTCTTTCAAAGCTCGATAGTTATGAGTCCATCAGTTGATTACCTGGATGATGCGAACGTAAATCGTATTACAGGAGATAATGAATTTCTCCTGAGTTTTGATAATCTAGATATCTCAATCATTTCATTAAATGACTCCGAGATAGTTATAGAGTCTGTTGAGGGTGCAATACTCCAATGGATTATAGAATCAGACTATCAGGTGAATGGTTGGTATACAATTAAGGTAGATGAAGTTCAGGTATATGAAGGCGAATGGTTTGTTAATCTGATCAATGAGTACAACCTAGATACTCTTACGGTAGGAACTCACTCAATAATATTTACTGCAGGTGATTATCATAATGATCCTTACGACTTCTTTGATGAAGCCTATACAACTGTAATCGTGAATTCTGCAGTGGTTAATCTACCTACAATATCAGATGCAGTAGATTTGACCTTTGTGGAAGGATCAGATACAAGCATTGTTTGGACTGTTTATGATGATAATCCGGGTGTATACACAATTACAGAAGATGGAGTCACTGTTATCGATGGGATTTCCTGGACAAGTGGGACCCAAATCGAATACCCACTAATTCATCTGAGTGCAGGTTCCCATGAAATCACTTGTCACGTATATGATGTCGATGGAAACAGTGCTAGTGACACAGTTTATGTGGCAGTTGGATTGGTAATGAGTCAGTCTTACCCAACAACATCTGGGAATCCACTCTTCACATTAAACATTGTTACTGCTGAAGAATCATCCCTCGCAGTTGAACGTGCGGAGTGGTTCGCGGCTAATCTTCAAGAAATTGGTATCGAGTGCGTAATTTACCCACTACCTTTTTCCTACTGGTTCCCAACAGTTTTCAATCCTGAGGACTATGGAATCATGCGGCCAAGTTCCACTGGTGCTCCTCAGTGGACAACACTGATTAGAACCCCTCATTTCAGTCATGTAATCGATGAAGGAGTAATGTGGTGTGGTGCATTTGGGGGAGATGCCCCTTATGAAGAGTGGGATGCTATTGCAACTCCACCAGGATATGGAAATGGTTGGGATGATATTCTTATGAAACAATTCCAGCTACCACTGGGTGCTGTGTCACTGAGCTACTCAATTCAGTATGATACCGAGCAGAACTACGACTTTGTTCATGTTCAAATCTCTACAGATGATGGGACTACTTGGGAAACTCTGATGAGCTTAAGTGGGACGTCAGCAGGTTATGAACCATATACACATGATCTCACTGATTATGCAAATCAACAAGTACTCATAAGATTCAATTTCATTTCTGATCTGGGAGTAAGCGACGAGAGCGGATTTGATACCGAAGGGGCGTGTCGGATTGATTGGGTTGATATTACTGGGTTTCCGAGAGATGAATTCGCAGATGGAGCAGACGGTTGGGAGATTATTTCTCCAGAACGACTATTTGTTGAGGGTTTTGATATCGCATTGGCTGCAATGCCAACTGAGGGCTATAGACCCGGTTTTGAGTACATGCACGAAAATTACCCCTCCTCAGGTGTGAATCAAGGATATACAAATCCCGAATATTATGGATTGGTTGACAGACTGATTGAGCTAGACGTAGACTGGAATGCTAACTTCCCTAATCCTCCATATCTCAGTGGTGAAGTGCTTGATATTCTTTATCGATTGCAAGAGATCTGGATTGAGGACTTCCCCTTCTGGGTACTTTGGGGCCGTGATTGGTGGCAAACAGGAAGTCTAAACGCCGGGTGGCCTTTTGTTTTACCAAACTTGAGTAATGAGCATTTGGAAAAAGTGGAGGTTCGCCAAGCAATCAACTACGCCATCGACCGGTCAGGGATGATAAGTGCAGGTTTGTCTAGCGCTCCAAGAACTTGGCTTGTTCAAACCCCGATCCATCCATGGACTCCCGGTTTCGTTGCTGAAATCTCTGATTCTGAATATGATAAAGAAAGCGCAATGAGATTTCTCCTCTCTGCTGGATATACAGATATATCCGGCGCCTTTGAACAGATTTACGATTCCGCATACTCGGTCATAGAGGTCTTCAACAGCATGGGTGAACCTGATGGCTTT
>JAEORO010000184.1 GCA_016840855.1 Candidatus Thorarchaeota archaeon | reverse complement strand
TGGATTGAAGTAGAGTGAGTAAGATAGAACGATAGCTCTTGTTTACCACACTAAATTCATCTCTTTCTGTGCTATCGGGACTGAAGCTATAACATCTACCTTCTTCTTAGGTCCGACCTAAGTCGCTTGATCTGTCGGACAGTTACCTCTATTGAAGACTCTTTGTCATTCATTCTTCGAATTGTCGTTCGACAGAAATTCTCGAAATTATCATCTCCAATTTTGTATTCCTCAAATGTGTTCGAAGTCTTGACTTCTTGTGACCCTTCTATATGCTCTTTTAACATGCTCAAAGTAGTAACTTAATACTTAATGAAGTCTAGGCTTCTTTCTTATACATCATATCCGAATATTCCTCACTTTCTAATATGCCCACGACTTGACCATTCAAGTGAGTCCTAATGAGTCAAGACGATATGGCTGAAAAAGTGGGTCTTCCTCCAGGGACTGTTGTTCATACCGGGATTGAACGTACTGAGAAAGTTACCATTAACATCATGGAATTATCAAAAGGTCAAATGAGAGAGTACATAGCTGACTCAATAGATGATTGTAGTCCTCCAATCGACTCGAACATAACAAAATGGGTTCACGTGAGAGGGGTTCATGATGTTGAGATAGTTGAAAAGGTCTGTAAATATTATAAATTACATCCACTAATAATTGAAGACATACCAAGTGTTGGCCAACGACCTAAATTAGAGATCATGCCAAAGAGTATCTACATTGTTATGCGTGGGTATGATTTGCATCAAGAAATCGGAAAGCTTCATTCTGAACAAGTATCAATTGCGTTTGGCAAGAACTTTGTTTTGTCATTTCAAGAGTCATCTAATGATCTTTTCGAGTCAATTCGGGAACGAGCACGACATCCAGGAAGTCAGATACGTTCTGGTGGTCCTGACTATTTAGCTTACACAATCCTCGATCTATTAGTTGACAAATATTTCGTTGTGCTAGAACGGATTGGCGATCTCATTGAAGATATTGAAGACGAACTAATAGTACAAGCAACTACAGACATGCTCAATCGAATCTACAAAATAAAGAGGGATCTTCTGTCGTTTAGAAGACATATTTGGCCTTTACGTGAAGTTGTTCTAAAGATGCAGCGAGATGCTCGTTCGTTTGTGGATCCTGATATGGGAATCTTTCTGCGAGACCTCTATGACCATGTTATTCGCGTGACTGATGTTGTAGAAACTTATCGAGAATCAATTACTGGAATGCTTGATATTTATCTTTCAAGCGTAAGTAACAAGATGAATAATGTCATGAAGGTCCTAACGGTCGTGTCAACAATATTCATTCCTCTTACACTTATGGCAAGTATCTATGGTATGAACTGGCACTGGATTCCTGAGATTGAAATACTAGGTACATTTGGATATCCGATTTTTATCGCGGCAATGGTAGTAGTATCTCTGACTCTTGTTTTGTATTTCAAAAGAATTGATTGGATTTGAAGGTTAAACTGCTAGTACAACAAGCACGACTCCAACGACAGTTAATACTACACCTAGAATTGATTTGTTTGAATAATCCTCTTTGAGAAATAGTATTGATATTGGTAATGCGAATAGAGGTGAAACTGAGCCCAAAACAGCTGCAATTGTGGCTCCAACCAACTTCACTGCATATGTATATAGCAAAGATCCTATAGCCATACCAAAAAAGGCTGCAGCAAGAATTATCTTCGTGGCACGTCTGGTTGGTTTCGACATTCCATTATGAATTGCTCCTAGAAAAATTGGTACTATGATACCAGAGCCAAAGAGCATTCGTACAAAGTTGGCATCAATTGGATCAACATTTTCAACACCAAGTTGAAGCAAGACACTTCCAACTGACCAGCAAAGAATTGTAATGATTGCTAGAACTATTCCTACTTTATCAAAAGTCTTTAGTCTATTTCTATTGTTGCTGACCGCTTGTTCTCGAGATATCAACATCACACCTGCAACTGCTAAAATAATACCTAGAAAGCGTGTTACGAGAATTTCCTCTCCAACAATAAATATCGCAATAATGTAGGTTACAATTGGGTATGTAGTTGCAATTGGATATGCGTAAGATACTCCAATTCTTTCTTGTGATGTCAGATACGCAATGTCTCCAAACACCAACCCAATTGTTACAGAAGATGCTAGATATACTATTGAATCAGGAGGCATGTAGAATGGTGTCACTCGAAATGGTACAATGACTAGAACTGCCATTACAACCAGCGATAGCCACATTTTCATAGCTGTGATAGCAAGTGGAGTTGCTTCTTTGCTTTGAGATTTGTATACATTAATTGCTATTGCCCACAGAAAAGCAGCAACTAGGCTAATGGCACTTCCGATGAGTAAGTCAAAGGATATTTGCATATGTTGCAGTAGCAGGAATTTGACTAGAACAAAAAGCTAACTGAGGTGGTAATGTTTCGTAACGAACATGTTCGAACTAAGATTGATTATGTCTAGCATACTCAATCTTCATGGATCCTTAATTTATTCACTTTTTAGTGGGAAATAGCCTAACTCATTTGCACGGTGGAGGAGCTCTTCAGTGAATTTCCAAAGTTCTTTTGAACCATCACGAATATGCGTCTTCTTTTCAATTACAGTTGATATACTGAGATTATGTTTCTTCCAAGACCAACCTTGGTTAGAATAACACAGCAATACAGGGTGCATTGCATCCACAGCTTTTGCGAATTTTGACTCGGGTGTAACTCCCTCTTCGAATTCTCTCCAAAGAGAAATATACGCGGCTGCTTGGTCGTTAGGAAGCAGACCAAATATCCGTTCAGCAGCTTTTTTCTCTCTCTCTGATTTGTCATTATTTTTGTTCTCATCATACAGAAAGGTGTCCCCTGCATCAATCTCAACCAAATCGTGAATTAAGAGCATTTTGAGTACCCTTAATACATTTATTGCACTCTCAGAGAATTCTGCTAGGAGTAGAGCCATCAATGAGATATGCCATGAGTGCTCTGCAATATTCTCTTGCCTCGTGGCATCAGTGAGTGCTGTTTGTCGAATCACCTGCTTGAGTTTATCAATTTCAATAATGAAATCAATTTGTTTGGAAAGACGTTCGAGAGTCATACCTCTTTGTCTGAGATTAGCCTTTATCTCTCTAATGCTTAATGTCGCAGTTTCTGAAAAAGCAAATATTTCACACAACAATTGATTCCCAAAGACTAAAGCAGCTAAGTTCCTTGTACTATTGAACGAAGATGTCAGAAGAAGATATTGACAGAATTGAAACTGTGGCGAGCAGAATATATAATGCGATATTTGATGGTTTGGACGAGGTTGAGATAGAGGGTGAAATTTTTCCGATAGTGAAGACCTCTAAAAGCAAAGTGCGACTTGTCGAGAAAGATGGCTATACCTACATTGAACAGAATCCCCGTAAAGACTCTCGATGGGCAAAACTCGCTCAGGAAGGTCATCAGATAATGTGGGTCATGCAAGGACGAAAGTACCTTGCTCAAGTGAAAGATGGCAAATTCCTGAACTTGAAGCGGAAATAATCCTCTGGACTATAGATGCGTGATGACATCTATTTCAATTAACTATCCATAATGAAGTTATGTACACGAAACAACCTCACTATTGACATTAATCATCCTCAGTAGTTTCATTCACTTTTTTTCTTTAATACACCGACATTATACTGCTCCAAAGGTCTTCGATGAGTTGGTCCACCAATTACCCTGTCCAAGTACCAACCAGCTTTCTTTGCAAGCTCTGACATCAGCTCCTTGCCACAGAGAAGTAGATACCACCAATCATCAACATCTCCCTTGTACTTGTTTCTCAACTTTACAAGCCCTATTGGTTTTCCCTCTGCTCTGTTTTTAGCATGATATGCAAGATGCATTTCATCATCAGTTTTAGATGGATCAAGTGATCCTGCGAGAACTATAGCATCATCTACAGTGATCTGATGAAATCCCTTGAGCATTCTGATTACACCTTCAGGTTGACCCATGATACCAAAGTTGTTTCCAAAGAGAACGACAGTCTTAAAGTCTGAACGATCCAGCTGGATATCATCAGCTGACATGAGATAGACATTCTTGTGTCCTCGCTTGCGACACAATTCGACAGCCAAAGGCGATAGGTCCACACCATAATACTCGAGTCCCTTACTTGTAACGTAGTCACCTACACGCGCTACTCCACATCCCACATCTAAGACGGGACCTTTGACGTATTTCATAGCCTTCCTCTCTATCTCGTTCCACTCCTCATACGGTTTGACATAAGATTCTCCAGATGTATGTCGAATAAACCCATCATCTCTCTCAATGATGTAGCTAGAGTCTTTTCCTTCAAGTGAGTCCTTCATAATTCTACCAAAAGTGTCCGTCATAACGAATACTGATGCTTCATCTATTGAAAAATAATTTCCTCTACTTAACGCTATTAAGAAAAAAGTCACAAGATGCGACCTCATCCTGTGTCCCCCTCTTGTGCCTTTCTATTATATGCTGATATCTTACGCAATTACGATAGTTATTATAGTGTTGAAGAAGGGGATAGGCACCGATGAGTAGGACATCCAGCTTCATGGGCTTTACAGCAGCCGACACAAAAGCACTCCACTTAGGCAGAGTACTGATGATACTTCTTCCTACAGCGAATATTATCTTCACTCTCAGTACTACATTCTACACAATCTTTGTTGCAGAAGCTCTAGGTGGTGGAGATTTCATTGCGGGACTTGGATTACTGGGGATATTACTCGCAATACAGATGATTACTCAAACTCTACTCGATTATCCGAGTGGAGCCCTTGGAGATGCAATAGGTCAAAGGTATGTCATTGCCATTGGGAATTCGTTGTATGCAGTCGTCTTCTTCATGGTGTCGTTCGTGACTGCTGAGACTCCCTTCTACTACCTTGCAATAATATACTTGATTCAGGGGATTGCTCAATCTCAGATAAGTGGAGCGTGGGGCGCTTGGTTCGATAACAATTATCGCGTAGCAATGCCTCATGATACTGAGAGGAAGCAATATGGTGTCTTTTGGGGCAGAATGGGAATGATTTCCCAGATTGCTGCAACAGCGGCACTGATACCTGGGAGTATACTAGCAACTGTCTTCAACAGACCTTTCGTGTTCCAGTTGGAGGCAATCGGTGCTGTTTTCTTTGCAATGCTAGTCCTGCGTTACATCCGTGACTTTCCTGAAGTAGAAGCAATGAGAGATGAACGACTTTCAATGAGTCAATACACAGCTCTCTTGAAAGAGGGTGTCAGCTATCTCTGGCATACTCCTTTTGTCAAGTATCTTGTTATTGGCTCAATGTTAACAACAAGTACAATTATGGTGTGGGGCGAACTAATCCTCTTCCCACTGTATTTCAGCTATCTCATTACAGATGTGGCGGTTGCTTCATACCGCACACTTGCATTCCTCCCTGGAGTTGCAGCTAATGAGCGATCTGGAATCTGGTCTCAAAGGTTTGAACCTCGAAAGTGGATTCCTCGGTTTCGGTTATTACAAGCGTGCGGTTTCGCTTTCTATATTCTACTCGCCACCATGATGTTCTTCTTCCCTCCTGTCCAAGATGCTGCAGCAATGGCTACTATATTTCTGCCATTTACATCAATTGTCCTCATTGAATTGCCTCTTCAGCATGTATTTCCAATAGTCTTCCTCTTTTCTCTCTTCACTTGCACAATGTTCTTTGGAGGATTTGCAGATATATTGACTCAAAGACAGGTCTTGGATGCAATTCCTGATCGTAATAGAAATTCTCTCTACTCTCTCGAACCAACTATCCTCATGATTCTAGCAACACCGCAAATTGTTGTATTTGGATGGTTGATTCCAATAATAGGATTCCCTGCTACTCTCATAATTTGCGCTTTTATTTCGCTAGTAGGTGTTCTAATTATCAGGTATGCTCTATCTCTAGAGAAACCTGTGATTCCAAGGGAAATCCCCCAAGATACTGCTGAATCTCTAGCAAGGGAACCAGATGACGCTTCTAAAGCTGAAGAGCTTCTAGAAGAGCTTGCCGATGAAGTTGAGCAAGTTGTTTTGAGCCCGGAGTGACGAGACTACTCTTGTCACTCCCCCCCTCACATGCGAATTCCTTCAATTCTGTTTCTGCTAAGTCATGAGAAAGGTCCATCCTGCGGACTGAAGCCTGTTTCCTCAAGCATTGCAATGACTCTCCGATGACGTGGATCAGAAAATGTGGTTCGAGGATACATAATCATTGGTTCAACATGTGTGACTAACCCTGAATCTATTACTTTCTGCATGAAAACATCTACTTCTTGTACATGAGTTACTGAGAAATTGAAAAAAAGCGTTGGTTCTGTTGCAGAAACATATTCACCAAGGTAGGACGACAGAAATTTGCCTTGAAGCCAGGTTAACACCTGTTCCTTGCTCGTTTTTCCAACATTCCATTGTACCTTGGCAAGTACTTCAATATCTCTTCCATCCAAATCACCTGATGTGCTGATAGTGAGAAGAACCGTTTCACTCTCTCTCATCTTATCAATAATCATTTTAATCTCATTAAACGGCAAACCAGTTTTTTTGGATATTTCAATGATAGTCATCCGAGGGTTGATAACTAAACATCTTAAAATTTCGCGGTGCGAGTTTGCTAGGTTTGTCTTACCGCCCCAGTAATGCAAGAATCTAGAATGCAAATGGACGGTTCTTATTCCAGGTAGCTTTCTTAGCTGCATAGTGAGGGAAGAGAGTTCCTCAGCGTCAAAGTAGATTCCAAATACAATGTATCTCCCATCAATGAGTCTAGAAACTTTTGATATTGATGGATTCTTGCTTATGCGACTTAGAAGCTGTTTTTCGTGTTGTTCTGATTCAAACTCAAGAATGGCAATCACTGAATCCTCATTCGTCATTAATGGACTGAGATAGACAACAAACCGCTCAATAATACCCGTCTCCACCAGTTTGTCAACCCTTGACTTGATTGAATGGCTTGAGATGCCAAGTATTTTTGAGAGGTCTTGGAAATTAGTTCTACAATTGAGCTTGAGCTTCTCGATGATTATTCGGTCTATGGAGTCCATGCTATTATAGCTTCCAATGATATATCGTCGATGAATGTTATGAAGGTAGCGAAGATTCTTCAAAAGTGGTTATCTCAAGAGATTTTTTAAGTCGCACATGAAACTAAAAACAATCAGTTCTAGGAGTGGAAAATTTGCCAACCAAACAGGTATTGCGAGAATCACTGGAAAAGATGGTTGGGAAAATTGAGCTCCCAAAAAACAAGAAGCGTTTTGCTAGTTATAATAAGACACTCCAGCTTGAATTCACAGATGATAAGGACGCAGCCTGCTATATCACATTCCATGAGGGAACTGCTAGCATTAATGATGGTATTGATGAATCTGCTGAGATGGTCATTACAACCACAACTGAGACCATTATAGCGATTATTGATGGAACCCTAGGTCCCACGCGCGCATTCATGGCAGGAAAAGTTAAAGCTAAAGGTCCTATGAATGATTTAATCAAACTGCAAGCTTTGATGAAATAACATTATTTTTCGTAGAAGTATTTACCTCTTGAATAGATTACCTCATCACCAGCAGTGACTTCTCCCTCATGCATTGTTTTAATCATGTCAACATGTATGGCACTTTCATTCACACCATTGCACTCAGGATAAGCCATGCCCAATGCGCAGTGAACAGTATCTCCTATTTTCTCGTCGAATAGCATATTCAGTGTATATTGTTTAATTCCTCGATTTGTGCCTATAGCCATCTCTCCTAGGCGACGGGCACCGTCATCGACCTCAAGAATCTGTTTCAAAGTTGATTCCTCTTTCTCTGCTGAATAATCAACAACTTCTCCCTTCTCAAAGGTCAGTCTAACTCCTTCCAAAACCTTGCCAAGTTCGAGGAAAGGAACATCGAAGTAGATCTTTCCTTCTACGCTGTCTTCTACGGGTGCTGTGAAAATTTCTCCATCTGGCATATTGAACTTCCCATCTGCTGCTTCCCAGAGCCGGCCTTCAGTTGATGCATAGAGGTCAGTTTCTGGACCTATGAATCTAATATTCTTATGACTCTCAAGGTGTTCCTTCATCTTGTACAAGTTTTTACTTTCTTTCTCCCAATCATGAAGACAGGCACCATAGACGAACTCCCGGTATTCTTCAAGACTCATATTACCCTGCTGTGCAAGAGTTGCACATGGATGAACTGTCAATACCCATCTCTTTGTGTTTATAAGATCGAAAATCGGTTTTGTTGTCTTTGCAGTGATCATTCTCCTCTTTGGATCAACATTAGCCATAGCCTTGGTGTTCACAGGAGATCTCAGGGAAATGAGAACATCTGTTTTCTCTGTCATTGCCATTACATGATCCGGAAAAACCTTCAGAGTCTCGTCGTCTGCTCCATCATACTTAGCTCGCTCAATTTCTTCACTAATCATAGTGACCGTGAAACTACCGCCTGCTTTCGCTACCTGGCGTGCTACAGCTACAGCCAAGTCGTGGGCATCTGGATTGGCCTGAATAACAACCTTGTCCCCTCTCTTTACTTGTGTGCTGTAATCAACGAGTATCTTCGCATGTTCAACTATTCTAGGATCCATTTTTACAATCTCCATCTGTTTTTTTTTACATTTCGTAGAAATATTTTCCCTTACAATAGATTAATTCATCACCAGCGATTATCTCGCCTTCGTGCATCGTCTTGATCATATCGACGTGAACTGCAGACTCATTTGTTCCGTTGTTCTCTTTGTAAGCTTGACCAAGAGCGCAATGAATGGTGTCGCCTATTTTCTCATCAAATAACATGTTCAGTGTGTATTTCTTAATCCCTCTATTAGTACCAATTGCCATTTCACCAAGTCGGCGAGAACCTTCATCGACCTCAATAATTTCCTTCAGTGTTTTTTCAGCTTTCTCAGCTGAAAAGTCTACGACCTCACCCTTTTCAAATGTAAGATGAACTCCTTCGATTACCTTGCCTTGTTGAAGGAATGGGATGTCGAAGTAAATCTTGCCCTCCACAGAATTGTCCACAGGAGCTGTGAAGACCTCTCCACTGGGCATATTGTGTTTACCATCTGAAGCTATCCAGACTCTTCCCTCAGTTGAAGCATAAAGGTCAGTTTCTGGACCCGTGTATCGAATATCATTATGGCGTTCAAGATGTTCCTTCATCTTGTTTAGAATCTGACTCTCCTCTTTCCAATCGAGAAGAGTCGCGTCATAGACAAAGTTTTGGTACTCTTCCATGCTCATATCTGCTTGTTGAGCTAGGGCATATGTGGGATGAACAGTCAAGCACCACCTTTTGGAGAGATAGAGTTCTTGTACTCTCTTCATTGCGACATTTCGTTGAATCACTCGCTTTGAGTCAACATTTGCCAGTGCCTTAATGTTGCTTGGCGATCTCAAAGCAATGAAAACATCAATGTTCTCAAGAAATGCTTCAAAGTGTTTTGGAGCAGTATTGAGCGTATCCTCATCTGCTCCATCAAAGAAGGCTTTGCCCATTTCATCTGTGTTCATCAATGTGATGGGGATAGCACCTTTCTCTGCAATCTTCTTGTATAGCGCAATAACAAACTCATGAGATTCAGGGCTAGCGCGGATACCAACCATGTCTCCTTTTTTGATCTCGGTGCTCCATTCAACAAGGATTTTTGCGTGTTCTTCTAATCTAGGGTCCATTTCTGGATTCCTCAATGGAGTTCGGTATTATTCGTGGTCAAATAGCTTCCGAACCAAGCGATTTCATCTAAACTTGCTTCTTCCTATACCAATACACTCCTACGAGAAGAATCATCCCTACTCCACCTCCGATTACTGCTAATTGCAGGATGTCTGGATTAGGAATAGGAATTGCATACTCTCCCACCACATACCCCTGCACTACTACATTCCAAGAGTACATATTGAGTGAGAGATACATGAGTCCACTTGATGCAACCTCCATCGTCGGTGAATAGCTTGTACTATATGGCCAATTATCATCACCAATTTCCCAAGATTCAATGAATGTCCCGTTTGTATCATATTTGAGTAGGAAATACGAATCATCTATGAAGTCAGCTTGATACAGAATCAGAAGTTCATCTGTTGGTGTGAGTGCAATGTCAATCATTCTCAGAAATTCTATCCATCCTGTCGGATATTCCACTTCATAGTACTCAGTCCATGTTTCATTTCCTTCAATGTCAAACTGGTTTATCTCTAGACCAGCACCTTGACTAGTGATGGCATAAATTGTACCGTTCTCGTCCGTAGTTGCACCCCAGGCAGCACCATCCCATACGATATTCCCTTCCAAGTCCATAGTCATCATTAATCCCTGAATTTCATAGAAGATGTGTGAATCAAAGACATGCAGAGATCCGGGTACATCTTCAATCGAGGAGAGTGGTAGTGATTTATTCCATAGAAATAAACCAGAGCTATCAAATTTCAACAAGTTGGATCTTTGATACCCTGGAGGTTCCACATAGTTGTAATCACTAACCATCACATAAACAGAACCATCCTTATGAACTCCTAGAGCGATCCCTATCTGGTCATATAATTCTCCCCACTCAGATTCCCATACTTTAGTTCCGCTAGTGGTCCATTTTGTTACTATCATATTTCTCCTAACAGGGTCGCTGTACCTATGACTTCCAGTTGTAAATATGTATCCGTCATTGAAAATGATTGCAGTGCCTTGAGTCCCATTGTCATTCCGGACAATCCATTGGCGATTCAGCATCGGATCATACTTAATCAGGAATTGATGCCTTTGGGACACCCCGATTTCATGGTATATATCATATGGAATCGATGTGTAACCTGTGATGTATACGTTCCCTGTAGGATCAGTACTGAGATCATATCCAGAATCCATCAAGGGAGTTGATGGATCTAATGGGGATAATGAATAGACTTCCCCTAGTGTCGTTTTATATGAAACGTTGTAGAGCGGTATTAGGTGATTTGCAGGATCGGGTTCTGTTTCCATCACAACCTGTATGTCCATGTAGGATATTATGAAACTGACTGAACCATTGTACTCTTGCCAGGGTTCTGTGCCTTGAGAGTCAAGAAAATCGAGAGTAGGTACCAACCCTATGCCTATCGAAAGAGTATCCAGTGGGTCTTCCTGGATGCCGTTCTCGTCTTCAATCATCCCTCCCCATCCTGCAAGAATATCGAAATATGAGGAATACAATTGTCTATATTGCTCAGTGTCAGGATATGGCGGATTTGAATGATAGATTGTGCGCCAATTTCCAGATGAGTCTATGAACCACACATATAGACAAAACATTTGCGAGCCTGATTCCTCCATCAGAAAATCGCCTGTAAGTGATGTACTATAGTTAAGATACCCAATAACCTCAGTGGGCATATCGTTGTACGGCCAGTTGAATGATTGAGTGAAATAGACATTATCGTTGAATAAGGGAAATGTGCCATCATCAGTTGAGTGAAGATCTAATGGAGTCCCCGCGGTATGTGTCCAGTTGAGCCTCATCGCATTTGGTTGATGACTATAATGAAACTCACCTGAAGAACCGTTGACATATGAATCAGGTGGCGATTCTAGATTTGGGTCTGGAATTACTGAAAAGATATCAATAGATGCTTGAGTCATTGAACCATTCACTGGGTCCATTTTATGAAGTGCTGTTATCCTCCAAGGCACCATCAGAAGAGAAACACAGAATAGCGTAACAAAGAAAATATGTCTATAATTATTCACACAACTCACCCATACTCGTGCCTTCATAAATCGTAGTCTTAAATCCACCGAGTTAAATCTCCAAGATGAAAGATGTCGTGACGAGTAACAATAAGACTCGTAAGTATCATAGTACTGTGTTGATTAAAGGAAGAAAGTCGCTCTAAACTTCGCGTTTTTCTGTAGCGTGAGTTGCACCACAATATGGGCATTTTACAGTAAGAGGACCAACCCATTCAATTCCCTCAGAACTTAATGCAGCACCACAGTCTGAACAGAAACTGGGGGGTTCGTGAATAAACGATTTTTCTTTTGGTGGTTCATCCATACGAGCCATAGTACCAAATAGGCCAAATCCCCCTCTTCCCAGAGGCATTGCATCTTTATTACCATAGACAATGATTCCTGCACCGATGCAGAAACTCATCATTGGTATGAGTATCATATAGAGCATTACTGTTACGATATCTCTTGCTTCCATCCAGAAGAATAGTATGAATCCACCAAAAAAGCCACCAATCATGATAATCATGCCTATAATCATGGTCGCAATCCGTTTACCTGATGACAAAGTTGGTCTCCATCAGACAATATTCTATACAGGATATAGGTTTCACTATGACGTCCCCTAGTCATAGGTATTACATGACTAGCAAGTTATTTTGGGTTTAAAGTAACACGAGTTTTTAATACTCGAAACTATCTCAGAAGATTGAGATGGATTTAGCTGGCTTTGTAATCGTTATCATTCTGATTGCGACACTACTGATTGTGCTATCAGAGAAAATTAACGAAACTGCTGCAGTTTTATTTGCAATGTCTGTTGCTGGAGCCATCCTTTGGTTTGCTTATGGATTTTCTTTTCGGGAATTTGTGCTTCTGATGCAATGGGATACCATTCTCTTTGTCACAGCCATGTTAATTGTAGTTGCTATAGCTACATCTTCAGGCATGTTCCAATATATTGCATTGATTCTTCTGAAGGGCACTCAAGGCGAGCCAAGAAAGATTTTCATCACATTCATGGGTTTTGTTTTTGTCATCTCATTATTCCTTGATCCATTACCTACAATGCTAGTAATGGGTGTGTTCACCGTTGAAGTTTGTAAAGTAATTGATCTTGATTTTCGGCCTATCTTAATATCGGAAGTTATCGTTGGTAACTTTGCCTCTATACCCTCTTTTGTGGGATCAATCCCGAATCTTGTTATTGCTGTCTGGGCTCAAACTGATGTCGCGTTAATGGCAATCGTTCTATTCCCTCTGTCCATTATTCTGTTAATAGTCACACTCTTCATTCTTCTAAGATGGTATGGCCCACAATTTGATGCAGAGATTTGTTCAGATTGGAATATGCTCTACATGGTTAAGCCAAGTGCAATGATAAAATCAAAACGTGACTTCTATCTTTCAATTGTAGCGATGAGTATCTTGGTACTTGCTTTCACAATTGGGGCACTGAGAGTCGAGGCTTCTCTAATAGCCATGATGGTGGCTTCTGGAATGCTTGTTTTCGCTCATGAACGATCAGAGAAATTAGTTCAGCAGTTATCGTGGGGAACAATCTTTTTCCTTGTAGGTCTTTTCGGACTTGTTGCTGCACTTGAAAGGTCTGGTGTCATAAATGAGTTTGTTGGAGGTATTACTAGTCTTATTGGAGATAATATATTTCTAGGAATGGGTTTCCTCATTTGGATTCCTGGCTTCTTCCTATCACTAATCGATAATGTACCAATCGCTGCACTCTTGGCTCCTGTCGGACTGAGTTTGGGTCAATCGAGTGCAAATGCCATTGTACCTTTGACTCTATATATCGGAATTAATGTCGGGGGATATATGATTCCATTTGGAGATGCGCCCAATATGATTGCTGTGACTCAAGCTAAGGAGGGTGGTCGTCCAATTAGCTTTATGGAATTTACAAAGGTGGCTCTACCACTTGGTTTCATCCATCTCGTAATTAGTACAATTTACTCCTTTCTTGTGGCAATTTTATTCCTATAACATTAAACTGAATCCAACTTCTACTCATTAGATTACATTCATTTAGCTCATTGACTCTTATCCAATGTATGAACGAAATTCTTACTGCTGCATTGAAGAACTCGATTAAGGGGCAACATATCCATGTAGATCCAATAGAGGCACTTCTAAATCTCAACTTTGAGATGGCATCTAAAATACCCAAGAACAGTGAGCATTCTTGCTGGCATATTCTATACCATATTGTATACTGGCAGGATTTAATGCTTGAAGCTTTGAGAGGAAAGAAGGATATGAACTGGCCTAAGAATAATGAGGCGAGTTGGTTAAAGAATCTCCCAAAAGATTGGGAGAATTGGGACGAGCTAGTTCAGCGATTCAAATCAGGAATCGAAGAAGCATATCGATTAGCAGAAAATATTGAGTCTGTTGAAGCCTTACCATCTTGGCCAAAAGTTCCTCCATTTAGAGCTCTGATGGTTCTTAGTCAGCATAATTCATACCATATAGGTCAAATTGTAGCCACTCGGCAAATACTAGGTGTCTGGCCTCCTACAGCAGAGTACAAAACATTCTAACAGGCTTTCTTATCAATCAAAGTAGCTGTCTTTTTGACTCGTACCAAGACAGAATTGAATCCAGGAGTATGACCAAATGCAGTATGTTTGTCCTCAGTCAGATGGTTAATGTTCCCATTTTCATTCCACCAACCATCTGAAGACCAGACTACCCTTGGGTCAATATCTTCAGTTAGAATAAGCTCCATATTCTTAACAACTCCCCTTCTTGATTCAACATCAACTCTGTCGCCATTTCTTAAATCAAATTCCTCAGCTTTCTGGGGATGCATCCTTAGAAACGCATGGCGTTTCCCTGCTTCTTTTTTAGTCAGCAATCTAATCGGTTCAGTAACAACATCATACAGGCAGACATCTATGGCACATTCTCGGCACCCAATACATTTTGTAGGTTCCCAAATCGGAATAAGTAAACCTGTGATTTCAGGTGGAATGTGAAGGCTTTCATTACTCACTTGTACAGCCAATCCGCCAACAAGTTCTCCCAGCTTCTTTCTAAGCTTAGCTTGTTCTTGAGGTGAGTGTTTGGCACCTTTGAGAATGATACTTGTACTAGGTTGAGCCAATGTGATGGCTTCGTCAGGACATTCCTCCACACATTTCCTACAAGTCGTACAATGAGCATAACTCTTCACAGTGCCACCCACTTCTAGGGTGGTATACTGTGAATGCAGTCGTTCTCTTAGGCGTCCTGTAATCATGATAAATGGATATTCCTTGAAGACTTCAGGGGTTGAAACCGGACTCTCTACTGGTTCTTCATGGAATGGCAGTGGATCGAATCCCTGATTTTCTAGTTCCTTGGAATAGAGTTCTATTTTTCCAGTCTCAGTGGCAAACTTACTATCTATGAATGGAATTGCTGGACTTCTTGTCCTGATTCCCTCTGGTCTTTTTAATAATTCCTCGAGACTGATGTTTTTGCAATCTTCACTCTGAAGTGCAAGTTTGATTGCATCTAATTCAGATAGTTGAAAATATTCTCCAAAGCCAAGTCTCTCGGAAATTCCTTTCCAAATATCTAGTTCGCTCTTTACTTCGCCTAAAGGCTCTACAAGCTTTGGTGCATATTGTACAATTCTATGAAGTTCCGAATGAACAAGGTTGTGATGTTCAAAGATGAAGGTGGCTGGAAGGACAATATCACAGAGTTTTGCAGTATCAGTCATTTCAAGATCTATGCATACTTTGAATGGAATACGATCTAGTGATTCCTTTACCTTGTTTGTATTTGGCCACTGAGTCATTGGGCTAGCTGCTTGAATTACAAGGATCTTTACGGGGTTCTCTTCATGTTTAAGAATATAATCGGGCAGATAGGTGCCAGAAGGTACAATTGGTTGTTCATTTTCATTCAACAGCTGAGGAAGGGTCACCGCTGGGCTATTAAAGGGACTATTGTCAGATGATAGATACTGAAAACCACCACCTGATACTCCGATGTAACCACAAATTACAAGAAGACTATGTACTGCTCTTGCCGCCCAAGTTCCATTCGTGTAGTGATTCATCCCTGCAGGCGCAGTAGTAATCAATGCCGGACCGTTTGTTGCGATGATGGTTGCGAGTTCTCTAATAGTGCTCTCATCTACCCAGGTGATTTCACTTACCCACTTCGTATCGTATTCTGACACACGTTTCTTGAATTCTTCAAAACCAAATACGTAGTCCCTTACAAAATCATGATTGTAGAGGTTTCTACGAATGATCTCGTTAGCTATCCCTAGAGCTAAAGCTCCGTCTGTTCCGGGTCGTATTGTTGTATAAAGATTGGCAATCTTTGCATATGGGGTTTTCCTCGGATCTATCACTACCAACTTTGCACCATTATCAATGGCTTCTTGGATTACTCTCTTACAATGGATACTTGATTCGAATTTATTTGTCCCCCAAATCACAATGCACTTTGAATTGGCCCAATCTTGAAGTTCATGAGGCGGAAATGGACCCACATTAAATCGAGCTCCCTCATATGCTCCTTCAAAACAGATTTCAGCTATCCCTGGAATCATTCTGCAACCAAAAGCATTGGCAAATCTAGCAGCATACCGAGGAGCCATTCCGTCATTACCAGAGCCTGAATATATTCCAACACTTTGTGATCCATCCTGGCTTTTTGCTTCTCTCATTTTGTGAGCAATTTCATCAAATACTTCATCCCACGAAATTCTAGTGAATGTCCCATCAGGTTGTTTCTTTTGGGGATATAATAGACGGTCATCATAATACATTCTCAACACATGTGCGTATCCTTTTGGACAACATCTTCCAAGAGTATATGGGTGATCTGGATCCCCTTCAAGTCGAATAATTTTGCCATTCTCAATATGGACTATGTATGCACAAATATCTGGGCAATTCAATGCGCAAGCTGAACGATGTTTCTCGACCACCATTGACAGATTCAACGAAAATCAATGACATTAACATTTCTGATTCATTGCTCAAAACACTTATTAGTATTCTACTAGTATAATAATAATATTCTACTGGTATAATATTTGAAAGTGGACACGATGGCTCGATTAGATAGTGTTCCAGATGAATTGTTGCCTTCAACATATCTAGCTGTATTGATTATAATTGCAGGTGGTGCTGAATATGGGTATCAGGTTAACAACATCATTGAACAGTTTGGCTATAGGGAATGGGTTGAGCTTCGGTTTTCCTCAATTTACAAGGCTCTTTCAGAGCTTGAAAAACGCGGTTTAATAATAGGAAAGAAGGATGACGTTAGTAAGAGGGCATCAAAGAAAACCTACCGGTTGACCAAAAAAGGACGAGCTACTCTCCAAAAACAAATTAAAATGTGCCTTAGCAACCCACCAAGACCAAAAACCCTGTTTGATCTTGGTGTTTCTGCAATGAGTTTCCTTACTCAAGAGGAAGTGTTGGAAGCGCTTGTAATTTACAAGGCAAATCTTGAGCAAGATCTTAATTTCATGCAGCTAAATGTCCGAAACTTGGACGACTTGGAACGATTAAGACGCGAGCTACCTGAAAGTAGAGTTGGAATGCTTACTGTTGAGGAGTACAATAATATAAAGAACATAGGTGCTGTTAGAACTCTGTTTGATCGACCAGCAATGTCAATCCGTTGTCAGATTGCTTGGCTTGATTCGTTTATCAAACAAGTAGAGCGAGGAGAGGGATTCACCTTCAAGGATGCTAATAGGAGGTGAAATATTTTGAATGAAAAAATAATGCTAGACTTTGAACACCTTCCAGGTGGAAAAAACTGTATGACGAGTTGTCTATGGAAACTACTTCATCATCTGGGATATGATATTACTGAAGAGATGCTGGTAGGAATTGCCTCAGGGTTAGGATTCATCTATTGGAAAATGAAGCAGATGCCAACTCCATTTGTGGGTGGTATGAACGGCGGTCGATTTCCGACAATCTTAGGCATCGCAGTTGACAGGTTGGGAGGCAAATGGAAAGTACTAAAGTCTTCATCGAAGCAACGTGCTCATCAACACCTGCGAGAAACTCTTGAGATGGATCAACCTGCTTTAATTTGCGCAGACCTTGGTTTTCTAGAATATCTGTCACTCGGAGGCGACGATCATTTTGGTATGCATACTATCCTTGTATATGGAATCGATGAATCAAACAATGAAGCACATATTTCAGATAGATTTGCTACTCCAATTACAATTCCATTAGTACAACTACAGACCGCTCGTGCTTCAAAATATCATCCATTTCCAGCAGAGAATAAATTAATGCAAGTATTCATGCCTGAGAACTTAACTCCATTAGAAGAAATAATCCCCGGAGCTATAAAAGAGAACGCAGATTTCATGCTTAATCCACCAATTGCTAATATGGGGTCAAAAGGGATTTTGAAGTGGAGAGATGAACTTCCAAAGTATCCTACGTTTCTGAAGGATAATCGCACAATAGCACAAGCCTTAATCGAACATTTTGTTTACATTGAGGTAGGTGGGAGTGGAGGTTCCTTCTTTCGCAGAATATACTCACAGTTTTTGAAAGATGCTTCCAAGGTTATGAATGACTCAGAACTTCAAAAGATATCTCTTCTCTACGATGATATCTGCGATGTCTGGTCTAACATAGCCATCCAGCTTACACCTGATGATTTGCCAAGTCTAGGAAAATTAAGAGAAATCTATCTCCAGAATAATCTTGACATGGAGCAAAAAGGTGTAAAATCTTTGGATGAAGTAAAGGACCGTCTAGTTGATATTCCTTCACTTGTTAATCAAGCATCTATTGAAGTAGAAAAATTCGATAAAATTTTGGTAGGAGTTGAAGACCTCCTACTTGAGCTTCATCAAAAGGAAACCAATGCTGCGAAGGCACTTGCAGTCTGGGCAGATTCTTAAAAGCGATCTATTTTCATGTATGGTGTGCCTAATCATTTAGGTGAATTAAACTCAAAGCTTGGTGGTTGTTTGTCAAAACGAATTTACACACGTGCTGGTGATAAGGGACAGACAAGTCTCTGGTCTGGAGAACGAATAGATAAGGATGACAGCAGAGTAGAGGCATATGGCACAGTTGATGAACTAAACTCATTTCTTGGCTTAGCAAAAAGACATTCTTCAGAGAGAATAGGAACCTATATTCATGATATTCAGATACTCCTATTCTATATCAATGCTGAATTAGCATCTACGGATAGCGGCATGGCAAATAAAAATGTCAGAAAGGTCTTACATGTAGATGTTGAGAAAATTGAGAAACTTGCAGATGAACTCTCAGAAGAATTGCCATTACTGACAAATTTTGTTATCCCTGGAGGTTCTGATGCAGGCGCATATCTACATATTTGCAGAACAATTTGCCGAAGGGCTGAAAGAAGAGTTCTCACGCTTTCAAAGGTATCAAATGTTGATCCAAATGTCTTAGGATATCTAAACAGACTGTCAGATCTCCTATTTGTATTTTCAAGGTATGAGAATATTATTGCGGGAGATGGCGACCAGCTCATATCGAGAGATGGTGTCAGAATTCAAAAGAAGGACTAGATTCAAAACTTTTTCTGATGATCGAGTGTCTGGCTCTTTCGATACCTGCGAATTCTACTCTGCAAGATAGACGATATCTTTTTCCCTAACCCTATCTGGAACTTTGATAGCAATCTCTTGACCCTTCCTTCCAGATTCAATATTTTCCCTGTCAACTTGCATTGATCTAATGGTCATTTCCAAATCGGTGGTTGCTCCTTCGATGCGGATTTTGTTACCAACACTGAGTTTATCATCAAGCATGATGGCTGCAACACCTATCTTGTGAAAGTATCGCGTAATGATTCCTATTTGCTTCTTCTCTCCCATATTGTAAGCACCCGCATTACTGGTTGTCACAATCAATCAGAAAAGTCCTTCGTCAGCAAGAATTTTTAGATTTCCTAGCTAATGAAACTCGACTTAATACATACAAATCTCACACAAAGCGTTGATTCAGAGTAAGGTGATTATTATTCTCCATGCGCCAATACCTAATTGGAGCTCATCTAGGTAATCTTTTACATATCCGTTCTCTATCCGTAATTTTGTTCCTGCTTTAACCTGCCTAATTTGATCATTCCAAAGAACAAGATTGATTGATCCCGTGTCATCTCTCAAAGAAGTATTTACAACCTTCAATGCTTCACCAGTTTTTCTTGATGTGACAGTTCGTGCATTTGGCATATGGTCGACAAATCCTTCAACAACAACTTGGTTTAGACCTTTGCGAAGATTCTCTATTGTTGACATAGCTTGTGGGAATCTATTTGATATTCTCTTTTCGTAATAATTCCCATTCCATGTTGGATAATCATGTGTTTTTCCTATGATTGAAAATCCAATTTTCTTATAGAATGAATTTGTTCTTGTGTTCCACTCTGGTGTTCCCAAAGCCCATAAATCCGCAGCAGGATATCCTTCCTCAACCAGCTCAAAGGTCCTCGCTCCAATACCTTTTCTCATATGATCCGGGTCAACCCAGATTCTCTCGCATACCTGATATCCGGGTCCTCTATCTCCAGCGATGAAACCTCCAACAATGCTGTCTTCAAAGAGAATCTTGTAGTATCGCAAATATTGATTGTGAATCAGATTTGCATTCCATTCAATTGAGTCATATCCTGGAGGTCCTCCTGGACCTGGAGAACCCACATCCTTGTCAGAATCAAATGCTCTCTTGCATAGCTGTGTAAGGATTTTAACATCTCTATCTTCTGCTCTGCGTACCAAGATACCATTATGGTCAACCATCGAAAACCCCGTTCCTACCTCAGAGGCAGTTATTTTTCATTTCTTCTCTCAATGCTAGCGAGCTATAATCTAGCTATTACTCTTGATTAGGTGACTAGATGAGGACTTGCACTAGAGGAATTCCAGCCAGTATAAGAATCAAAGATGTGAGACCAACCTCTAACCATTTCGACTTTGTTTCGAGAGAGAATCGACTTCCTATATGAGAACCAATAGCAGACCCAACAAGTACAATGAACCCAGGGAGAAGCAATAGGTTCCCATAGCTCCAATAAAGCACGACGCCAACAACTGAGGTGAAAACTGCAGCAAACAACGCCGTTGCTATTGCTTTGTGCATTTCGACATTGAGGAATCTTTGTAGGGGAACAAACAATGAACCTTCACTACCTCCTCGCATCCCTGTAAGGATATTAAAAACAAGTGTTCCTGAAACCAAGTTGTTGAATGATGGTGAAAGGGTTTCTGACTTTTTTGGTGCTAGATATCGTAAATTCATTCCAATAATTGATAAAATAGACACAAGAAGGAAAATAATTGCTAGAAGTATTGGAGAGGTGGCAAGATTGAAAGCTATCAATGTGCCAATTATTGTTCCTATTATCCCTCCAAGAATCATGGATGAGCCAATATGAAGGTCAATGTTCTGCCTTTGAGTTATGGCTCCTATAAGACTTGATACTGGAAGAGAAATTAGATTCATTCCAAATGACGCAATTAATGTAAATCCTATCAGATTCAGAAGTGGTATTCTTATGGATCCGCCTCCAATTCCAAAGAACCCACTAGCGAGTCCTGCAATTAACCCTACTAATCCAGCTAATATTAGAACAGAACTGTCCAAATTTATTCTCCTTCTGATATTTCAACAGACGAGATTTTGTGGTGTTTAAGGGTTAGTATATGGTCTCTGAATTTCTGTACTAGCGCACCTTTTGTATGCTCAATCTCATGAAGCGACCTAGGGTTGTTGGCTCTGAAAATAGAGCCAACTTTCCACAAGCACACTGGTTCTCTTTTCTATTTTCTTCTTCTCCGTATCCAAACCATCTTCGAGTATGGAATACCAACCACTAGAAGCTGGAAGCAGACAAGCCCAAGAAAGAGAGCTAAATCAAGAGGTACATATACTGCATTTGGCTGATAGAGAAATGCAGCAAGAGGTACTGGTGGAGCAGTAATATCATGAGCTACAACGTAAACCAGATTGTAGCCATAACATAGCACATCCCTACCTGATGAACTATAGATGTATCCAACTCTTGGGTCAAAATTGCTTCTGAGGTCATCCTTCCAGTAATGCCACATAAGTCGAGCAGAAGGTCCATCAACAACGTTGATGTATTCCTTGTTGGTTAGAACAAGGTCAGTCCATCCATCAGCATTCATGTCCTCGAGAATGATGTGAGTGTCTTTGCCTCCCAACACCAATGGAGCATTGTATCTCCAGACCTCTGTCCCAGCAAAGCTATACGCAATTGCGCCATATCTTTCAAGATTGACAACGAGTTCATCTACAGTGTCGTTATTATAGAGGTCTCCAGCAAAGAACTCTCTCACTGCACCAGTGGCGAAATTGAGAGTCATGCTGCCACCGCCAACGAACTCGAACATATGAATGTCATCTCCTGAGTCCATTACAGCTAAGTCACCAGACCCGTCGCCATTGAAATCACCCGATACCAGACCATAGGTTGATGAAGGTGATACTGTTGTCCAGAGAGCTCCATTTCCACCATTATAGATACGAGCACTGAACAAAGTTGCTCCTATTGCTATATCTGCGGTACTGCCTCCTCTGAAATTACCAACTACCATGTAATATGAAGTTGCAGTCGATGTAAAGCCATCTGCCTTGGTGTTATATAGAACATTACCTGCTTCATCGTACCATTCTATGTATACCTCACTGCCACCTGACCACTGTCGGATCAAGACAGCAATTTCCTCAAAGTCATTACCAGCCGCGCTGCTGAAATCTGCAACTTGAATGCCTTTGATTTCATGGGTGTCTGGTGCTTTTATGTGGATTAGCTCCTTACCATCCAGGCCATCCATGACATAGACATCGCGTAGTCCAGACCAAACAGCAAGATCCTTGGTTGTCCAGTCACTAATGTAGCCAATCTGAATAGCAGATATCTTGACATCAAAGGTGATGTTCCATCTAACCTCCATCGTTGAGCCTTCAACGAGAGCAAGACTGTACTTCCCATCTTTGTTTCGGCCCGCGACAATAATCTCGTCAAGATCTATTCCATCAATATTGTCTACCCAGACACCATAAACGGTGCTAGCATCCATTTGCCAATAGAGGTCATGCTTCTCATAAGCTGGTGTCACTATGTATTCAGTTGGTTCAACGCCCGTGACTGCGATGAGTTGTTCATTCTGCATATCCCAAGCTACAAGGGAATCATAGCCTGCACCATTCAACTTTACACCGATGATCTCACCGAGATCACCACCAGTGAAGTTGAACCACAATGGTATTCCATTCTTCCCATCGATTGCAGCTACAATCCCTACATCACCAAGATATACGGATGCACCAACAAATATGTCAAGTGCTCCGGAACCACCCGCATTTCCGAAGGCGAGATCCCAAATAACATGGTTCTCTGTATCAAGATCGTAGTGCCACTGAAGGCTTCTAGATGCGACTTCTTCCAGGTATAGACCTTGGTCAAATGTCAGAGTTAGAATCTCTGTTGAGTTGTCACCATCGAAGTCATAAACGTAAACTTCATGGGGCCAACCTAGATCTGTCGTTGAGTTATAATAGACTATACCTGTGCATACATCAAGTATGTGTATCTTTTGCCGTACAAACACAATGTCCTCAAACCCATCGTTGTTGAAGTCGTAGGGTACAAATGTTGCATATGGAGTTGCTGTGCTATCAGGACTCTTGTAGTAGATGGTTCCATTAAGTGGATCCATTACAACGAGTGTTTCATTGTACGCAACGTAGGCAAGCTGCTTTCCTGGAACGTCAGTGAAATTCCCGAGTGCTAAACGGAATATGTAGGTTCCACCAGTGGAATAGCTACCTAGGAGATTGCCTGTGGAGTTAATCACATGAATGTACCCACTCTCATCAGTGAAGATAATTTCAGGGAAATTATCACCTGTGAGATCACCCGAAATCACTGAAACTAGCGGGCTACTAGCATCTATGTAGCTCCACGCTAGATTTCCTGTTGTTACATTAAAGATATACAGGTTTGAATCCTTAGAGGTACAGACTATCTCAGGGATGCCATCGACATTAAGATCGCTCAGGATAACATTTGAGAACCCGTCGGTTGCATTACCAGCATTTTCCCAGATTTGAATGCCATATTCATCGATTGCTTCGATTATGCCTAGGTCATAAGACGCTAAGATTATCTCATCTCTACCATCCTGATCCAAGTCATAAGCTTGAAGCAAGTCTGGATACAAGAGACCATCTATCAACGTGTCTTGGTCACCATTTGCTGGGTAGGTCCAAGACTGCTCTGAATACCAAAGAGTTATCGCTCCTTCGGAGGGATCAATATACTCATAGATGTACACATCACCCTGTTTAGACGAAATACCAATCTCTTCCCAACCATTCCCATTTGTATCATACACACTCACACCAGTAATTGGATTATCAAATGGATCTGATAACCAGGCTTCATCATAACTCATGAATTCGGTTCCGTTTGTAGAATGCTTCATCTCATAGACAGCAACTTGGTTTCCAAAGCCAACAACGACCTCTCTTCTCCCATCTGAGTCAGTATCTCCAACATCTAGGTCAATGACATCTCTCAGATGGTTCAATGTCCAATCAGACTGTGGATTGAATCCGTAAACAATGTCGTGGACACAGAGCCAGATTCCCTTGTCTGTGATTACTCCTGGAGGAATGTAGACTTTATAGCTGAAAGTAGCTGCATACAAAAATCCTGCTCCATCCCTGGCAACTACAGTGGGTGAGAATATTGAAAGCTGATAGATCGCAAATGGGGACCCCTCAATATAATAGTAAACGTATCCTCCCGGCATCTCTGTTCTTGAGATGTATCTAGGTATCGTGTTGAGTGTTTCTTGGAGACTCCACTCTCTACCCTTTGTAGTGCTAGAAACCATGCCAATTCTATCTTCGAGCTCTACTCCAATGGATTCGTATGTCACAACGATTGCATGTTCATCGGATTCCAATTCCTCAACTGAAACAAACATTTCATCGTCATAAGATGTGGTCGCCTGATGTGGATTTGCACCAGTGAAGTTGAAGTTGCTGTTACCAACAACCACCCAAACATCGATATCAGCCTTTGAAGATCGAGTGTAAACTGCTGACATAGCGATAGCAAAGTCACCATCACTAAGCTCTACAACATCAACATCATGAGCTTGGAAGTATGTCTTATCATTGAAATCAGGATGTCGATTTGTCCACCCACTTGATAGATCCTTTGCTGCATAAGCTGCCCCAACTCGACCATACACATTTCCTGTAAACGCATTCCACGCATCATACATGAATACTATACCAATATTGCCTGAGTCGTATTCAAAGAGGCTCGGATAGTATCGGTCATAAGATGTTTGACCAATAGGTATTATACCATAGGTATCTGGCCAAAGAATTGGTCCATGCCAGAGACCAGCTGACACGTCACCCCAACACAATGCAATGTAGTGTTGGCCGCCTGAATCCCAAACTTCCCATGAGGCGTAGATGTCTCCATTGGCAGGTATTAACACACTAGGGCGTGTTTCAGATATAATCGTGCTAAAGTTAGTTGTATAGGCAAGTCCTGCTAGGTCCATCCACTTAGCACCAGGTAACCAGTCGTCAGCGACTTCTGAGTACCACTTGTACCATATCTCCTTACCGTTCTCATAGACCATGAGAGTCCAATTCACCATCGCTCCATAGACTCCTTTAGCCATATCCTTGATGGACCGTTCTGTAGTTGCGGAGTCTGGAAAATCGCCAGTATCATATGCTGTTGACCTTAATGGGACTACTGGATAGTTTGGCGATGCAGTTACATACTCCACTTTCTGATATTTTGAATCAGTACCTTCTATCCATTCCCACAGGTCAAAACCATTGGTGTGTCCAATAACAATCTCCTGAGCTCCATCCATATCCTGATCATCAAGTGTTAATACACTAATTGGATTCCAATATGTCACCTCATCTGGAGCTTCCCACACTTTGTAGAAAGTACCTCCCTGACATTCATATAGATGTACAAAGCCATCCTGACGTATTAGTCGAGTGTCCTTGATGCCTCCAATGAGGACTTCTTTGTAGCCATCCTGATCAGTATCGCAAAGTGTTATCGCATTAATGTAGTAGTACCTGAACTCAGGAAGTTCTGGATTCCCAACTAAGTAGTATCTCCCTTCTAATGCTGGAGATGTTACGAAGAACTCCTTGTCTTCAAATCCATCAAACTCACCAACCGGGATATTGTAGATGAAGAGATATGGTCCTGCTGCAACAGCAAGCTCAAGCTCTCCATTATAATCGAGGTCATCTCCCGCCGCCATGGCAGTAATCTCTGTCACTAGGTCGATGAATTCATCTCTATCGGCCCAGGCTGAATCACGCAAGTCGATTGAGTACTGATAGGTAAGCAAGTCGCCCCCGTACAAGCCAGCATCCTCAAATACGTAAATCTGAAGGTTCGATGCAACGATTATCTCTTTCAATCCGTCTTGGTCAAGATCAACATCTGCAACAAGGTGCTTCGCATGGTCCCAGATTCTTCTGTTGAAGTCTCCCGAGATACCCTCTAATTCCTCATAGAGGTACGGAGAAACATCTGTTACTTCTGTATGATTGAGATCGAAGGAACGGAACATTCTCTTGTAGTTGTTCTTTGTTAGGTGTTCGAATGCATAGACATTATTGTCGTAGTCACCTATGATCAGTTCTCCATTTCCATCGCCATCAATGTCTCCAGTGGCAATAGACAGAGTCCACTCTTTAAGGTCCGCATCATTGCTCCATGATTCGTGAATATGGAATCCAATATTGCTATAGATTTCATATCCAACTAAGCCACCGCTCATGAGGCTAAAGTCTAGTTGAGCCACTCTGGGATAGCTGGCAACGATGTAACTCTCTGTTGTATCGAATTCTGGAGCAGCCCATGCTATTCTTTGATTCCACTCGCGGTAACCAGCAAGTGTCCAATCGAAGTCCATATCCCACCCCCAGAACTCGTACCATCTCTCTAGTGTGTATCCACTAACATACCCACCGAGCTTTGGTACAATTCGAATGTCGGTGAAGTTTTGGTATTTCATATTGGTATCAGGTAATGGGTTAGACATTATCTTCTTGTCTTCAACCCAGACTGGATCCTCAGCAGTTCCCTCGTTAATCCAACAAGTTGCACCCATGCTATTTGCATAGCTCAGGATAATGTCTAAATCTCCATCTGAGTCGATATCCACCATCTCAGGCTGACCCCAGATTTTACTGGTTTCCTTCGAATTTATTTCGTCAAAGTAGCCCCTGACCAAAGTGAAGTTAAGCGATTCATCCTCATACCACATGTTTCGAGCCATCTGAACATATCCGTTTGATATGATGAAATCGAGATCACCATCTCTATCGAAATCAGCAAAGTCCATTTTTGGCTCGGCTTTTGCGAGGTTGATGAGCTCTGTAAGTTCACCCGTCGTATCCATTTCATAGAGGTTGATTCTATGATTGAATGGTTGGGTATCAGAGTCTCTATAATAGAAGGCAACTGTGGCTCTTGATGGTGCATCTTCCTCTGTAGTCAGTGGAATGCTCTCTATAGAAATTGATGGGTTGTAGAGACCAAGTGCAATGAAGGGCCACACGCTGTATTGATTAGCTAACTCATAACCGTTCATGAAGAATGGTGCTTCAACAGATACACTCTGCCATCCCTCCAATGGTAAATCGATATTGATATTATTCAAGTATACCTGAGTAGTAAAATCGAGTTCAGGTGGCGATGCAACAGGTACAACATCTGGAACCGTGAATGCTCTGATCTGCCCTTCATTAGTGCCCATCAAATAATTGAACGTAGCACCTCCATATAGCCATGGATTTAGAGTAGCATAACTCCACGAATTATAGGTTGTTCCACCGTCAGGAGTCCAAGGCATTCCATATTGCCAGTTCCATGTTGGTACATCGGGTTCATTACCAACATAGACCATGTCCCAGATATTAGCTCCAAAGGTGTAGAACGAGTCATCCCCTGAGTCATATATCACGTCATACTTGTATGTTGAACTATTGTACATTATTGCATTGATTTCACCAGTTACACTGCCAACAATGATTTTGATTGGTTCATCTAAACCTTGGAGATAGCTCATTCCATCCAACCTCAGAGGTCCAACGGTGACACTCAAGGCATCAGTGAGGGTATTATAGACCTGCGTGAGTTCAATTCCATTTATTTGATAGAACCCTGAGTTATTCACCATAATCTTTGCGTACCGGAACCAATCCCACCTTCTTTTCGAGAGAGCATCATCCACATCGACACCAACAACATCTGTTCCTGGATAGAATTTGTCTGATGGAATGAGTTCCCAGTCTGTGCCGTCCTGTGAGATATAGAACCAGAAGTCAGAACCAAGGTGACCCAAATCAGTACCTGACTTGAAGTAGATAACAAGGTCATCATTACTATTCGCTCCACCTGTTCCTTCTTCATCTAGACCAAAGTCCAAGATTGCAGTGGCATTGTCAACACCAACAAGAAACGCATTGAAATTAGAGAAGTTTCCATCTAATGCACCTGCAGTAAGATGAACTGGCCCCGCCATCCCTGAGTTATACGGATATACGCTTGCATCTGGCTCAAAGATCTCGAGAATATCGTTCCATACATACTGAATCGGTTCATTCTCGATGATGCTGGGATTGATTGGGTCGTGATAAGTCACGTTATGAGCATAGATTATTCTATCAACATAATTATCGAGACCCCAGAACCCAAAGGTTTCCCAAGGCTTGAAGTCACGATATACCTTTTGATAATCATAGGTGTGTTTTGTAGGGTTCCATTCCAGCGTAAAGACTCCTTGCCCCTGAGCTATCAGGACAATTTCATCACCTGGCGTGTTGTCAAGTTCTCCTACAGCCATTGATTGAATTGGTGTCCATGTATAATTCTCAGAGGTCCAGTTGAGATAGTAGTGGTTGTCATATATCAATGGGAACGGCTGACCATTTATCATGATGGTCACACCATCATTCTCAAAGACATAGACAGTCCCATCTCGAGTCCCACAAATAATCTCTGGAAGACCATTATAGTTCGTGTCACCAGTTTCAAGACTGTATATTTTATCTCCCACACTCAGTGTTGCTACCTCATCATAGGTAATCCAGTGTTCCTCGACGAATGGATATCCTGAGTGATTGTCATACTCAAAGAGATGTAGCTTTCCATCCCATCCGCCTGCTATAATGTCTGGTCTGTAGTCACGGTCAACATCATCGACCTTCAATGCAAAGACTCTGAACATTTTTGGTGATGTCCAGACATGGTCGAACTGATTCTCTGTGTTTGCATATGGGTCATAGAGGTGCCGTTGCTCGAAGACATATACATAACCATCAGAACACCCAGCCACAATCTCAATGAGGTTGTTAAGGTCTGTGTCACCGAAGTCGAGAGCCATGACATCACTCTGGAAAACACTGTCTCCAGTGTCCCAAACCTTGTCCCATAGTTTTGTTTCTGTATTCAGTCTAAACACATGAATCTGGTTGTCATACAGATAGCCACCACCAAGTGCTAGGAAGCCAGTACCCTCATCGTAAGCAACAGCATGTATTGCAGCCTTTGAACGCCACGGCTCATAGTTCAAGGCATAATCATTCACCCTATCGCCAAGCACTTGCCCGATGTCTTGATCTGATGGCATTTTCTGGACAGTGGGATTGAACATCTCGGCAATCTGACCTTGAAGTTCAGGTGGGAGGTCTTCCCATCCTGCAGGATATTCGTCGTATAATGATGTGTCATCTTCCATTCCTCTCATTGGCATGCTTGGAACATAGCCAAATGAGCTGACCAATAGCATTCCTAGGAATGTCATCGCAAGAAACATCAAAGCTAGACTGCTGCTTCCCTTGCCAGATTTCTTCTTAGGAGTCTTACCCTTTGTTTCCTTCTTTGAAGAGCTGGTCTTCTTCTTGGTGCTTTTCTCAGAACTCTCCTCTGAAACATCCTCAGTGAGAGCCGCCAATTCAGGAGGCTTCTCATCAGGCTCTTTCCCTCGTTTCTTCATGTACCTGACTATCAGCGGCATTCCATAGAGTAGGAATAGGATTAGAAAAGCTCCCAAACCAAGCCCTATTGCAAGATAGACAAGTGGACTAATAGGTTCAGGATAGGTCGGAGTTGCAGCGACCTTAAAGATTCTCACAGCCATGTGGTCGTCATCACTGTAGTCAACAGCAAATACTTGGAGTTCGTAGGTGCCAACATCCCATTGCATGTCTGTGTAGACCCAGGTCATTGTCGCTGGGTTGTAGGTCATCGTATAGTTGGTGCTCCACCCATCACTTGTGTTATACCTGAACTTCATGCTCTTGAAAGACGTGTAATTCAGAACATTGACATCGACAGTCTGTGCGTTGTTCACCACAGCCAAGGGCATCAAGACGTCCATTGACGCCTCACCACGCGATACTGCTATCGCTTCCTCATACTCTGTTGGTGTAGTTGCGGTCAGTGGATCGGTTCCAATCGCTATCTCCAAACCATCAGGATAGCCATCTCCATCGGTATCCACCGATGCGGGATCAGTTCCGTAGATGTAGTATTCTGCACCGTCAGATACACCATCACCATCCGAGTCTTGGTCCAATATCCCTCCACCAGTTCTGTAGAGCTTCAATTGAAACTCGAGACCGTCTTGAAGTCCATCGAAGTCTGTGTCAAACTCCAATGTGTCTGGCGTACCATCATTATCTGAGTCGTCATCTAGCGGGTCTGTATGGTAAAAATTGACTTCTGAACCATCCGGTAACCAATCATCGTCACAGTCCGGATCCGTCGCTAGAGTTCCGTAGATGGCCTGTGCTGGAACATACTGCAATATTGGAGACTCTTCAGCCAAGGCAAATGAAGAAGCTCCAGCATACGCCAACATCTCCTCAGTGCCCATTCCTATGGACCAATTAGATGGCGGCCATGGCCCATACGGCCAGACCTCTACGAGCGTTTCTTCATTATCATAGAGCTCATCGCCATCTGTGTCATTGTACAACGCTGAGGTATTGTATACCCAGGTTTCCCACCAATCGGTGATGCCATCATTATCAGTGTCATTGTTTGCAGGATTTGTGTTGAACACTAGAACTTCCTGGTAATCAATAAGCAAGTCATCGTCAGTGTCTCGGTCAACAGGAGATGTATTGTACCTGAAGACAAGGGTCATTGCTCTATATGGATAAATGAGTCCTGAGACATTCTCTATCGCCATTTCAGTTCCATCGGGAATAAAGTCATGGTCGGTGTCCTTGTTTGTAGGGTCGAGTGGAATGGGATCAAGCCAGGGTATCTTCCCTGAAGCGAGATACAGTTCCATTGCATCACTTAGACCATCTTCATCCGTATCTGATTGTGTAATGTTTGTGAACACCCACTCCTGATACATGACACCTGACTCATCCATCTTGTAGATGTAGAAGCCTTTAGCCTCTTGATAGTCGCTTAGGGGGAAGGTCATCTCACCTAACTCGTTTGGCTCAGTTATTGAGTCGCGGTCAGTATCCCATGAAAGTGGGTCACAGTTGTAGATCTCAATCTCCTCGCCATCGGACAAGAGGTCATCATCCGTGTCATAGTCGAACGGGTCTGTGTAATAGACGTAGATTTCCTCATAGTCAGTTAATCCATCATTATCAGAATCGTCATCCATCGGATCTGAACCAAATATCAGCACTTCGACCCCGTCGTATATCTTATCCGCGTCGCTGTCGTCTGTGAGGGGATTTGTGTGCCAGATGAAGACTTCTTCACCGTCTCCTAGTCCATCGAAATCAGAGTCCCAGACATTGGGATTTGTGAAGAAGATATAGAACTCATCACCGTCTGAAATCATATCTCCATCGGTGTCTTGCTCTCGTGGGTCAGAACCGAGGAGGATCTCTTGGAGGTCGAATAGTCCATCGTCATCGGTATCAGGATCATTTGGATTAGTATGGTTGCTGTAAGGATTAAGAACTCCCTCTAGACCATCCAAAATTCCATCATCATCGGAATCACCGTCAGTTGGATCAGTAGGCGGAGTTTGGGCAAGTTCATACCCATCGCTATTGAGCCACATTCCTGGTTGAGGTGTCCGGTCAGTGACGCCGGTGTCTCCATCAGTGTCAGGGTTACATGGATTGGTGAACACATGCTTGTTCTCAGGCTCGCCTTCCTCATCATAGACGATTATCCAGAACCCTGCGACTTCTGCGCCGTCATTCATATCTTTGAGGAATAGATATGCCTGTGAGTCGACAACACCATTATACAATTGTAATGCTGAGTCATCATCCGTGTCTGCATCTAGAGGATGCGTGAATCCACCATTGAAGAAGAGCGGGTTCGGGTCCATTGCCCAACCGCTTTCTGAGCTGGAATCTTCAGTAGCATTGTAGAGTGAAGGGTCTCCATAGAATGCACCCATTGGGCCTTCATCTCCATCAAGAAGCCCGTCTCCATCTGTATCTGGATTCAGAGGGTCAGTACGGTCATTGAATGACTCCCCTCCTATGATGACTTCTGTGACGGTTGGTGTTACATTTGAGATGTCCAGTTTGGTGTATATTTCGTATGCATCAGTGAGCCCGTCTCCATCAGTGTCTTGCTCAAGTGGGTTGGTACCATAGACTTCCACTTCTTTGTAGTCGTCCACATCATCCCAATCAGTATCTTGTCTCATGGGATTGGTTCCAAGATCCCACTCGCGGCCATCAAGGAGACCGTCTCCATCGCTGTCAGGATTAGTATGGTCCGTTTTCATCGTCTGGAACTCGAGTTTGTCGTTTGCTCCATCACCATCAGTATCAGCCTTAGTAAAGTCCAATCCCGGCGTTGAATTCTCAAAAGCGTCGCTTAGACCGTCTCCATCCGTATCGAACCCTACTCCGGACTCCTTATACTCTGTTTCACCCTTGTTGGGTGAGAGATCCCAAGGACCACCTGGCTCCCAGGAGAATGTCGCAGAGTCGCTGAAGAACAGGAACCGGAACTTGACCTTAAGAGTAAATATCAGCCGCAGTGTTATTTTCATTGGCGCTGGGTCTGCAAAGTCTTGGAAGAACGTCAGTATGATTTCCAGCGTCCCGTCTATGGTTATGGCTACTATTATCAGTTCTATTGGAATATGCAACGAGAGCCCGAATATGATGGTGAGGGTCATACTAGATACTTCTGGAGCAATTGCAGTGGCAGCTTTCTTCACAATGTCGAGGGCGATCTCGAAGTATACCTCGATTGTAATCATGTCAAGACCCAGAAATTCAGCAACCGCATTTAATGCGCCACCACCAACTCCAGCTGTTAGGAAGTCAAGAAGTGTGAACACTTTCCCAATGTGGATCTTTATGTGAAGACCCCACTCCACAATCTTGAAGAAATTGTCCCATTCAAACATACCTCCTTTAAAGGTGAAGAGATTCACCACGAATTTCGCGGAACCTTCGAAGGAGAGTTTCAGCCCAAGAGATGTCAGCATGGTTTTCATGAGAGCGTTCTTCTCAGTGTCAAAACCACCAATACCAAGTTCAGCGTAAAACTGGGGAGATATCTCAAAGAAACTCAGGATTGTCTTGAAGAAGTCCCCAATATTGTCCGTGGAGAAGACCTCGCGAGCATCGAAAATCATGCTCACAATCATGTCGAAAATCGGGTTTAGATCAATAGCGAAATTGGCTTTGATTCCTAAGGCATACTCCAAGTCAAAGAGGGACCAGTCGCCAAGACCAATTGGGAACTTACCTGAGAATCCAAGTAAATCATCAAGACCTGCAAATAACCCCTCAATTGTACTTTCTATATCTTCAAGTACTGGATTGATGAGCCCACTCAACCAATCGAACACCTTTCCAAGGAGCCACTTCACACCATTGGTGAAGATATCCTTGATGTCCATAAAGAACTCGAGAGTATCCTCGAGCATAGATTCATCGAAACCACTTCCGAGAAGTCCTTCTGCATAACCAAGGATCTCGCTGATAACCTCAGTAGAGCTAGGCATGTCATCTTTACTAAGACCAAAAGCATCTGGGAAGAATGATTGTAGAAGCTTCAGAAAAGCGTCAATTGGGACATCATCAAATGCCGGTAATGTCCCAACTAAAGAACCAGCAGCCATTAAAACTGACTGCATGATACCTTGGAATGACTGACCTTTGATGCCTTGGATCATCGTGATGATGCCGCCGACAATTTGACCAGCAGTATCCAGGACATCTTCTGACCCTGGTAATCCACTAATGACATCCTCAACATCTAGGTAGGATAGAACATTTTTAATCATGGTCGGGGCATTACTTAGCTCAGAAGCAAAATTACTGGCCGTTTTGCTGATCATATTCTTCAAAGCATCATTATCAGAAACAAGGGCGATAAGACCCATGAGTGGCTTCACAGCACTATTCAGTGCGTCAATGACTTGCGCTGCGTCACCGCCACCTATTACTTCATTAATCAAATTCGCAGCAATCTCGAATAGGTCAGGTAGTTGATTCTTGTCAAAAGCCCCGTTGAAGAAACCAGTGAGCATTGTCATAGTGTCACGTATGACATCCTTAATGGCCTGGGTAACTCCGCTCGTTGCTGAATCCAAGATGCTCGAAATCTGAGACTTGAAACCATTGATATCACTAAATGCGCCTTCCTGGAATGTTTTGATTACTGCCATCATTTGCTTTGCGAGGTCTTCAGCACCACCTGGGATGTTGGACGGTCCAACTATCTCATTCAGCATCTCGACTCCAAACTGTAGGAAGGTTGTTGTGTCAAACTCATCTAGTAGCTTGAAGGCAGACATCCCCATCTTCACGATAGACATTACCTTGTCGACAGCATCGCTCAGACCCGTGACTGAGAGGATGGACCCCAAGAGGTCAGATCCAATTGTTTCAACAAACTTCACGAAGTCCTTGCCTGTGAGGAAATCAAGTGTAGCTTCTACAAAGCTGATTACGCGAGGGAGAAGGGTTGAAACCTGCCCAGAAGTCATTCCGAGTGTTGCAGCAAGAGTCTTGTTCAGAAATGCCTGAAGCGTATTCTTTGTGAAGAAACTGAATATAGTGTCGAATACACCTTTGCCCTCAGAAACAACTTGACTGATGATATCCCATAGACCATTCTCAGTACCAAGGATTTGACCAATGAAGTCCTTAGCAATCTGAGGTACAGAATCCGGTAAAAGTACGGATATGAGTTCTCCAACTATTCCTAAAATGCTTTCTAGGTCACCCCTGAAGTTGAAGAGAGCTTTCAATATAATATTCAAGTAGTCCTTGAATTCTGCCATGAAGGGGAACTCGTTCGCTATGGCTTGGATGATCGATTTTAGAGGAGACTCGAGATCAAAATCCTTCACAATTCCAATTATTGGTTCAAGAACTTCAAACAAGCCTTTGATGGTCTCGATAAGGTCCGTAGGTATTGAAATAACAGTTGAACCGGAGTCACCCAGGACGCTCAAAAGAACATCAATTATCTCGCCAATAGGTCCTCTTAGTGCAGAAAGCAGAGGGATCTCGCCTAGAATATAATCACTTGATGATACTTCAGATGCAGTGCTTATCTTGATTGCAGGTGAGAAGTCTTCTGGTAGTTCTTCCTCATCTATCTCTATCAGCTTCCCTTCATCACTCATTTGATAGAATGTTGGTTCTATTGTTGGGGCATGCCTTTCCCACATTTCTTCATTTCTTCTGTTTAGGTCATTTTCATCAATTTCACCAACAGCATCGATTGGTTCAATGGCTCTCTCAAAAAACATACCAAAGTTATCACCATAAATCTTCAAGGCAATGGTTCGAAGATCTCCTGCAGCATTCTCATAATCACTGCTAATGTGAGCTCTTGTTGAAACAGCTTCATGGATTGTCCACATATCATAGAATGCTAGAAGTAAGCCATCTACTTGTTCTGCTTGGCTTGTGCGGATATTTATGTCTGTTTCACCAAGATATTGCTCCAAGCTTAAAGTGTTGCCCATTCCTACAATGTGTTCTGTATTTTCATGTTGAGCCAATAAACCGTAGAACTCACTCCAAGTAACGTTGAAATCATTGAAATGAACGCTCCTCAAATCTGAACTGAGTGCGTAGATAGCGATCCAAGGTTCCGCTAGCAACTCACATTGAAGTTTGGTCCACTCGCAGATTGACACCATTTCTATGTGTTCAAGCCGAAATGCGAGAACTTGGTGAACATTCTCTGCAATTGTTCTCAACAATTTATTTGTTGGGTCGTAGAAGATGTATACAGGGTCAATCTCATACTTCGCTAATGGGTCTCGAAATATTGGTTCTTCTTCCTGCATCATTTCGCCAGCCCAAACAACTTGCGGGATGAATCCCACAAGCATCATAGTGATAAAAATAACAGAAACTAGTTGTATCCTCCGCAGTCTCCGGTTCATATGCATGCGCTCCTCCTCTTAAGACGTCCAGAGGGAGAAAGCGAATTCAAAACCATGTATAGAATGGTGGCACTCTAAATTGCGTCTTGCATGTGGTTTTAACTAACGCGCGCTAGCTACCTTCCTCTCCTCGGCCGCCCAGCGAACTACCATTTTCTATTATCAAACCGATATATTACTTCTGCTCCTCTTTGAAATTGTGGCGAAAGCTTGAACTGACCCACACTATTGTGATAGAATTGATGATTTTACCTGTTCTAATAGTGAATTGTATTATATTCCAGGTTCGTGTCTGAATTTTTACTATGCTCAATGATGATGATGATGAACATGTCCACCATCAATTGGCGCTAACCTTCCAAATGTGCGTTGAACAACCTCGGGGAGTGCAGGATGTATATGCATTGCTTGAAACATTGATTGATACGTCCCATCGTGAGTATACATGAGGTTAATTATCTCTTGTATCAAGATTGGCGCATATGGACCTATTATTGTTGCTCCGAGAATCTTCCGATTATCTGCATCAGCAATCACTCGAACTAATGAAGCGGGATTTCCCATCGCAAATCCTTTTGCAGCGATCGAATAATCTGCTTGACCAACCAATAACCTACGCCCCGATTCCTTAGCTTCATTAAGCGTCATCCCTACAGTAGCAATCGGAGGATATGAGAAAACCGCTCTAGGAATCGCATGGTAATCCATAGTCATTAATTCCGGTTTGGAACGCTTGTGTTGAGCATTTAGAGTTTGCACCAAGTTATACCAAACAATTTGGGACTCATCGTTTGCGACATGTCTGAATTGATAGCGTCCAATCGCATCTCCAAATGACCAGATACCCTTCTTGCTTGTCCTGAAGTATTCGTCTACAATAATCCACCCATTCTTGTCAACTTTGACACCTGTCTTGTCGGGTTTGAACAAGTCTGCATTTGAGCGTCTACCTGCCGCAACAAGTAATGTTTCACCTCGGAACTCGGTCTTGGCTCCAGATTCACGATTTAAAGCAATCACTATTTTCTCGCCATTCTCTTCCTTTACTTCGATGACCTCATGATTGGTGTGAACATGCATCCTCTTCGAGAGTTCCTGCTTAAGAATCTCAGAAACATCAGAATCTTCATTCTTCACAAGGTATTCGTTACGTCCTATTATCGTCACTTCAGTGCCCACCGCTGAAAAGAAGTGTCCAAATTCCGTTGCAATATAACCTCCTCCCATAACAAGCATAGATTTGGGCTGTTCCATAAGATGAAGTGCTTCATCATTAGTGAGATATTCAACTTTGTCGAGACCTTTTATGTTAGGAATCAAAGGCCTCGAACCAGCTGCAATGATAATGTTTGGAGACTTTATTCTCTCTTCGTTAACCTCCAGAATATAATCATCTACAAATGCTCCTGTCCCCTTGTACCAGTCAATTCCTTCTGCAGCATCCACTGATTCGCCTTGTTCCCTACTATCCCCATCTACTTCATTTCTCATTCTTCTCATAATCCATGGATAGTCAATCTTCTCAATCTTGAACTCAACTCCTAGCTCTTTGAGGTGCTGAGCTTGCGTGATTATGTCTGCAACATATGTGAGAATCTTCGTGGGTATACACCCTCGATTCAAACAAGTACCTCCCATGGGCCCACTTTCAACGACTGCAACCCTAAGTCCTTGCTCATATGCAGATGAAGCAATGTTCATTCCTGCACCTGAACCTATAACGATGAGATCATAGTTCTTCATGTTATTAACTATGGTTAATATATTAATAAAAAGGTAATGGTCGCATTAACTTTGATGCGTGCCACTGTCCAAAGACCGACATTTCTAAAAGTCAACAGTGTATAAAACAAAGGAGATTGGAGTTTCTTGCAAAGTAATTCGTTTGTTTCAATAGTGGTTGGCATCTTACTAATAGCTACCACAATTGGGATTCAGTTTGACTTTTCTCGTGTAGTAGGGAACCACAATGCAATATTGCAGGACACGCAGCCGCCAGAAATCACAGTCGAACCAGAGGATTTGATTTATGAAGAAGGTACTACGGGACATAATCTCTATTGGGAATATTTTGATGAAGATTTAGCTTCTGTGAATTTATACCTGGATGGAGCACTAATATTCACTGATGCAGTTATTGATAATCCTACAAGCCTTACATGGAATGTTGATGGATTGAGTGTTGGCGCTTACAATTATACATTGTATATTGATGATGTCTTTTCACAAAGTGCAGTATCAGAAGTTGTGGTCATTGTATATCCTACTGACCAGATACCTGTTGTAAGCACCCCCTCTGACTTGTTTCTATTTGCTGGCGATCTAACAAACAGTATCAGTTGGGTTGGAATTGATTCTGATCCCAATACATATTCCGTTTATCTTAATGGGACAGTTTTTGATTCAGGAACTTGGACTGCGGGTACGCCAATTTTTGTTTCTCTCTCATTTCTTGGGTATGGCTTCTATAATCTTACTATAGTCCTAGCTGATGATTTAGGAAATTCAGTTTCTGATACAGTCTTTGTATATGTGTTTCCATCAACCATGTTGATGATAACACTCCCACCTCTATTCGATGTAGTGGTGATAATTTGTATTGGAATCGAGTTAGGTGGAGTTGTGCTTGTTGCTATTCTTGCAAAAACAAAGTACAAGTCACCCTCTTGATTGATGGAACATCTGCTCTATCCATATTCCTAATCACATCATATTCACATAGAAAGCTCCAATACGCCAAGCTTAAGTAAGAAACGAAATATGACATAACCAGCTGAGGTCTTTAAAGTGAGAATGTTACAAATTCACAGCGATGGCTTTTCATATGAAGCCAAAAGAAAAGCGCTCAAGAATGCAGAAGATGTAAAAGAGAAAGTCTACAAGACTGATGATTCCTGCTTAGTCAATTTCATCGCTGCTGAAACAACAGATGCTCACAATATTCAAGCTGCTGCAAAAGCTACTGCTGATATGATTGCTAGCGCAGCTGACGAGGTCAAAGAAGAGAAAATTATTGTTTATCCTTGGGTACACTTGACTGAGAATCCATCAAAGCCAAGCGTCGGTCTGAAACTTCTCAAGGCTGTTGAAAAAGATCTCAAGGAGCGAGGATACGACGTAGTGAGAGTACCATTTGGCTGGTATAAGGCATTTGAGATTCACTGCAAAGGACATCCTCTTGCTGAACGTTCGAAGGTTTTAGATATTTCAAAGGAGATTTCAAAGGTTGCGGATGTTGACATCACCGAAGGTGAGGATCTCACTGCACTTGTTGCTGAAGAGAAGTCCACCTCAGAGTTCTTCATCATGGAACCCGGTGGGAAATTGACTCCAATCAAAGATTTCGACTACAGTAAATACAAGGAATTAGAACTCTACATGCAATATGAAACTGCAAAAGACAGGACTGCACAAGAACCTCCTCCGCACATTGAGCTGATGAAGCAGCTAGAACTTGTCGATTATGAACCTGGATCAGATGCCGGTAATTTTCGCTGGCCTCCTCGAGGACTGACCTTGAAGAAGGCGATTGAGGAACGTGTTATTACTGAGATGGTTGATTATGGGGCACATGTTCTCCAAACTCCACTCATCTATGACTATCAACACCCCTCATTGAAATCTTATCTCCAGAGGTTTCCTTCCCGTCAATATGTTGTACGCTCTGGTGACCGAGAATACTTTGCCCGATTCAGTGCATGCTTTGGACAATTCCTCCTCATATCACAAGCGCACGTGTCTTACAAACAATTACCTCTGAAGCTATTCGAGATCGCACCTTCATTCAGGAGAGAACAGAGTGGAGAACTAGCTGGTATGCGTCGTCCTCGTGTTTTCACCATGCCTGATATCCATGAAATTGTTGCCGACGAAGAAGGAGCCAAAGAAGCTGTCCTTCGTCAACTTGAATTCATCGAGAAAATCCATGCTGAGTTCGAGGTTTCCTACGAGGTTTCATTTAGAATTCTCAGATCCTTCTATGAGGAAAATAAAGAGTTTGTCTTAAAGGTCGTAAATCGAATTGGAAAACCACTGATGCTTGAGATTTTCGACCAGAGATATGCGTACTTCATTTTCAAGGGCGAATGGAACGTGGTTGATGAGCAGAAGAAAGCTGCTTGTTTGGGTACTGTCCAAATCGATGTTGAGAATAGTGAACGATTTAACATAAAATATGTGGATGAAGATGGAAAAGAGAAATACCCATTGATTCTTCATACCTCTCCATCTGGATCAATTGAGAGAGTACTTTATGGTGTATTAGAACATGCGCATAAGCAGAAATTAGCTGGAAAAGTACCTCATCTCCCCCTCTGGATGACTCCTGTACAAGTGCGTCTTGCACCTGTTGATGATAGCTACATAGACTATTGCATTGAATTGGGAAAGACGCTTGATAAGTATGGGGTTCGATATGAGATTGATGACCGTTCTCAGACTGTCGGAAAGAAAGTTCGGAGTGCTGAGAAACTCTGGATTCCATACATCTGTGTTGTCGGGGCAAAAGAGAAGGATAGTGGAAAGCTTGTCATACGACGACGCGAAATGAAAGACCAAGTCACTATGAGCATTCAGGAATTAGCCAAAGAGATTGATAAGAAAACAAGCTTCGCACCGAAACAGAGGCTGCTTCTTCCAAATCTAATATCAAAACAACCAATCTTTTCAAGAGAAGTATGAACGAAGGATCATCTTCTCTCCGATAAGTGAATGATATCGGCATTTATAGACAAAGAAAGCGCTCGACGGAATTGTTTTTACATGCCGTTGCTCCACATTTGACAATCGTATCTTGAGGCGAGCTTGTCATGAAGGTTCTAGTACTTGGATCTGGACAGATGGGTAAAGGTGCTGCCTACGATCTTGTCAAGCAAGATAGTATCGAGCAGATAGTGCTTGCGGACATTGACATCAAGTGTGCAGAAGCTTTGGCAAAAGAAGTAGGTGACAAGGCTATTGCTGAAAAGATTGATGCAAAGAAACGTGACCAACTCGTCAAAGTGTTTTCAAAAGTTGATTCGGTCATTAGTGCAGTCAGCTATACCGTAAATGTCCTACATACAGAGGTAGCAATTGAAACTGGTACTCACATGTGCGATTTGGGTGGTGGGTGGACCATAGTTCAGAAACAGCTTGAAATGAACGATCAAGCGAAAGACGCTGGTGTCACAGTAGTGCCAGACTGTGGTCTTGCACCTGGAATGGTGAGCGTGCTTGCCAGGGAAGGGATTGAGTACCTTGATCGTACTGAGAGCGTGAAAATCCGTGTAGGTGGTCTTCAGCAAGAACCTCGTCCACCTCTCAATTATTCTTTAATATTCTCTGTTGAAGGCTTGATCAACGAGTACATTGAACCTTGTGTTGCATTGCGGGACGGGAAAATCACAATAGAGGAACCTCTAGTCGGATTTGAAGAGATAGTTTTTCCAGAACCGTTTGGTAAGCTAGAGGCATTCAACACAAGTGGAGGGACATCAACACTTCCTCATACCTACGAGGGGAAGGTGAAAGAATTAGATTACAAGACCATTCGCTATCCAGGTCATGGCCATAAGATGTGGTGCATAATGAAACTGGGCTTAATGGATAGCAAAGAAATTGATGTTGATGGAAAGAAAATCAATCCGCGTAGAGTTCTTGAAAATCTTCTTGAAAAGAACTTACCCCCCTCAGGAAAAGATGTGACTCTTATTCGTGTAACGGTCGAAGGTTGGAAGGGGACAGAGGCTAGAAATGTTGAGTATGAAGTAATTGACTACTATGATGATACAACAGGATTGACATCTATGATGCGCACAACATCATTTCCAGCTTCAGTTACTGCCATTATGATGGCGGATGGTAGAATCTCCAAGCGTGGCGTACTTACACCAGAAAGATGCATTCCTCCAAACCTCTTCATTGATGAGCTTAGGAAGAGAGATATTGATATCAAACACAGAGTGTTTTGACCTAGAATTCCCCTAATTGGTACAATCTATCTAATTGGTGGGAAATAGAAGAATGGATTTAAGAAATTATCAAAACTGACAAGATTTCGAGAATGGCTCCTAATAATTGCGTAAATGGTAACTACTATGATATCTCTAAATTCTTTTTCCTTATGATTCGTGAAATTAGAAAAGATCATTTTGATGATATTGACTCTATTATCAAACGATATAGGGAACTCACAAAAGATGATAGCCTTCCAGATAATTTTGCAGAGCAAATCAAAGATTCAATTACTGAAAACAAAGCCTGTGTATATGGTGAATACTCAGAAGATGGTTTTCTCAAAGGGATGGCCCTTTTTGGGAAAGCGAGTGTTCGAATTAATTTTGCCTACGCTGCTGGCGATGTTGAGATAGAGAAGAGGCTTGTTAGCGCATTATTTGAAAGATTCAAAAATGACTATCCCCACATCACAACTGGAGGTCCTTGGATTTCTGAAGAATTATCAAAGCACTTTGTTGAGATTGGTTTTTCAAAATATGATAGGATGCATATGACCTTGCCTCGGAGTGATATAGAAGCTCTAGCTGAGCCTGAGCTTTCGGAAGGTATGAGTTTCGAACCATATACTCCGGAAATAAGAGAAAAGATTTCTCAACTTGTATTTGAAGGAAATGATGGTCATGTCGACCAAAATGTATTTCCTGATTTCTTTGGTTCCTTAGAAGGTAGCACGCGTCTCCTAGAGAGTATTGAGGCTAGCAGGTTTGGAGATTACCGTGAATCATCATCCTGGATTTTGTTCAGTAATGATACTCCTGCTGGTGCTTGTTTTATGACAGTAAGAGATGGGGACACTGGATATATTCCAGATATTGTGATTAAAAAGGAGTTTAGGGGTCGGGGACTTGGAAAGTCATTGCTTGTACAATCGATGAAACGGCTTGCTGAATCTGAACCTGCATTATCAAAAGTAAATCTTGATGTGACATTGAAGAATAATGCTAGGTACCTTTACGCATCGCTTGGATTTGAAAAAGTACATGAAAATTCAATTTACAGTTGGAGAAAAGCGCAGTAGATTTATTGATCAAGAAGACAATTAGAAACTAGAAAATGTTGCAAGTGATGATTGTTAATAACCTCAATGATGTTGAATCGCTAATTAAGACGTATATCGAGTAACAAAAGATCCTTTCACGACTCTAGATAGCTTGTTGGATTCGTATAGAACTGGCTTGACTTCTGACAAATAGTATATTGTTAGTTGGTCTAGGAAAAGGAAATAAGGCTTCAAACATTTTTTATTGAACAACTCAATAAATGCATCCTCAAGGTTGAACCTAAAACTGAGAAAATTAAACTAGCTGTTACCACGAACACTCGCGCACGTCATTTGTGTGAATCAATTGGATTCAATAAAGTCAATGAATTTTCGATGTACATCTGGAAGAAACAAAATCAATAGTATATACACTACAGTGTAAACATTATTGTGTGTACATAATAATGTATATATGTAAATTTAGTGATAATATATCTGAAAAGAAATGAGACTCCCACTTACTGTTCCACGTGTAGACTTAGCTCAAGCGATGACCGCAGTCCTTCAAGTTTTGAAAGAAAAACCATCAATGTCAATAGCGGGGATTTCCAAAGCAACAGGCATTGATCGCAGGACAGTCGGGAAGGCTGTAGATCTTATTTTGAAGGTACAAAGGAGCCTAGCTACTCAGAGAATCGAGAAAGAAAAAGTGGGGAAAGCTTGGGTCATTTCGCTTAGAAAGAGAACATCGGAATTCATCGATACTGCAAAAGGAAAGCTAAAACGGTGATAGTCGTCTATGTCATTCAAAGTCAGAAACTTCATACTTTTAGTGACGTTTGTAATTCTTTCAAGTTTTACATCCAATCTTATGTGGGAGGAATTTAGCTGGAGGATACTACCTCACATATTCCTAATCATGACCATTGCAATGATTGGTGAACATCTCGTTTCTTCACAAGGATACTATTATTATACTCGACAGGAAAGAAATGGTCCTTTTGTAAGGAATGTACCGATATGGATCATCTTCCTTTGGGTATTCTCAATTCAAGCAAGCTACCTAGTTGCATTATCACTAGGATTTGATGGAATATTGGCATGCTTGTTCTCAGGATGGCTTGCGTTACTCGCTGATTTTGTGTTATTGGAACCTTTCATGAGCAAAGTAATGGAACTTTGGCTTTGGACACCGGTAGAGAATGGGTACTTCAGGTTTATTCCAACCAAACTCAATAGATTTACAGCTCCACCTGGAAACTATATCATCTGGCTATTATTCCCAATTTTCATGAACTCTGTTCTTGGCCTTCTAATGCTAGTCTAGTATAGGAATCATTAATCTGATTGAGTGTTTTATTTGACACTGTGGCTACAATGGGAAAATACAGCAAGGTATATTCAAAAATCTTGGATGCTCAAGAGATTCTGCAAGGTATTAAACATGTGACCAGACTTGACCATACATCAACCTTTAGCCAGATTACTGGTGGTGATGTCTATCTCAAACTGGAGAATTTACAGAAAACTGGATCCTTCAAAGTCAGAGGTGCTGCTTATGCGATGTCGCAACTCTCAGATGAAGAGAAGAAAGCAGGTGTTGTAGCTGCATCTGCAGGTAATCACGCACAAGGAACTGCATATGCTGCAACAAGATTAGGAATAAAATCAACTATTGTCATGCCAGTGTTTTCTCCTGTTGCCAAGATTCAAGCCACAGAAGGGTATGGAGCTAATGTTGTGCTTCATGGAGCTGTTTTTGATGATGCTCTTGCTCATGCACGAGAATTGGCAGAAAAAACCGGAGCGACCTTTCTACATCCTTTCAATAATGAGAATGTAATTGCAGGCCAAGGAACCATAGGGCTAGAAATTCTTAACGACTGCCCTGATGTTGACATCATTGCTGTGCCTGTTGGTGGTGGAGGTCTCGTATCAGGGATTGGAATTGCTGTTAAGGAACAACGTCCTGAAGTAGAGATCTATGGAGTTGAGGCTGCCTCAGCTGCATCAATGAAAGCATCTATTGAAGCGGGAAAAGTAGTCAACGTTCAAAATTTAGATACTATTTGTGATGGAATCGCAGTTAAGAGACCTGGGAAACTGACGTTCAGGATCGCGAAGGGTTTGCTTTCTGGAGTTGTCACTGTTGAAGAGTTGGAAGTCACCCGAACTCTCTTCATGCTTCTAGAAAGAGCTAAGATTGTTGTTGAGCCAGCGGGTTGCGTCGGTCTTGCAGCATTTCAACACGGTAAGATAGACATCAAAGGAAAGAAAGCAGTTGCAGTTCTTTCGGGTGGCAATATCGATATGTCCTCCCTGTCAAGAGTCGTTGAGAAAGAGTTGTTCCGACTAGGTCGATCTGTGAGAGTAAGGGGTTCAATTCTTGATAGGGTTGGCAGTATGAATAAGGTACTCAGTATTGTAGCTCAATCTGGTGTGAGTGTGATAGAAATTAATCAAGACAGATTCGACCCAGATATCCCACCAAATAGAGCTGAGCTTGAGATGATACTAGAGGTCCCTGATGATAAAGCAGTGAAACTTATGCTAAAACTGTTGCACGACAAGGGTCTCGAATTTCAGGTCGTAGAAGATTGATTTTTCACACTTCATGTAAATGGCACAAGATTTTCCCTGTTGGAAATGCATGTAGTCCAACCTTTATCGCGACAAGTTTATACCGTTTCTGCTGATATCGTGTTTGACAGAGTGTGTGAGGGAATAATAATAGAGTTCTCGAAGACTTACATTCCATGTCTAGTTGTAATTCTAATATTAGGAGTGTCCCTCTCTAGTCTGCAAACTGCCTACGGGCTGCATTTTGATCCAATGTCATTAGCCTCCTCATCTAATGACGTTGTTATTTGGGAGGTATCTACAGGTCCTGACTCCCTTGATCCTCATGTAAATTATGAGAGGATCGGAAATTGGATAATGTATAATGTCTATGAAACTCTCTATACTTATCCATTTGGCATCAACGACTCTGAACCTATTCAACCATTACTCGCAGAATCCTCTCCTCTTGTATCTTCAGATGGCTTGGAATACACAATTGAGCTACGGCAAGACGTTAGCTTTCATGACGCGACTCCTTTCAATGCAAGCTGCGTAAAATGGAACATAGAGAGAGGGATGAAAATTTTTGCTGAATGGGGGCCCATGTGGATGATTGCTGAGCCTCTAAAAGGTGGATTTGCATTAGAAAACATTGCATACAATGAAGGTTCTACTTCAATTGCATATCAAAATGCATTCAACGATTGGATATCATCCTCAGGCGCGATTAACATTCTAGATAACTACACAATACAGTTTGTTCTGGAAGAACCATATTCTCCCTTTATTGCTGCATTATCAACTTCAGCAGGATCCATTATGAGCCCAACTTATGCGCTATTACACGCCTCTAATCCTTCACTTGCGACATGGGAAAATTACGGGGTCGATTTTGGTGAGTTTGAAAATCATATGGCTGAAGATATGTGTGGAACAGGACCGTACAAATTAGTTGATTGGTTCTTGGATGACTATATTGAACTCGGGGTGAATTCTAACTATTGGAGAAGCTCAACTAGTCCAATGGCAGGTAGTATAATCAATGTCATAATTCAAATAAATCAAGACTCAAATTCAAGAAAACTAAACCTTCAAGCTGGAACAACAGACGGATGCGATTGGCTAAAAACCGATGCTTTTGAAACCTGGAGTCCACTATCCAGGAATACTACTAACCCCGATCTGTTTGTTTCTACTGGAGACCTAAGTTTTTCTCTTCTCTTCGCTGGATTCAATATGGCAACCATACGCATAAACGAAACCGATTATCAAAGTCCCTTTAGCAACATTCACTTCAGGAAAGCGGTATATTTTGCATTCCTGTTTGATGCTTTTGTGGACCAAGAACTACTGCGTTTCGGAGTTCGCTCACAGGGACCAATCCCCATTGGTATGTACGGTCACAATGGGACTCTGTTTGAATTTTCACGAAACCTGACCATGGCTGTGGAAGAATGGAATCAGGCCATGACAGATTCTAACTTTGTCAATGTACTTAATGCACTTGAAAATACAATCAAGTTGAATTATGCTCTTAGTTCATCTGGGCCAAGTCTGTTTTACACTTTGATGGAAGAAGCTCTTATAACCATCTGGGCTTCTCCTCTTGCCAACCAAACTGGACTTCACCAACCGATGGATTGCACACAAGAAGGTCTTCCATTGCCAGTCTATGTAGATTGGTTACGAAATCAACGAATACTTGTTTATTTTACAGGATGGACTCCTGATTTTGCAGATCCAGATGACTATTTGTTTCCAATAATATATCATGAAGGTTTTCTCGCTAGAAGAATAGGTTACAATAACTCATTAGTGAATTCTTTGTTTACACAGCAAAGAACTGTAGTTGATAAAGATGAACGAACACAGGTTCTCAATGTTCTCCAGGAAACAATAGCGTATGATTTTCCATATCTTTGGTTATCCCAAGAAACAGATTTTCGTGTGTGGCGAGCTTGGTTGCACGGTGATGGCTTGGTCCATAATCCCATGCACGAGATATACTTCTATGATTTGTTCAAGGATGTTGACTTAAATCCCAGCAATCCTGACCTATTGAGATTCTTTCTAATAATTGGAATATCAATCGAACTTGTTGTTATTTCTTCGGTGATAGTCTATCGAGCAAGCAAACCAAAGAAAGAAAGCTTCTAGACAATAGGTAGCGTGGCTACAAGCACCAGTGAGAAAATAAATGATACAACCATTACTGCAGACCAAGTGTTCTCAAACTTTAAAGAAGCCCATGACAAAATCAATGTGGCAAGTAACTGGACTATAATAATGCGTACCCAGATTACACCAACAAGAACGATTCTTCCTAGCGGTACGCCAGCTCCAGATGCACCGATGATTACTAAAACAGTCAAAACTCCAACCATTGCGAATCTGGAAATTAAGAGAACTCCAATCTGTCTAATCCGCTCAAAAATCTCAATCTGGTTCATTTTGTTTGCCAGTAGCCATCTAATCCAAGTAGCTTCAACTAAAAAGAATGGAATCGCGACAATTGTCAAAATTGCTGTATCAACGCTTCGGATTCCAATAGGTAATTTGATCAATAACAGAAGTACACCAGGTCCTACACTCTTAGCGAGTGTAAGCCAAAATAGAATCCAAGATATACCAAAACCCGCAACAATAAAGCCCTTTAGAATATCCATAACTTCTGCTTTGATACCAATCGAAACCTCCACCCCTGCAATCGATAGTATTGTGCTTGTATTCTTGGAACCCATGAACAAAATCATCAGCAAAATCATGGCAATTACTTCAAAAATCAGGAATAGAATAAGTCCCGTCCCAGACATTAAGTTCAACCAAGTGATTCCAATGTCCTCGAGATACAATCCGAGAAGTGCACTCGTAATGTATACAATTACCATTCCTGCTCCAAGAATAGAGCTAATTCCCAAGGTCTTTCTGAAATTATAGATATGATTCTTGTTCAATATTCGGCGAGGTCTAAATCTTTCAGGAAGGAAACTGTAAACTAGCCACATAACTGGGATTACTGAAATAAGAATAAAGAACGAACCAGTTATTGATGCTACATTTTCATTGGAGTAAACCTGCTCTGAAGGTGGTTTTGTATGCAGTAGTTGTGATTCTCCTTGTACACCTTGAACTAGCCACGATATTGTTTCATTGACTAAAGTACTATCAACAATTTCAGAGGCATGATTTGAGATGCCAAATGAGAGTCTATAAGCTGTCTTGTTATCTAACGATCCATAGGTTACGCCTGCAACTGCTGATTCATTATCGGTGGCTACACGGATTGCTTGTAGCGCATCTTGTTGGCTCACTATCTCATCAAGCAATCCAATCGCAAATAGTAGGTTCTTTGGAAATTCAACGAACTCATTTTGGGTTAGTTTACCCACATCTCCAACTGCAGCATATGCCTTTGGTGATAATGGAAAATTTTCAAGCTCAATTGCTACTCGAAAACCAAGCGAGTGCGAAAGAACGCCATAGCTCTGATTGTCAACAGTTGCGAAGGTGGTTTGCACATACCTCAAGGCGGCATAGGCATCTTGTGCCATTTGGGAGAAATCAGAGATGTCAAATTGCGTAAGTGAGTCTCCATGTCCTGGAAGGTCTATAGACACCACAGTAAAGTTTCGTCGTGCAAGCTCGATATTGAATGGAAACATTCCTTCCTTTGACCCTGTGAGCCCATGGATAGTCAGAATCACTGGCATCGGTTCGTAGTGATTTGCAGTTCTTGGTGAATAAATGAGAACTTCAACAGATCTACCGGGAGCACTTTCAACTGACAACCTTGTCACAGAAACCTCTCCCAATCCTCTATCTCCAGCCCATGATAGATAGAATGAAGAACAGATTAGAATGGATAAGATGAAAATGGTGAAGTAAAGCGGCTGTCTATCCATGAAGTTCACCGTTTCAGTGTTTTCTCAACCAGCATGCTTTGACATAAAGGTGACGATGGAATTGAGTTTCAATAGCTGATTCCGAGCTTCTTTGAAAGCTTATCCAACATATCCTTGGTCATAGCTGGCAAGTCATAATCTGGCTTCCAGCCCCACTCCTGGCGGGCTGCACTGTCATCAAGTGATGCTGGCCAAGACTCAGCTATCTCCTGCCTGAAGTCAGGCTCATAACTTATTTCAAACTCAGGAATGTGTTCCTTTATTTCCGCAGCAAGCTCCTCTGGTGCAAAGCTCATTGCAGTAATATTGAAACTCCTATGCTTTAGCTTACTCACATCCGCTTCAATTAGGTCTATGGTGCACTTGGTGCAATCTGGCATATACATCATAGGGAGATAGGTTCCCTTGTCAAGAAATGAGGTGTACTTCTTGTGTCTTAGTGCTTCATAGAAAATCTCAACAGCATAGTCAGTTGTGCCTCCACCTGGAAATGCCTCTGAACTGACAATACCGGGATAACGCAGTGAGCGGAAGTCTACGCCATAACGTTTGACATAGTATTCTCCCCATAATTCAATGAAGACTTTGGAAACACCGTATGCTGTTGTCGGTCTTGTGATGACATCATTTGGTGTATTTTCTTTTGGAGTACTAGGTCCAAAAGCTGCAATCGAACTTGGAATCATGACCTGATCTAGTTCAAGAATTCTAACGGCTTCGAGGACATTGTAGGACCCCTCAATATTGGTCCTATAGGCTAGTTGGGGGTTCTTTTCACCAACCCCTGAAAGAACGGATGCATTATGTATCACAATATCGATGTCATTATCAACGAGCATTGCATGTAACTGGTTTTCGTCAAGTACATCGAGCTGTAAATAAGGTCCGTCTTTCTTGAGAATTTCAGGAGGCTTTTTTCTTCCAGTGGCTACAACATTGTCGCCACCATATTTCTTCCTCAAAGCACCAATTAGCTCGGTCCCAATTTGACCATAACTGCCAGTCACCAATATCCGTTTCATTCTATCAACCCTTAGGAGATGATGTGAATTGGTGCCTTGGCCGCGATATCTCAGTTTTAAGTTTTGACCTCGCAGCCTTTACTACTTTCGTATATTTTATGACATCTTTTTTGCACAATGTGATTCCATAATGATAAAGAAACCACTGTAGACGGTGAAAAAGTCAAAAGAGAAAATAGTTGATGCAGCTTCCAAGATAAGAAGCTCCTCCAATTTCTATTTTGTTCTATCTTTCAGAAGTAACCAATCAACTGATTTTATTGCCGCTTGAGCTGCAGCTAATCTCGCAATTGGTAATCTGTATGGTGAACATGAAACATAGTTTAGACCTATATCGTGGAAGAACTCAACAGATCGAGGGTCTCCACCATGCTCTCCACACACTCCAAGTTTGATGTCAGGTCGAGTCTTTTTTCCTCTCTCAATTGCAATCTCAATGAGTTGACCTATACCTCTTTTATCGATGCTAACAAATGGATCATTTCTTAGGATATGACGGTCTAGGTATTCTGGCAAGAATGAATCTATGTCATCCCTACTGAAACCGAAACCCATCTGCGAGAGGTCGTTAGTACCAAAAGAAAAGAACTGAGCTGATTCAGCCATATCTCCAGCACGCATGCAGGCTCTTGGGATCTCAATCATTGTACCATACAGGTATGGGATGTCAAAACCAACTTCATCCCGAACCTCCTTGTAGACCCGATCAACTATCAACTCCATTGTCTTGAGCTCCGCGGAACCAATAGTGACTGGAATCATTATCTCTAAAGAAACCTTCTTACCTTCTTGCATTAGTTCTGCGCCAGCTTCAAGAATGGCTCTGACCTGCATCTCATAGACCTCAGGATAAACAATCCCTAAGCGCACGCCCCGTAAACCCATCATTGGATTCTGTTCATGAATCTGCTCGCCGCGTTTCCGAACATCATCAACTGTGATGCCCAATGAATGAGCCAGTCTTTCTTGGCCAATTCTTGACTGGGGGACAAACTCATGCAAGGGCGGATCGAGCAAACGGATAGTTACTGGCAATCCATTCATAACTGCAAGAGTAGCCTTGATGTCTTCTTTGACATACGGTGCGAGTTCTTGAAGCGCATGCTGTCTCTCTCGCTTTGTGTTGCTCAGAATCATTTTCCGGAGAAGGAATAAAGGTTCACTGCTTCCTTCCCCGTAGAACATATGCTCCGTTCTGAGAAGGCCTATACCCTCAGCTCCGAACTTTAAAGCAATCTCAGCATCTTCAGGATTATCTGCATTTGCTCGCACTCCTAGTCTACGGTACTTATCGATTAGGCTCATGAATTCCTTTAGTTTTGGGTTTTCAGTTGCCTCAATCATTGGTAACTCGCCATCATAGACCAAGCCCATGGTGCCATTGAGGGTTAGAAGATCACCCTCTCTGTACACCTTGTCGTTAACAGTCAGCGTTTTCTCAAATGTATTAATATCGAGACCTGCCGCACCAACAATACAGCATTTGCCCCATCCGCGTGTTACAAGCGCAGCATGGCTTGTCATCCCTCCTCGAGCTGTGAGAATAGCATTTGCAGCCCGCATACCTTCGATGTCTTCGGGACTGGTCTCTTCGCGTACAAGGATTACTTTCTTACCATTCTTATGCCCTTCAACTGCAGCCTCAGATGTAAAGACGATTTGACCCGATGCGCCACCTGGCCCTGCTGGGAGCCCTCTGGCAATTAGCTTGGCTTCAGCTTCTGCATTTGGGTCTAGTATTGGATAGAGGAGTTGTCCAAGCTGTTCTGGATCAACTCTAAGGATAGCTGCTGGTTCATCAATAAACTTGGTATGAAGCATATCCATTGCAATATTTAGTGCCGCAGTAGCTGTTCTTTTACCTACCCTGTGCTGAACTAGAAACAATTTTCCTTCCTGAATTGTGAATTCGATATCAACCATGTCTTTGGTGTCATTTTCCAGCGTATTCTTTATGTCAACAAGCTGTTCGTAAATTTCAGGCATGGTTTCTTCAAGTGTAGGTAAATCCTTGCTTTGTTCATTTTTACTTTCTTCATTCATCGCATTTGGAGTTCGTATACCTGCTACGACATCCTCGCCCTGCGCATTTATGAGGAACTCTCCATAGAAATTATTCTCACCTGTTGCTGGGTTTCGAGAGAATGCCACTCCTGTCGCTGAGCTGTCGCCCATGTTGCCAAAGACCATACTCTGAACTGTGCAAGCTGTTCCCCACTCATCAGGGATGTTCTCAATCCTTCGATACGCTACAGCACGGGCGCCTCCCCAGCTCTTGAAGACTGCACCAATTGCAGCCCACAACTGGTCGTAGGGATCATCTGGAAATTCAACACCCATTGTCTTTTTGATGGTGTCTTTGAAATCCTCCACAATTTCCTTTAGATCTTCCACCTTCAGGCATGTGTCAGTCAAGCAGCCCACGTCCTTTTTCTTCCTCTCTAGGATTCTCTCGAGTCGCTGTCGAATGCCTAAACCCTCTTCAGGCTCTATCCCTGCAGCCTTCTCCATGACAACATCGGAGAACATCATAATGAGACGTCTATACGAGTCATAGACGAATCTCTCGTTTTGGGTTGTTTCAACGAGACCTGGGATTGTGGACGTTGTTAGACCAACGTTGAGTACGGTTTCCATCATACCCGGCATTGAGCTTCGTGCACCAGACCTGCAAGATACAAGAAGTGGATTCTTGGGGTCTCCAAATTTCATGCCCATGTATTCTTCAATCAGTGCCATCGCTTTTTTGACATCTGATTTGACTTCTTCACTTAATCCTCCGGATGTGAGGTACATATTGCATACATCCGTGGAGATTGTGAATCCTGGCGGGACCGGGAGACCAAGTAATGTTGCTCCTGCAAGCGATGCTCCTTTACCTCCCAATAGGTTCTTCATTGAGGCATTTCCATCTGCTTTTCCTGCACCAAACGTGTAGACGTGTTTCTCCTTACTCATCTTATCATTACCCACCATACAACATGAATCAATGTGAGGTTCTAGCCTGAACCAAAAGCGAGATTCAAAATGGCATTATCGCTAATCATCAATTAGGGGAGTTTAATCCTCTAAGCTAAATCGCTATTCACTATGGTTCATTATTAAACTGTCTATTGAG